>JACMRM010000093.1 GCA_014376445.1 Bacteriovorax sp. | reverse complement strand
CTTTTAAATCTAATTATGATGCCGGAGAATGGAAAATTCTTGTGCAGACGAGCTCAGGAGCTGAGATCTCACGTCATTATTTTGATGTTGTTAAAGTTGATAAAGTACCGGGGAGAATTTTTAAGGTTCTGGAGCGATAAACTTACTTAACCTCTACACAACTCATATATTTAAAATCGCATTTAGAAGTGTCTAAAATTTAGACACTTCTCCTTTATTCCGTATAGACTTTTCAGCTTTTCCCTTTTTTTCACCATCTTCTTATAAACTAAACAAAATTTAACAGAGAAACTTATTATGAAAGCTAGTCTAATTATTGCCGTTTCGTGCCTGACAATTATTGTATCAGGATGCTCAAAGAACAGTTCATCAAGCTCTGATTCTAGTGAAGTACAAACTCAAACTACAATAAACGCACTTTCTCAAACGAGTGCTCAACGAATAGTTAAGGAAACAGATGATGGAAATCGTCTTCAAATGCTCCTTAAAATTTCTAGTTCGCCTACTGAAGACAATGAATTAAATTCTGTTATAAAATTGCATGGAGATAAAAAATTAAGTCAGGAAGAATTTCGTACACTTTTCTGGAATGCTCATATCTCAAAAAGCTTAATTCAAATTATCCAGTCTGATCTTGATAACGATAGTGAACTTTCCGCTCTTGATAAAACGCTTCTTCAGTCTCTTGTTAAAGGAGATATTTCATTTGATACCTTATTAGATGAAATTAAAAATGATCATGCTCTTGCTTTCCCAAAAGCATTTCAATCCATTCTTATCGATGAGCTCTTAAAAACTTACAATAAAGACTTTGATAATATCAATAAAGACGACAATAGATTGTTTAACAAACTCACAGACTCTAATTCACCAGAGATCAACTCCTTTCTCACTAAGGCCAAAAAGATTTTAGAAATTAATTTTTACAAAAAGAAGTTAGAGAAAAAAAGATTAGTAACCGCAGCAAACACCGGCCCACTTGTCTTCAGAGAGATTAAACCTAATTTTAATTTAAATTATAGTTTCAACATCGGACGATGTGGAAATGTTGCCAATAATATACAGAACTTCACAAAACTTGCCTCAAGTTTTGGAAGACAATGTAATACAGAAACACCATCTGCTGTTAACCTTGATCTATCCAGTGATGTTACCCAGTTTAATTCTACTGTAAATATCAACTTACTTCTTAATTCTTTTGTAAGAGGTGGTTACGATAAAGGTCATGGAGAAGATGGAACATCTACTTTGAATTATAACCTTAACGGTAAAATTGTAATTCCTAAATGTTCAAATCCTTCATTCTGTAATCAAGTTGTCTCAGTCTCAACTACCGACTTTGGAACAATATACCAAAATTCAAATCTTACTAATGAAAATGTAAATATCAGCATTAATGGTAGCAATTTTGCCAACACAATAAACAACACTGTAGTAATAGACATTTCTAAAAATGATGCTGTGATCGACATTACCTTTGCTGGGAGTAAAAAGCATGTTGGTGCATGCTGCTTTAACTCGTCATCATTTCAAAAAGTGAATCTATCAATTCAGCCTGGTGCATTTTTTAATTTCCCACTAAAATATGACGTCATTAGAAATGCGGATCCTTTCAAAGGAGACAACTTTATACCTATTACATTTAACTTTGCGAATAATTTGAATTCTCCATCTTACGATGTCTCAATGTTAAAGCAACAAGTTCAAGATGCCTTAAAAGATAAAGCGACGTTTGATAACTATCGTTCTTTGTTTTACAACCAACTGGAAATAGATCAAATGGCCATCGATGCATTAATGTTATCAAATGCTGATCCCGTTAACATTTTGGATTTTCGCCAACGTCAGACAGCTACTTCTGATTTAATAGGACGAAACATGGTCCTCCCTATAATCAACAGCAAAATGTTAGCTTATCAAACTGCACAAACGTTGAATGTTCAAAAGAATCTCAATGAAATGATTAAATCAATTCTTCAAATGAATTTACGTTCGGATGATTCACAAGAAGAAATTAAAAATAAAATATCTTCTCATCTTTCAAGCATGGATAGTGAGTCACAGGAGATTGCTAATTCAATCATCTCTTCTTTGGAAAATAATAAGAAAGATCAGAAACAGTTATTAATCGATATTGAAACATTCCAAAACGAAGTAAATCTTAATTCTAAAAAAATGAATCTTGAAATGGAATTGTTAAATTTAGAAAAAGCACAATTTGAAGAGAACAATACAAATGGTTTAGGAAAGGTTCTTTAAAATGAAAAAGCTCATCCTGATCCCTCTTCTCCTGATTGTCTCATGCAAGGACCAGGATTGGGGTTCTAAGGTACACGATTTTGCCTTTAACGAGTCCTATGGAATCGTTAATGATCTTAGTAAAAAAGATCTGCAGGTAAAATGGTATAATTATTTTTTCACTATTAGTTCTTATGGATTTTCTGAAATCAACAGGGCCAATTATACTTTAAAAAATTTAAAAGATTTGGATATTGAAAATCTTGATAAAGACGCTGTGGGCCTCATGACAACTTCTTATAAGCTCGATCAACAAATCCAGGCCATGTATACTGTCAATGAAGCCATTAACAACGCTCAACAGGCCTATTTAAAATCAACTGATGCATGTAATGATAGAGAACTGTTTAACATCTATACCAGCAATAGAACTTATCTCTTTAACTCTCTTCAAATGGCCATGCCTCAATTCAATTTTACCTATGGTGGTGGAGTTACTTTTGCTACCGGCGATGGATCAAAAGGCTCTGATAGTAATAATGAGAAGGGAGTAGATGCCATTCCTCTCATTGGTAATGTGTTTACCTTCTTTGAGCAGAAAAAGGCTAAGGAAAATAAAATAAAATTTCAAGAAGGGCAAGATTACATAAATAATCTAAGATTAGATCCAAATGAACTATTCACTTCATCGAATACTGCCTGTTTAGAAAATAAGAAAAAATTTGATGAAACATTTCAGATCTTAAAAAGCAATATCGATGTTGAGAAAGAAAACTTCTCAACGCTCTATACTTCATTTGTCAAACTTCGTAACGCTCTCGCTCCTTATGTAATCAAAAACATCATTGCGAACTTTAGTGTCGAAGATCGCTTTATTTATTCTGTCGAAGAAGATAATCGTTTTACGAATCGTATGATGGAAATGTATCAGACTGCCAGACAACTTACGGCCATTTCAGCAGTCACTCCTGAAGATATCGAAAAAATTGAATCTAAAATTGAAATTGCTAATGATTTAATTAGCGAGCTGACTGTTACGAAAAATTCTGTTCTGGGAATTAAGAATAACAAGCTCATAAGCTCTCTCGACACTCTCTTAAAGAGTAAAAAGAATGCTCTAATGACTTTAGTAAAAGGGAGGCTATAAAATGAAAAACATTTTAAATGCAACTCTTATTCTCTTTATTGCTAGCTTCACTTTTATTGCTCAGGCCGAAACAGGAAGTGGATGTGAGACTTATTCCCATATTGAGCTTAAAGAAAAGTATCAGGCTAATTTTTTAAATAAAGACCTGCAAGGTTGCTTTTCTTATTCTGTAGATGATGGAGGAATTAAATCTCCTTCAGCAACGATGACGATAAGAATCGGAAACAACTTAAGCAGTCTCAACATGGCCACAACTGCTAAAATTGCCTATGAGGCCTTTACTTCAATTGTTAATATTGAAAGAGCAAATAAAATACTTTCAGATAATGTTGATCAAACATTAAGCAACATAAGGTCTGAATCAAAAAATGCTGCTAAACAAATTGAAATTGATCTTAATAATCTAGATCGTGCTTACTCTACTGATGCCCTTCCACAGCTTAAGCAAAATCAAATTGATCTAAAAACAGATGCACAAAATTTTGCTCTAAAAAATAGTGCGTTAGAGAAAACGATTGCAATGCTGCCACCAGGAAACACCAATGTTGCAACTCCTGACTCTCAAATATCACTACCGAAAGCATCTCTGGATCCTATCTCAAAAGAAAAAGAACGCTGGAGCAAATTAAATACAGGCATCATTCCTTTTCGTACGCTTGTCAGGATTAAAAATAAAAATCCGGCCTTAGCAGATCAATTGCTAAAAGAAATTAAAACTGAGCGCTATAATCGTTTGGGGCTTACTCATGTTGAAAATCTTCAGACTCTCAAAGAAGTTCAAAAATATGAAAGAAGTGAAAATCTTTATGTGCAAAAACTTAGTCTACTAAAGAAAAATCCCGAGGTACTCAAGAACTACGATGCAAGTACTGTTCAGACGATTAAAGAAATTTCCAGAGAATTTAAAAGAGAAGCTGATCAAAAATTAGCTGACGGGAAATTGAAAGACGCAAACGACACTCTTGATCTCGCTCATATTTCTTTGGATATTGCCACTTCCCTTCCACTTATTGCGAGCGGAAGAGGTCTTTACGAACTTTACACTGGAAAGAACCTCATCGATGGGCACCTATTAACAACTACTGAAAAGGCCATCGCCGGCGGAATGGTTTTACTTGATCTCACTCCGGCCTCTGTCATTTCGAGAGGTGCTGAAATTGCCGGGATACTTGGAAAAGTTGGAACTCAACTTGTTGAACGTGGAATTATCAAGGCCGGCTTTGAAGAAGCTCTTAACATGGGAACTCGTTATGCAGATGAAGTTGCCCAAGGCCTGAACGAACTTGTTTCGATGGGAGCTGTAAAATTTGAGACGATTAAATATGTAGTCGAGCATAAAGTTTATTTCAGCTATTTATCGGAAGAAGCTTACCTGGCGAGTAAAACTTTTCAAAAAGATATTATTCAATTTGAAAAAACATTAACTGAAATTACTCTGTCTGCTGAGAAATCGGGATGGAGTCATGCTGAAAAGGATGCTCTTGTTGATGTTTATACAAAAGCTCCTAATGCGAAATTTGAAACTGATAAAATAGCAGATGAGATTGCAGAATCTGTTGGTGGAAAAGTTGCAAAAGCTCCTCTTAAATCTCCTGCAAGAGCTGTGGAGAAAATTACGGCCGATTATTCTAAAGATGCATCAAAAATTAAAGATGTCGTTCGCAATACTATCATTGTTGAAGAAGGTAGCATCAATACTGTTGTTTCAACTTTGGAGCAAAAAGGTGCAAAAATTAAAATTATAGATTCATCTACAAACGAACTTGGTTACAGTGGGATCAACGCAAATATCATTACAGAAAATGGTCTTGTGACTGAAATTCAAGTTAATTCACCAGCGATGATTTATGCCAAAGAACAAGAACCAATAGCACGTATTTTATTAGGTGATGAAACTTATAATAATATCGCTGCTCAAACTAAAATCCCAGGTGGAAAAGGGCACGATTATTATGAACAATGGCGTGTTTTACCTGAATCTCCAGAAAAAGTAGAAATTGAGAATCAAAGTAAAGAGTATTATGATGCTATCAGGAGAGCAGTAAACAATGGCCATCATTAGTCACGAACGATTTAATAATGAAGATATTTATCTTGATTATGACTTTGAAGAAGTCATGTTTCGTTACGATCACAAAACCAAA
Organism: Bacteriovorax sp.; assembly: GCA_014376445.1. Lineage (GTDB taxonomy): Bacteria > Bdellovibrionota > Bacteriovoracia > Bacteriovoracales > Bacteriovoracaceae > Bacteriovorax. The sequence continues at coordinate 832 of JACMRM010000093.1, read as the reverse complement.
AACATCTACCGCAAATTTTACGGTGAGCAAGAACATCCGGAAGCCATTCATTATTCGAACAGACTATATTGTGATACACGGCTATTTGGCGATGAAATAACAAAAGAACAGTATCTCGAAGGGAGAGAAAAAGGTGACCGTCCATTCAAACCATCTCGCTAAGGCGATCCAAATCGCTTGCAAAGCACATGAGAATCAAGTCGATAAAGCAAACAAGCCTTATATACTTCATCCACTTCGTCTCATGATGAAATTTGAAAATATAAATGAACAAATCGTTGCTGTTCTTCATGACGTTATTGAAGACAGTGAGACAACTCTAATCGACTTGAGAAATGCCGGACTTAGTGATGAAATAATAGATGCGATCGATGCCCTAACTAAAAGGCCGGGGCTGGAATATCAAATTTACCTTGAAAACATCTCTAAAAATAGTCTGGCCAGAAGTGTGAAGATTGAAGATATCAAAGACAATCTCAATCTGACTCGCTTGCAAAATGTCAGCGACAAAGATTTAGAGCGCGCAAAAAAATATCATGCAGCTCTGCAATTTTTAGTAAACAGCAAGTAAAGTAAGTTGGAACCTCTTTTCTTCCAGGAAAAATAATCGTAAAATAGTACATGACCGACTCACTTACTATACTAAAAACTATTTTTAATTTTGATCAATTTCGTGGTGATCAGGAAAAAATCGTCAATTCAGTTATCGCTGGTGAAAATGCCCTCATTCTAATGCCGACAGGCGGAGGAAAGTCACTTTGTTACCAAATCCCTGCACTCGCCAGAACTGGAACTGCGATCGTCATTTCTCCGCTGATTGCTCTCATGAAAG
>JACMRM010000092.1 GCA_014376445.1 Bacteriovorax sp. | reverse complement strand
GGATTGAGAGGACCTTAGTAAAAAAGTGATGGATGTTATTGATATGGCCGCGCAAAAATGGGTCTCACCACCTCAGGCAGTCAGAAGAATTGAAGAAAGGAAAATTACTCTAAAAGAGCTTGAAAGTATTTTAAAAAATCCTGATTAAATTATTCCACTAGGACCGAAATTTATTTTGATTAAAACTTTTATTCAGCGACATAATAACTGTATCGCTGTAGTCATTATAGAAAAAGAAGGGAAGAACTCATGGTTAATGATAATAGTCATGGTAAACTTTTAAAAAGAAAATAGCTAAGAAGAAAACTTCCAAAACTACTTCTCCGAAAATTCTTGTTGATAAAGATAGTAATTTTTTATCTATTAAACTTAAGCCTGGCATTGAAACAAAGTCTTTTTCTAAAAAAGGCATACTTTTTTCTGAAAATGAAAAAGGTGAGATTATTGGATTACAAGTTATAAATTTGTAGGTGAATTAAATGGCAGTTATAAATCAAAGAAGTTTTGAGTTAAAAGATGGAAGAGATATTCTTATTTGTTCAGCTAGTAGTGAAGATGCTTCTGCTACAGGCTTTAATTGATTGGACTAAAAGCACAAATAAGATTGAAAAGATAAATTTAAGAGTGCATTCTGATAATGACACGGGCATAGGTTTGTATAAAAAATTGGGTTCTGAAATTGAAGTAGTTTAAAAAAAAGATCTTAAGTATGGACCAGAGAAATATGTGGACACTGTCATGATGGCTAAAATAATTGAAAAATAGCCTTATTCAAATCTTTGAAGTCTATGTCTCAACTTTAACTTGCGCTAGATAAAATAACCATGAATCCAAGGAAAGCATATGAAATTTTGGGATTACTTACTAGATAAATCAGTGTTGTTTTCATTCGATAGAAGTGGCTACACTAGACATAAAAAAAATTTTCAAGACGATATGACCAAAAAAGATCTGAAAGATAAAGTAGCTTTGGTAACAGGCGGGACAGCAGGCATAGGTGCCGCAGTTGCTCACTCACTTTCAATCCAGGGGGCAAAAGTTTTCCTCACAGGACGTAACGAAAAAAAAGGAAAAATCTTTGAAGAAAAAAATCTCCATTCAAGATTTTTTTCATTGGATATGGGCAACTGGGATGATTTAGAAAAGTTTTGTAATAATTGTGAGTCTTTTGATTACATAGTACTGAACGCAGGTAGTATGCCAGAGAAATATTTTGTTAATGAGAATGGAGTGGAGTCTCAGTGTGCATCGCAATTGCTTGGACACTTCTATTTAATAGACCGTTTGAAAAAAATGGGAAAAATAAAGCAGGGAGCGCGGATTGTATGGGTAAGTTCTGGGGGAATGTACTTGCGAGAGCTGGATCTCAACACTTTATTTCACAGCTCTAAATACGATAAAGTCAGAACTTATGCCAATGTCAAAAGAGCTCAAGTTACCTTGGTTGAAGAACTAGCAAAAATTGATAGATGGAAAGATAACTATATTCTTTGTATGCACCCAGGTTGGGTAGAGACTGCGGGAGTAATCGATTCCCTTCCTGGATTTTATAAACTAATGAAAAACAATCTGCGCGTCCCTTCTGAAGGCGCAGACACGATACTTTGGTTGCTTCTAACAACTGAGTCACTGCAATCAGGAAGTTTTTATTTTGATAGGAAAAAAGTTTCAGCTTATATCTCTCAAAAATATAATCCTTCTGAAAATCAAAGAGCATTATTATTAAAAAAAATAAATGAATATTTGTGAGTGCCAGCAGACTTATGGTGTCTCGCTTGGTATGCCAGTGAGTCGCCATATGCCAACAGTATATAATGGTGCTAATGAACTTAGAATTAAAGATCAATCAGGTCTGTATAGAGTTTTTTATTATTTAAATAATCGTGATTCAGTTTTAGTTTTTTATTTTCATAAAAAGAAGACCTGTGTAATCTCTTGGGACTTCCTGAAACTGAAATAAAATTTCAACTGATAGGCTAATTGATATTGCCCAGGGACTTGGGCTCTCACTTCACCTTAAAGTCGCATAGATCCAAGGTGTCCAAAAAATAGGCACCCCTATAAAAAATGCAATTTTATGATCATTTGATCTGAAAACTGCTTTAATAGACACTATGAAAATAATTCTATTATTTATGGTGCTTCTACTGTCTCTCCCTGCTTTTGCTCGAGAAAGCATTGCTCTTCCACCTGTAAATTTTCAAATTAGCACGGGCCATGCACTTTCTAAGTTCGACCAAGCTGTTTTACACCCTGAGGAAATCCTTAAGCGTTACACGCCAACAGGGGTAAAAGTCAGCAATAAGCGTGTGTCTCAAAATGAAATTAGCTTCATCGCCACCAAAACCTATCTCTTTATATCAAAATCAGTTTTAGTAAATGGGATCCTGGAATCTAGTCAAGTCACTCGCGGATGTTCTAGGGAAGAAGTCGGTTACAGTCTAAAGATGCGTTTTGAGACTTCAGATAATTTGGTGACGGATAATGTGGAAGCCTTGCAGGTGCTCATTTGTCTGCGTGAAGAAAACCAATCAAAAATTACTGGTCAGATACGCTCACAAATAATTACTGGAAGCAGATATTCAAACCCCACGGGGCCGTTTGCAGTGAGTTTAATTAAAGATCAGGTCTCGCCCTTAATAAGTGCAATGACTGAAGCCATAAAATCCATGAGATAATTATGAAAAAATTAATCCTTTGTTTATTTGTAATGTTGGTAAGTTTGTCGTCGTTCGCGAATGAAATCTACTTTAGCAAAGAGCGTATGAATCGTTTTGCTTGCAAGGTCGCTCAATCTATTAAAGTTGCTTATCCAAATAAAACCCTCAGTGATTTTAGGGGAGAAATCATGGATCTATTGCGTACTGAAGTTAACCCATGGGTTGATGCTTATCCTATACCGGCGGGAATTTCACTTCCGGGTTTTGTAGAAAAGCTCACCGGTTTTCCGGGGTTCCCGATGGATCGGTCAGAATACTATCTTCAAAATGCCTTCATCCTTTTTGGGAATCCGAAGCTTGTGCTTAAAGAGCCTGTAGATAATTATTTCTCTTCTTTTATTCACTTGGCTCGAAAGCGTCACGTTGATTACTTAAACGGAAAAACAAAAATTTTTAGTCTACGTAATGAGGAAAATCTTCGTCAACAAATCGAGGATCATCTTCCTCAAGTCGCAAACTATACCTTTCCGTTTCTAGATCTCGATGGCCTTCCGATTACTCAGACAATAATGCCGGGGAATAAAGGAAAGCCTTTTACTCTTGCCATCGGCAATCCTAATCATAAAAAGTTCAGTGAGTTTACTGTTGAATCCCAAAAGTACAATCAGTTTAGTTCACCGCTTTTTTTATGGTTACTAGACCAGAAGAATTTTTCCGTCACTCCAGAAAAACTTTTTAATAAGGCTCTCGAGATTTATGGCGATCCAATAGTGGCCCTTGGAGTAATTCCATGGATCATGAGCGGGGACGCTCTTACAGTCGACCGTCAAACATCTTCAGTTGTTTCCTATAAACTCGAACGACTGGTTGAAGGCGACGATGTTCCTGGTCTTCATTATCACTTCTGGGGTTATCTCACTCAGGGCTTTATTGGAAACAAGTTACGAGTTGGTGCTCTAGCGTTTATTTATGAAAAGCTCTACCAAAAAGATATCCAGGACTGGACGATTGATGCTTTGTCTTTAAAGACGAGCCAACAAATTCGTAATTCCTACCGCCACCCTGAACGTTGCCTCTAAAAGGTTTTCTCTAAAAGGTTCCAGGCTTTTGGTGTATTCATAGCACAAAGTCTTGACCGTCAGTACAATGATGAGTCTCCTGAGTATTAAGAAAATTAAATTAGGTAAATGCTTTGAGCTCTAAAAAAATAAAATCACCTGCCAAAGTCAAGATCTGTGAGGTTTGCAAAACCCAAACATCTGTTGCTTTTCGCGTTCGAATATCACAAACAAAAGAATGGGTCTTTGTATGCAAAGGCTGTTGTGATAAATCAAAATTACTTCCTGACTATCAGTATGGTGGCACTTGGAAGGGAAATAAAAAATAAAGCACATGCGAATGAGTTATTTATCATCTCTTAAAAACCTCAAATGTTCTCGAGGCTTCTTTATCAACTTTAACTACATCAAAATAAAGACGTGAAATCTCAACTCCAGTGCTTGTTTCTACAAAAATTTTCCATTCACCGGCATCAAAATTTGATTTAAATGTAAATGCTCTAAATCCTTCTTCGCGGCCTCCTTTAATCGCAACCGGAACCTTGTCCATACTTTCCCAATCGCCCACACTATTTTTTTTAAACCAGTGAACAATGATCTTGTCTGAGATTCTCGCTGGAGAAAAAATTTGTGAATAAAAATAAATTTTATCACCGGGTTCAGCGTGAAAAGTTTTTTTTCCAAAATTCCAAAAACTATTTTCATTCATTTCGGCGTACAAGTAATAATGAGAATCTCGCTTTACCAGATTATGATAAATACCTTGCTCTTTTGCACTTAGGGGCACAGGTGGAATTAAGCCTAGAAAAAAGAAGCTTGCAAAGATAACCACTACAGTAACAACTGGAGCAAAGATCGCATGAAAGAGTACACCGGGCTCAGGGACTATATTTCGAAGGAATCTTAATTGAACAAGTAAGATTGCCAGAGTGCTTACAACAGAAAAACAAAAGGGTACTAATCCAATAAATCCGAAAATAAGTGGGTAAACAATAGAGAAGTACGAGAATAGGCAAATTGAATAGAGGCCGACTTTTAAGTTAATTTTTTTTGATTTTTTTACAAAGGGCAGCTCGTTCATGAAAATCATGACGAGCATCAAGATAAGAAAAACTGCACTACTGAATATTGAGGCGCTTTTTATATAGAATAGGGAATATACATTAAGTAAAGTTCCCAGGCAGAAATGAAGTGCAAAATTTTGGTAGGGCCAAATTTTCATAGAAAAATTTGTTGGATGCCATTTTTCTAGCCTGAAAAGCAATTCATAATGAATAAGCAGGGCGATAATAAATAAGTAGAAAGCTTGCTGGAATATGACTAGAGGTTCATCTGGGTAGGAAACCATCCAAGCATCAAATATAAATCCACATATAAAAAATGTGATATCGAGTTTTGCTTCATTTTTTTTTCTAAATTCTGAGAATTGTTCTGTCCTATTCATAAAGCTTATATTTCAGGTTTAATGGTAGAAATACAACATAAATTTCTAGATGAAGGTCTTCAGCTTTTGGTTACTAATTTTAGATGATGTGAAAACAGCACAGTACCTTCTTAAAGTCAAACCATAATGACACCACTTCATAGAATAAAATCTAAATTATCAGTTTAAATCTTTCATTCATCACAAATTACCAAGAAAAAAAGAATTCAAGTTTTTGAAGATTTGATTTTGATTTTTTAAGATGTTCCAATACAAAAAGGTACATAATTTCTGGGGGGAAAATATGAAAAAAATAATCCTATTCATGACTTTAGTGACAATACTTTCGGCCTGTGGGAAAAAAGAAAGTACAGTAGCACCAGCAGAATTAAAAGGTAGTGATCCCTTAACAGTTACAGGTGTTGAGAGTTTCGTTGGAGACTATGACCTGATCCGCATGGATACTGAAGACTGTGGTGCAGGCCTGCAAATCATTAAACTCTGCGAGGGAGTTCAGGTTCGCAATAATCATTCTGCTGCTGAATCATTTTGCAACATTAATAAAGGTGAAATAAAAACAGGCGATAACAGAAGTTCAAAAAATGTTACTTTCGAAGGCAATGTAATCAAATCCGTGGCCTTGATTTTTGATGAAAGATCAACACCACCTGGGAAAGTAAAACAAACTCTAATCAGCATTCTCACTTTAGAAGCTGACGGTACACTTAGAAAGTTGTCGGACTCAAAGGCGGGGCAAAGTAGCTGTGTTTATCAAAAAAGATAATTTTATTAAAATCTTTCCCCAAGAAGTTATAAAGTAGCTTCTTGGGAAAACCTTTTAAATTCAATTTATACTTTTTTTTACGGAGATTAAGTTACTGCAAAGGTCTTTCTTCCTCGCCTATCGGTGTTTGCTTTTCAATTAAATGCCCTACACTTTTTATCTCTTTAAGATTTTCAACTTTTTCTTTCGCAAGACTTGAGAGATCAATCACGTATCTGTATCTCGCTTTTTTATTGAAAACATTTTCGAACGCTTCATTAATATCTTTTGCATCAATTTTTTGGATTTTTGGAAAAACTTTGTGAGTGTTGCAAAAGTCCAGGACTTCCTGAGTTTCAGCAACGCTTCCGATTAGACTTCCGGCAAGAGATCTTCTGTGCATAATGATTTTAGTTGGATCCCATCCAGGTTGGGGAACAAGCACACCCACAAATACCAATACGCCATCGCGTTCGAGTAAATCAACGTAAGGTGAAATGTCATGCTCGTAGGGGATGGTACTTAATATGAATTGAAAACTATTAACTGCTTCTTTCATTTTATCTGCATCAGTTGAAACAATAACGTCGCTTGCGCCCATTGATATGGCATCCGCTTTTTTTTCTGGACTAGTGGTGATGACTGTCACATCAGCGCCCATGGCATTTGCGATCTGTGTGGCCATGTGACCAAGGCCTCCGAATCCCACGATTCCAATTTTCATTCCTGCTCCGATACCCCAGTGCTTCAGCGGTGAGTAAGTCGTCACACCGGCACAGAGAATGGGGCCCGCAACTTCTGCTGGCATTCCTTCAGGCACCTTTAAAAGAAAGTGTTCTTTTACGACAAGCTTGTTTGAATAGCCACCGTAAGAGTTTTGACCTTTAGGATTCATAGTTCCATTATATGTGCCAAGAAAACCTGTTGGTGATTCACAATATTGTTCTTCTCCATGGCTGCAACTGTAACAAGACCCGCATGAATCAATCATGCAACCGACAGCTGCAATATCTCCAACTTTAAAATTTTTTACATCAACTCCAATCTTTGCAACCCGGCCTACAACTTCATGTCCGGGTACACAGGGAAATATTGTATTTTTCCAGTCATTTCTTGCTTGATGTACATCTGAGTGACAGACGCCGCAGAAAAGTAATTGCAACTCAATATCTTG
>JACMRM010000091.1 GCA_014376445.1 Bacteriovorax sp. | reverse complement strand
TTTAATAGAAGGAATATGAACTAATCACTATTTATTTTTATGACTTTCTTAGAGCCTGATTAATCTACTCGGACTTTTTATAGTTTCCAGTTTACAGGCTTGATCCCTTTAGATTCCAGATATGCGTTTGTTTTAGAGAAAGGAGTGCTCTCGAAAAATCCTCTGTACGAAGCCAAGGGTGGTGGGTGGACTGATTTGATGACGTGATGTTTTTTTAAATCGACTGCTTTTGCTTTTTTTTGTGCGGGGCTGCCCCACAGGATGAAAACTAAGTTTTCACGTTTTTCGTTTAAGAGTTCGATGATTTTATCTGTGAATTCATTCCAGCCGATGTCTTTGTGAGACATAGGACTTCCTTCGATGACTGTGAGTTGATTATTAAGCATGAGGACGCCTTCTTTGGCCCATGCTTCAAGGTCACCGTCTTTTGGGGGAGTGATGCCGATGTCGGATTGGAGTTCTTTGAAAATGTTTACTAGAGATGGTGGGAGGCGGATTCCTTTTTTAACTGAGAAGCTGAGACCGTGTGCCTGGCCTGGGCCGTGGTATGGGTCTTGGCCGATGATGACGACTTTTACTTTTGAGAAGGGGATTAGGTTTAGGGCGGTGAAGATTTCGTTTTGGGGAGGGTAAACTGTTTCATTTTTGTAGGCAATTGAAAGGGTTTTTTCTAAATCTTGGAAATATGGGGTTTTGAATTCTTCGTTGAGAATTTTTTTCCAGGAAGGGTCTACTAGTTTATCTTGAAGAGTCATACTTATATTATTTAAATTAAGGTTAAATAGTCACTTTAAAGTGGGCACTTTTTTCCAGCATATTTCAGCCAAGGAAGATGAGAAAATTTTTCTGGCCCATAACCTGTAGATATAAAAATATATTTGTAACCTTCTTCATGCAACATTATAGCAAAATCCTCACCTCTTATTATATCTTTACCAAAATCACTATCAAGATATATTTTCGTAAATTCTTTGCTAAATTTTTTACTGTTGATATCAAATTCAGCAGGAGATTTCAAAGTTATCAAATTTATTTTTTTCTTAATTGCAATTTCATCCCAAACTAAACGTAACAATTCATCATTGTCGATATAAACATATTCATATTCATATTCATCTTTATCTTCTATATGTAAAGCGTTGGTAAAATCATTTTTTAATGGGATTGATATTTTAATCTCAGTTCCGGATCCTAGTTTTGAAGTAACTTCTAGTTGACCATTCCAGAGCTCAATATTGTTCTTAGCATGAGAAAGTCCTAACCCAGAGCCAGACTTAGCGAATGAAAAGCCACGCTGGCCAATTCTACTTAAAATTTCTTCAGGTATACCTTTTCCATTATCTTTAATAAAAATTAAAGCATTATTATTCAGTTTTGTCAGTTCAATGTAGACCTTCCCATGTTCTTTTATGGATTCTACTGAATTGTTAATTATGTTTGATATTATCCTGTAAAAATTAATTGAGTTAATTTCTGAAAATAATATTTCGTTGTAGTTTGAAAAAACAATTTCTATATTGTCTAATTTTTTAAATTGAATTTTTTTATCTGTAATAATAGATTCTAAAATTTTGTTTATGTTAATTAATTTTACATTATCAAGATTATCCCTGTCTCTGGTTTCTAGAATATCTTGAGCTATTTCATCTATTCTTGTTATTGCATGATTTAAAATTAGCAAGTCTATGTTAGAAACATTTGTAATATCTTCAATTACATTTCTTAAGACTGCTAAAGGAGATCGAATATCATGAGACATTTGTTCAGTGATTTGTTTAGCTGTTTCAATCTTCAAATGCCTTAATTGGTCTTGATGTATCTGTTCCAAACGTCTTTTTTCAAAAATTAAAAAAGGCAAGCTGACTCCTAAAAATATCAACCATACCAATATACTATTTTTTAAAAAAATAAATAAACTATAATAGTATACAATTTTTCCTACTGAAGATTGAGAGAAGTCTAAATTGGCAAGTACTTCATACGTATGCACTTTAGTAAAAAAATTTTCCCTAGCATTTTCGTCACCAATTTTAAAAATTTCTTCGCCTTTAATATTGTAAACAACAATAAGTCCAAAATTATTATTAATTGTACTGCTTAAAGAATTAATTACATTCCTATTATCTCCCGTTAAAAAACTATTTCTCACTGTTGAACTAAGGAGATCCGCCTGTGATTTTCTTGAGTACGAGCCGAACAAGCTAAATACAGCAATAAGGATAACAAGAAGTGTAATTTGAAATATTGCAAACCTAGTAATTGATTTTTTCCAAAAATTTTTAATTTTCATTAGTCAAAAGGGTGTGGGAACGAATTAATATTTTTAAACTCTATAACGCAATTACTTACTTGAGAAAGACGTTTCATATTTATTTTTGTCTCTTCACTTTTTCCAGTAAAGAGGTTTTGAAGTTTGAAGTTTCTAGTCCAAACTATATGTAATGGTAGGTTAGGTAACGGAATAAGACTTAAATCAAGAATTTCATATTGAAAGTCTTCACTTTGAACTTCTTTTGTCATATCTAAAACATTTTCATTAATAAAGGAATTAATTTTTTTTGAGTACTCTAGATCCAAAGATAACTTTCCATGGTCAGAAAAGTTATATTTTTCTAATTCTTTAAATTTAGCTAAATTAATTGAAACAATTTCTTTATCTTTTATATGCATAACGAGTCTTAAAACCTCAATATAAGCTTTTTTGAAAACAATTTCCTCATTATCTCCAAAAGCACTTCCAAAAATATTACCAAAAGGACGCTTAAAGCTTTCTCCATTAGCAATACAAAGTATGCCAACTCCATCTTGATATCTACACATCTCAAAAAATTTTATAGAAATATTTTGATTACTTAAATGTTCAAAATTAAATTTATTATTAAAAGGATTCCTTTCAATAAAACCTTTGCCCAAAAGAAAATGACAGAGAAATGCATCTCTTTCAAGTAATTCTTCTCGTCCATTTTTCTTAGCAGAATCAATGTCAAAGTGAACTGCCAGGCCATTTGTATTTTTAATATTGAAGTAATTTATTGATGCTCTTTCTAAAGCCTCAGACAATGCTTTTGCGTAAGCTACTTCCTCAAAGTCATCAGTGCCACGACCATGTGATACTTTACCTTCTACTTCAATAAAAATTCCAATATCGAAAATATGAGGAAATATTTTTCTTAAACCTGTATAATATTCTACTTTTAATGATAATAGATCAGCATTTTCCAATGACCAGTTAATTATTTTTTTCGTATCTTCCACCAAGAACTCCCAGGAAAATTTTCAGCGAAATTTAATTCTAAGTCTTCCCTAGCAATTGCCCAATAAGGTGATGCACCTATAGGCATAATTATAGGTTTTTCAAGTAAGTTTAATTGAAAATTTTGCAGTTTTTTAACTCTATCTTCCTTGTTGGGTAAATCACTAAAATCTTTTATCCAGTTATCACCTTCAATTTTGCTAGTCCCAAAGTACCCCATAGAAAAGTTATAACTCATTAAAGAAATGTCCTCATTAAAACTAGAATCAGTTGTTTGTAAATACATGTCGGGGCGTTCCTCAGCTGGCATTGATGCGGGATCTATTGGAAATGACCTAACTTTAATCTCGGGATATTGTTCAAATGCTTTTTTCATTTTTTCAAAGACAATCTGACTTACACCTAATTCAATAGGTGTAGTAAAATTAATTTTTTTATCTACCAATCGTAATTTTTTTAGATGCTCAATTTGAGATTCATTCAAATGTCCTGTACCAGTAGATTGGAAAAATTCAAATACATCTTGAAAACCATATCCATATTTCTTAAATCCCTTACAAATATCACTAACAATTGAGCCTGCATAAAAAAGTTGCTCTGATGTAAATTTCTTGTTGGCCCTTAAAGAAAAATTTATTAAAAAGACATTAATTAGAAGTGTTTTATGTGCATTAAATTTTTTAATTTTTTGATTAAATAGTCTTTCATATTGAGGTAAACTTGGATAATAAGTAACATCTAAAACATCAATCTTATCATCTAGAAAGTCATCAATACCGTGCCCATAAACCACTGGCACAATATTAATTTCTTGTGCCATACTTTTACTATAAAATGGATGATGTAAATTTGCGTGCAAGATTAGTTTTCCGCTTTCATCGTCTTGCTTTAAATAATATGGCCCAGATGTATTCCTGAGCTCTAAATAACCTAGTTTTTTTTCCTCGTCGATTGCCTTTGATGTTATTATTGAAAAATCCATACTGGCCAAAAGTGGAAGCACGAATTGTACATAATGAGGCTTTAGAACTTCTATTCTTAAAATATTTCCAACTGTACTTATTGAATTACTATTCTCAATATCAATAAAGTTAGAAAAATTTCCGTGAGTATTTGTTTTAGAATTTATCAACCTTTGATAAGAGAGCTTTGCATCGTCTGCTGAAATAACAATTCCATCAATAGTTTTAATATCATTTCTAAATTCGAACACAATTGTTGATTTTTCTATCCAGAATTTCTTGCACAAAACACAAGTTAAATTTCCCTTTGTATCGTATTCGATAATTCTACTATATAGATTTTCGATTAAATTAGATTGATATATATCTTCAATTTTGGATGGGTCCAAAGTTTTTGCAGACGAATTAAATTCATATCCAATATTGATTTTCATTATATCAGCCTTGTCATCAAGTTTAGATTTTAAAATTAAACTAATGCTTATTATGATAGTAATAAACATTATTAGCATCAGCTTATTTTTATTTTCTAAAATCATTTTTCTGTAGTTACACAATGATGACCGCCCCCTGTAGATCTTCCAGAATCTGCAGCATCCCTTGTTTCAACTCTTCCACGATACTCTAATTTTTCAAATAATGATTGCTCCGCACTTGGGTTATTTATTGAAATTTTATTAATATTTCTAGGGATCTCACTTGATGCAAATGAAATCATTGGCAAGAAAGTTGACAAAAATAGTAGTAAATTTCGTTTCATAAAGTCTCCTTAGTATAAAATAGAATCTAAAATGGATTCCAGTGAGCATACTAAACATTAGAGATATTATTAAATCAAAATGCTTTTCGTGAAAATTATACGCATCGGTTAAGTTGATGTAATTACGAAGAACGCTATTAATATGAATGAGATAATAAATTTGGATTAATGACTTTAGTTCATATGTATATTTTTTAGCTATTAAAGATTTCTAGGTACTCAATACTGATCATGACCTAAATCCTTAAAGATAAATTCTAAAAACTCATACATGCTTAAAGGTTTCTTTCTGAAGTTAAAGGAAGCCTAAAAAATGGTTAGCCAAAAGCTATACTACAAGTTCGATTAAGAATTCTTCCTCTTTTTTGTAAATGAAAATTCAACTTTAAACCCTAGTTGGTCAAAAATTTTAATAAGCCTGTCTATAGAAAATCTTTCAAAACTTCCGATGCGAAGACGTGATAAATCTGATTTATCAAGGCCCGTAATATCTAAAATTTCGGAATTCTCCATCTTGTCCATAATCATTCTTAGTTGAGATAAAAGTCTTAATTTCAAAAGATCTCTTTCGTCAGTAATCTTTTTAGAGATTTTGAATTGGCTATAATCTATATCATATGGATTCATGTACACCTCAAAGTAAAAATCCAATTGCCTGAAGATCATCAATACAATCACAAAAAACGAATCCTTCAGATCGCTTGATCACTTACAACTGCACAATAGCACTTCGTGGGCAATTTTGCCAACACGGATTTAATAATTTTATGTTTGCATCTCGTGTCGATCAACTCGAGATTCAAGTCTGCGATTTCTTTAATAGTATTTTTGGTTTTTATAAATATTTGCGATTAAAAACTGAACTACTACTGAGTTTCTTCCAACGCTACTTCGGCCTTCAATCTAAAATGCGTAAACTCCGGCACCATTTCTTTAATCAAATAAACTACAGTATCCGGCTCAGCAGACTCTAACTAAATTAAATTCTTCAACTGCCCATGAAACGATTCATCCAGCGTTCTAAAAAACGCCTTCCGAATCTTCCCGTGATGAGTGAACTCATAAGCTTCTTTATCACTAAACAACTCTTCAAAAAGCTTCTCACCTGGTCTCAAGCCGGAAAAAACAATATTGATATCTTCTCCTTCCGTCATACCCGCAAGGCGAATCATCCCTCTCGCAAGATCAACAATCTTAACCGGCTCGCCCATATCCAGAACGAAGATTTCTCCAACTTTTTTTAAATAGATAGTTGCTTAAAAACCGTAAAAACATAGTCGCTAACTTTAACAAAAATTTTCAACATAAATAATACCGAATTATTTAATAAAATATTTATTGTTGCGCTTCCTCTAAGATGTTTTCAGCTTTTAATCGAAAATGCGTAAACTCAGGCACCATCTCTTTAATCAAATAAACAACTGTATCCGGTTCAGCAGATTCAAGCGTGATTAAATTCTTCAACTGAGCATGAAACGACTCATCTAACGTTCTGAATAGCGCCTTACGAATCTTCCCATGATGAGTAAACTCATAAGCTTCTTTATCACTAAAAAGCTCTTCATATAATTTCTCTCCAGGTCTCAGCCCTGAGAAAACAATATTGATATCTTTTCCTTCTGTCATTCCGGCAAGTCGAATCATCTCTTTCGCAAGATCAACAATCTTTACAGGCTCTCCCATATCGAGAACGAAGATTTCTCCTCCTTCTCCCATAGAACCCGCCTGAAGAACTAACTGGCAGGCTTCAGGAATAGACATGAAGTAGCGGATGATATCAGGATGAGTAACTGTTATATCTTTCCCTTCTTCAATCTGCTTTCTGAAGAGTGGAATTACAGAACCGTTTGAACCTAAAACGTTTCCGAATCGAACTGAGATAAACTTGGTCGTATTGCTTCTCTTGGAAAGATCAGTAATAACCATTTCAGCAATTCTCTTACTCGCACCCATTACGTTTGTAGGGTTTACTGCTTTATCTGTAGAGATCATGATGAATTTTTCAGCGCCATACTTTAATGCTGCTTCACCAACAATCTTGGTACCTTTAATATTTGTTTCGATTGCTTCGATTGGATTGTGTTCCATCATTGGTACATGTTTGTGCGCGGCCGCGTGGAAAACGATATGTGGACTATATTCTGCAAAAACCTGATCTAATTTATGTGCATTTCTAACATCGACGATTTTTGGGAAGAAAGGAACTTCAGGGTAATCTTCTTTAAATTTCATTTCTAGTTCGTACATGAACAATTCACAGTAATCGCACATAACAAGCATGCTTGGATTGAACTTTGCGATTTGTGCACACAACTCACTACCGATTGATCCGCCAGCACCGGTTACTAGTACAACTTTATTTGTAATCATTGTATGTAAGTGAGCAGTATCAAGTGTTACCTGGTCTCGGCCAAGTAAATCTTCGATGTTCAGGTTTCTTAGTAAAGAAAGTTCTACCTGGTTAGATAGAAGCTGGTCCATCTTTGGTAAGATTTTTACTTCTGCAGATGTTTGCTTGCAGTAATCTACAATTCTTTTAACTTCCTCTCCGTTAGACGAAGGGATTGCAATAAAAATTTTGTCTACAAGATTTTTAGCTACGATTGAAGGAATAAGTTCTACCCCACCGTATACTTTTACATTGTGAATTAAAGCATTTTTTTTAAATTTATCATCATCAACAAATCCGACTACATTTAATTGCAGCGCTGGAGTTGAATGAATATCACGTAAAAGTTTCTCCCCAGCTCTGCCGGCCCCAACAATTAGAACGCTCTTTGCATCGGCATCAGCTCCTCCAATCATAGATCTAAGTGATGTCTGGTCTTTCAAATATCTATAAATAAATCGTCCGCCGCCTAAACCGATTACTAACAAAAGAAATTCGATAAGAAACATTGATCTTGGGACATTATAAAGTCTCGTCATGTAAAAACAGAGTACCAAAGACAAAACTACTGAGATGGCAGATGCTTTTACAACCCTGATAAGGTCATACATACTACTGAAGCGCCACACACCTTTATAAAGGCCATTGAGAACAAAACTTGCTGAATGAATAACCATGGCCATGAAGAAAAAACGATTGAAAGATAAGTTGTCTATGAGAGCATTATCCATAGTATCAAATCGAAGATAGAGAGCACCCCAGAATGAAAGGGCTGCAATAAGAAGGTCGTAGGCAAAAGCTAAAACAACTCTTGGATTTCTAAAATTTGAAAACAGGTTGGCCATTCATTTCTCTTCGTAAATTTATAAAAATTATCTTATAATTCCTTTTTACCACTGTCATGAGAGAATTAATGACAATACGCGCTTTTAATATTTTTTTTAGTCTTCTTGCTTTGCTAATCTTTAGCATTCCTTACTTTATAGTCAGGATCCTGGTAAGAATAACAAGTCCAGGGCCTGCTATTCATTGGTCGAAACGCATTGGTAAAAATAATGACATATTTCTAATGCCCAAGTTTAGAACTATGCAAATCGACACACCGCAAGTGGCCACTCATCTTCTTGCTGATGGAAAAAGCTATTTGACCCCGATTGGCTCTTTTTTAAGAAAATCCAGCCTTGATGAACTTCCTCAGCTTTGGTCTGTTTTAAAAGGTGACATGAGCTTGGTTGGACCAAGACCAGCATTGTTTAACCAATATGATCTTATGGAATTAAGAACTAAAAAGAGTATTCATACTATTGCTCCCGGTGTGACTGGTTGGGCCCAGATAAATGGAAGAGATGAATTATCCATTGAGGAAAAAGTAAAATTTGATAAGGAGTATCTTGATAAAAGAAGCCTTTTATTTGATATAAAAATTATTTTTTTAACCGGATATAAAGTTTTATCAAGAAAAAATATTCAGCATTAATTTTTCTGAGAATACGTTTCTCTAAAACTTACTGGTGGCTGCCAATTTAAAAGAGATTTAGTTTTATATATATCTACGTGAAGATTACCGAATAATCTGTCCGCATAATCTTGTTTGCTCAAAATTTTAGCAGTAAAGTTCATGAGAGAAACAGGTATTGGTAGCAGGATAGGTTTTTTATTTGAAACCCCTGCCATGAGGCCAATAAGAGCTTTCAAACTATAATCATGATCATCAGAAACCAAAAAAATTTCTCCTGAAGCTGCCGGATTATCAAAGCAATTGATTATAAGACTGCAAAGATTATAAACAGAAACAAGACTTCTTTTATTGTGAACACTTCCAAAAGGAAGAGGTATATTTTTTTGCACGAGTCTTAATAATTTTTCAAAATTTGCTTTCACCCCTGGCCCATAAATTAATGGTGGTCGGATAATAACAATTTCAAAAATTGTATCTTCTTGCAGTTTTAATAACTCCTGCTCAGCTTCCATTTTAGAAATCCCATAGGGGTCTTGTGGATTAGGTGTATCGGAAGAGCTAAAAGGTTTGTCATAAGTAAATTCACCATTAACCTTAATGCTGGAAATATAAATAAATCTTTTAATTCCTGATTTTTTTGCAGCTCTTGCAATTTTTAATGTTGCCTCAACATTGGTTTTTCTAAAGGCAGAAAGCGGATCACTATCGGTTTCATCCATAACATGAACACGGGCGGCCAGATGAACGACAACATCACATCCGGTTAAAAACGTCTCCCAATGGTCCTGCTTAACCAGATCACCATAGAGCTTGCGAGAGCCAGCGATACATTCAATATTTTTTTTTGCACATTCGATTAAAAGATTAGAGCCAACAAATCCTGAAGATCCTGTGATAAAAACTTTTTTCATTTTAACTTCTTGAATTCTTCTTCAAGAATTGAAATAAGTTTTTCACGCTCAAATTCTGACTGGTAACATTTAAATGCATTTTCTCCCATCGTCCTTAGTTCTTCTTTCGGGAGTTGTGACATTTTCAGCACCGTTTCAGATAGAATTTTAGGGTTAGTCGCAGGACATGCAAGACCTGCTTTATATTCCCTGACGATATCTGCACCTTCTCCATTCATGGATGCTAAAATCGGTTTTCCACTCGCAAGATAACTTTGTAGCTTTGAAGGAACAGTAATAGAAAACAAATCGGAATCTGTAAGGCTCATCAGCATTACATCGGCCTTTGAATAATAGTACGGCATGCTCTCGATTGGCTTTCGGCCCAGAAAATGGAAGTTGTTTTGAATGTTTTCTTTTTTTACTTTTTCTTCTGCCGGCACTCTCATTATTCCATCGCCAAGAATAACAAAATGAATATTTTTGTGCTCTTTTAATAATACTGCGGCCGAAACAATTGTTTCAAAGTCCTGAGATGATCCGATATTACCGGCAAACATAATTGTAAAACCATCTTGAGGTAAATTAGTATCATTGAAGTCGGCCGTTTTTTTTCCAAAAAAACTTTCTGCCCACTGAGGCCAGTAAATAATTTTCTCTCTCTCTGCTCCCAGAGCTTCTACTCGTGGAATAAATCCTTTTGAAGTTACTAAAATTTTATCTGAGAGTTTATAAAGAACTTTAACTAACCGGGCGACGATGTTTAGGGCCGTTTTGTTTTTTACAACCCCAGTAGCTTCCAGACTCTCCGGCCACAAGTCTGTTACCCAAAAAAACATCGGTGCGCCTTTGAGATATTTTAAAACAATACCGGGAATAGCGACTGTTATAGGTGAAGGTTCATAGACAAAAATTTTATCAAATTTACCACGTACCAAAAATGGTGCAAGAAAACTTGCACAAAAAAAATAAGAAAAATAGTTTAAAGCGAGTCTTAAACTTTTATCTTTCCCTCTAGTGATGAGAGGGCTTCGAATAATTTTAATTTTACCTTTGGATTCAAAATAAGGGCCTTTGAAAGAATAACCTTTAAAGAATGATCCTTCTGGATAATTTGGCAACCCTGTATAGACCGTGACTTCATGTCCTCTTTCAATCAGGGCATCGCAAAGATCATTAATTCTGAAATTCTCTGGCCAGAAATATTGAGTAACAACGAGAATTTTCATTGCTACTTTTTACGCCAGATAACTCTATTGATATAATCAACGTAGCTTTGAATAACTTTTACGACCTGATCTGAGACTCTGTCAGAAGCATAGTCCGGAATATCGAGAGGTTTAAAATTTTCAAATTGTTTAACGGCCATATTAATTGAATCGATAACTCTTTCGGCCTTCAGCCCGGACATGATGACGGCACCAACATCCATTCCTTCTGGACGCTCATGGGCCTGACGAATCATGATAGCTGGAAATTTTAAGATTGAAGATTCTTCAGTAATAGTTCCACTATCAGAAATTACACACAAAGCTTCTTTCTGAAGTTTGTTATAATCAAAGAATCCCATAGGCTTCATAAATTCAACCAGTGGACTAAATTCTTTCGCTCCTAGTGATTCGAGTTTTTTTCTTGTTCTTGGATGTGTTGAAACAATTACGCGTTTATTGAATTTTTCAGCAACAGCGTATAGAGAATTTAGAAGATTGTTAAAATTATCTTCGTAATCAACATTTTCTTCTCTGTGAGCGCTTACAATGAAAAAATCTTTTGATTTAACATTTAAACGGGCGAGAACATCGCATTCGTTAATTTGTTTTGCATAAAAGTTTAAAACTTCCTTCATCGGAGAACCTGTTTTAATGATCAGTTCTGGACGAAGCCCTTCATTGATCAAATAACGACGTGAGTGCTCACAATGAACCATATTGATATCCGAAAGATGATCAACAATTTTCCTGTTGATTTCTTCTGGAACACGCTGATCAAAACATCTATTCCCTGCTTCCATGTGAAAGATAGGGATTTGTAAACGCTTCGCTGATATAACTGAAAGACAGCTATTAGTATCTCCATAAACTAAAAGTGCATCTGGCTTAATTTTTTGCATGATCTCATCAGACTTGGCTATCACCTGAGCGATTGTTTGGGCAGCTGTTTCTTTAGCAGCATCTAGAAAATAGTCTGGTTTTCTTACCCCTAAATCTTTGAAGAAAACTTCATTTAATTCGTAGTCATAATTTTGTCCAGTATGAACAAGAATGTGTGTGAAATATGTATCAAGTAAAGCAGCAATACGGCTTACTTTAATAATTTCTGGTCTCGTCCCCACAATAGTCATTACTTTTAAAGTCATATAAATTTCCTATCTTAAAAGTTCGCTACTGTTATTTTCATCTGTCTTAGAAATATCCATCAAACCGTGCTTCGTTAACAAAGCAACTGTCCCTTCTAAATCTAAAACTTCATCTCCTGAGCTATATTCTTTTGTAAGTTCAGCATTTTTTCCAGAGTAGTGTCCAACTTCAGGAAGCATTGATCTGATAGCATACCAGTCGCCTGCTTTATGAGAATGGTGAATCTCTTCTTCAGAAATCATGATCTCGTGCATTTTTTCACCGGGACGAATCCCTGTAATATTTGTTTCAATTTTTCGGTTTCCGATAAGAGCTTTTGCAATATTTTCAACTGTTGCCGATGGTGCTCTCGGAACAAATGTATCACCAGGTTTTCCATTTTGAATAACTGCAAAGACGGTATCAACTGCTTGATCTAAGCTGAGTAAAAATCTTGTCATCTCTGGAACAGTTAAAGTTACAGGTCCACCTTGTCTAATTTGCTCATGGAAAAGTGGAATCACTGATCCTCTTGAAGCCAGCACGTTTCCATAACGAACACACATGAAGCGTGTTTTTTTATTTAAAACGTTTGCTGTTGTAAAAATTCTTTCTTGGATAGCTTTCGTCATACCCATTACATTGACTGGCTTTGCAGCTTTATCTGTACTGATTCCGACGACTGTTTCAACCGGCAAATTATTTTCAGTGATAGCTCTTACAATATTTTCTGCACCCATAATATTTGTAAGAACTGCTTGATATGGGAAGTATTCACAAGAAGGCACCTGCTTTAAAGCTGCAGCATTGATAACGATATCTACGTCTCTCAGAGCCGAGCATATACTTGCATAGTCTCTAACATCACCAATTCTAAATTCCAGAACATTTTTAAAATTATTGTAAATGACTTCATCTGTACTAACTTTTTTATGTAAGTAATCCAGGCGCATATAATGCTGCTTTCCTTCGTCTCTGGAAAAAACTATGACTTTCTCAGGAATACCATGCTCTCCAGATAAAACTCTTTTTACAAAAGTTTTCCCCATTGAACCTGTTCCGCCAGTTACTAAAATTCGCTTTCCACTAAACATAATAATTCCCTAAAAAATTTTATAATCAATCTTCTTATCGTTTACCACTTCTTCCAACATTGCCGCCCAACTCGGAGCATTAAACCCAGTGCCTTTTTTATACTTATCGCATATTAATGATTTATCAGAAATATAATTATCAAATTTCTCTATTTCCACGTCTAATTTAAAATATGTTTTAGCCAAGCACAGCAAATCATATTTGGTAATGGGAGTGCTAGATAGCTGATAAACTCCAGTTAACTCGGAAAAATTAGTAATAACTCTGCAAATCTCTTTAGCGATTACAATGTTGGTTAATCCGGAATATATGGCCTTCGAAAAACCTTTAATTTTTTTTCCTTCTTGCAACAAGAACCAATCTAATAATTCAGTATGGGACTCAAGCTCTCGTCCAATACATGAGAACCTTAAAGTTAATGCACCACTGCCTTCAATTTCTCCTAGAAATTTTGTTTTGCCATAAATGTCTTTGGCCGATGGTTGACTTGTTTCTAGGTAATGACCCTGATCACCATCGAATACACAGTCCGTAGATAAATGTATAATGCGAGATTGGATAGCTTGGGCCCATTTTAATAATTTGTGAGGGAAAAAAGAGTTCACTGTAAGGGCTAGATTAAAATCCCCCATTTCTGGTTTTCTAATCGTAATCCCTAATGCATTAACGATTACATCCGGTTTAAGCTTATTAAGAATATGTTCTACATTTACCCAATCAGATACATCAGTATCATAATATACATTATCGTTAAAAATTCCAAATTTTTCATAGTGAGTTTTAGACTTTCGAACAAGACCGAATACTTCAACATTTGGGATCTGATTAGCCTCAAGCCATACCCTATGTCCAATCATTCCACCTACACCAAAAATTAATATTTTCATGAGTAACTTTCCTGTAACAATCGCTTAATTTAAGATAATATATTGTACTAATTTACAGGATCGAGAAAGTAAAATGATAATTTATGCTACGAGCATTCATTCAGGTGGTGGTAAGGTTTTGCTGGATCATCTGCTCGATAAAGAGATTTTCGGTAAAATCACTCATCTTGTTTGTGATGAACGTTATAACCTCTCTTCGATTAATTTAACTCAAATGCAAGTTTCTCGCATCAAACCTTCACTTTTTAATCGTTGGAAGGCTGAATTTTTGTTAAAAAAACTTAGCCAAAAATATCCCATGGAAGACATTCTCTGTTTCTCAAATCTTCCGCCAGCATTTAAATTAAAGTCCAATGTAATTCTTTATCTTCAAAATGCTCTCTTACTGCCAAAAAGTAAAATTATCGCCGATTCTTTAAAATCTTATCTCAGATTATCTTATGAAAAATTATGGCTCTATCTTTTTATCAATCATGTCGATCAGATATGGGTTCAGACAGAGTGGATGAAAAACTCTCTGACCAAATTTCACAAGCCAGTTTTCTTGAAGCCTTTCCTTCCATTTTTTCCTGAAGCAAAACCAAAGGTTGAAAAAAAATATGACTTCATAACAATTTCTGGAAATGCAAAACATAAGCAATTAAATGAGCTTTTAATTGAATGGGATAAATTCCCTATTGTTGGCCCAAGCTTACTTGTTGTAACTGAAAAACCAAATAAAAAAATCTTAAACACAATAGTGAATTTAAAAAATAACAACATTAAAATTGTATACAATGTTTCAAGAGAAACTATTTTTGAACTATATCAAGAAGCGAAAGTCCTGATTGTGACTTCTCAAATTGAATCATTTTGTTTGCCTATTTATGAAGCTAAAAATTATAAATTAAAAGTTTTGGCACCAAAAAAAGCTTTTGCCCAGGAAGCTCCAGTCGATAGGTATATTTCTACACCTAATGCTCCAGACTTTGGATCTGTCATTTTAAATGTATTTAAGGAATATTGCTAAGGCTTTGCAATTCTCTAAAGAGATAAAAAGAATTTAATCCTCTACCCTACCCCAACGTCCTAAGATCGCCCTTAAATTGATCCTAGCTAGAACCAAAAACAACCCGGTAGAAATGGCAATCAAGACAAGTGCTTTTCCAATCATAACAAAATCAAAAAATGTTAATAAGCCAGGATAAAATGTTGCGAGCCATCCCATTCCTAATAATGGATGAAGCTTGAAAAAAGCAGAAGTCACAACAAAGTAAATCCAAATGACTACAGAAGAAGCAAGACAACTGACAACGAAATTGGAATACATATAAAAATAAACAGGCAACGTAAGGTTGACTGAAGTATAAAACTCCTTAGCCTGAGCTACTGACATATTCATAAAAGCTGCACGATAATATTGATTAGGATAAACATCGAATTCGAAAATATCACCTGGAACTATATTATTTATAAAAAGCTCCATCTGTCTCTTGAAAGAATATTTATTCTTAAAAATCTCAGATCTCTTAGGGTCATCTTTGAAATGAATAGGTAGCATGGCATTTTCTAAATATGATATTCGCCCTAATATCTGATAAAAAAGTTGATGGCTTACAGTTACAGTTTGAGATAATCGATGCCCCATTGGCTGATTAGTAACTATTTCTCCTGTAATTTTTTCGTTTCTAATTTTTGTTGCCCAATTAAAACCAAAAATACTGAAAGCAAATGATATTACTAAATAGACTATAATTTTTTTTCTATACTTTATGGCAACAGGGCTGGCAATAGAACACATCCCATAATGAAATAAAACCAATGGGGCAGACCTGGCTGCTGATAGAATCTTGATAAAAACATAAAATAACTGAGACTCACTTATAAAATTAAAAGAATATGTCATTGCAAATAAAATATAAAAATCAAGATTGAAAAACATTTCACCGAAAACCCAATAATCATGTCGTGTCAATGAAGTTTTTAAAGAATCAAAAAAATCTAGATTGGTTAAAAAAACACCGACCGTAAAAAAAAGAGAAAGCAATAAAAAGATCAATGAGTTCTTCTCTTTCCAAACAGGGGGAACTATCTTTTTAGTTGGAGTAACCGCAATCGCAATTCCTCCAACAAAAAGACTGGTAAAGTTTAACAAAAAACCTATTCTCATAGATTGGAAGTCCAAAACATTTGCATTATAAGTCGATACATAACCGAGCTTCCAATAACAAACTGCCGGAATTACAAAATGAAAAGAAAAATAAAAAGCAATCAATAACAGGAAAGTCAGTTTAATGTTTTTCAATTATTCCTACCCATAAACCGAAGAGATAACAATAGGCGGGCTTTACGATATAGAGCGATCAAATTACAAAACTCTACAATAAAGACAACAATAATCTTTATCTTGGTTTTAAAATTAGAAAATAAAAAAGCTTTTTTCAAAATACTATAGTTTTCAGGATCCCTATCCATCATAAATATCATTCTAAATTTTTGATAGTAGAACGAACCTATAACTTGTCGTTTTGTACTTTTATCTAAAATATATGGAAGATATTTTAAATATATAGATCTTAATTTTTTAATCTGCTTTAAACTAGCTTGGGAAATATTGCCTCCTCCTGCATAATAAAACCCTAGAAACTCAGGGACAAATAGAAATTCACATTTCAACAAACTTAACTTCAACCAAAGATCAAAATCTTCAACAGCTATAAACTTCTTCTCTTCCGAGAAGCCACCGGCTTCTAAGACTTTTGATTTTCTACAAACTACACTTGAAAGTGGAATTCGATTTCCTTCAACTAGCATGGTTTCAAAAACAGGCATTTTTATATCTTTAGAATTTATTGAAGAAATTTGTACATTTTTTTCATTTAGAACAATCATACGATGATAAAAAACTTCGCCCTTAGAAATATAATTATTTATCGTTTCAAGCTTATGGCTTGACCAATAATCGTCAGAATCTAAAAAAGCTAACCATTCACCCCTTGAAAGACGAATACCATTATTTCTAGGGCGGGCAGGACCACCCCAGTTTTCTTCATAAAAATAAGTTAAATTTAAATGGGCATGGAATAACTCGACAATTTCTTTACTGTTATCAGTTGAACCGTCATCACATACTATAACTTCAAAATCTTTAAAAGACTGAGCAACTAAAGACTCTAAACAGACCTTTAGCAAATCAGCTCTATTATACGTTGGAATAATGACACTAAATTTCATTTTACGAGAGCCATGTTTAGCAAAATTTTCAAATTATATGTTACTAACATTACACTTTAATACTATATAATACTATGATATTTCTAAAAAAATAACACTTAGTGACTACGGAACTCTATGAGCAATGACCTTACAACTGAAGATTTTTGGGCAAATTATTGGGCCACTCTAAGTCTACCCGTAAAAGTTGATATGGGCTTTAAGAATGATCGAGTCATTGCTAACGAAATTCTTAGAGTGATTAATAAGTCTGACAAAACAACTGCACTGGAAATAGGTTGCGCACCAGGAAAATGGTTAAGTTTCTTAGCCACAGAACTACAATGCAAAGTGACGGGAATCGAATATATTCCATTGGCTGCGAGTAAGACAATTGAAAATCTTGAATTGCAAAATATAAAGAATTATCGCGTTATTACAGGTGATTTTTTTAATCATCAGCTTAACGAAAAGTTTGATATTGTCCTCTCATTAGGCTTTATAGAGCACTTTGAAAATTATGAATCAGTTCTTAAGAATCAAATGGATCTCGTCAAGGACGATGGTTACTTAATTATAGGTATTCCTAGATTCGTAGGCATAAACTTCTACTTACAAAAAATCATAGATCAATTTATTGAAAATAAGTTAATCCCGGGTCACAACTTAAAAACTATGCAATTAAAAAACTTTTCTAAATTTGGGAAAAAATATAATTTAAAAATTATTTCTAACAAATATATCGGTGGCTTCGAGCATGGTCTTTTCCCAGTAGCTGAAATTAAAAATTCTCTTGTTAGAGTTATTGTCAAAATAGCTATGAGAATTCTCAAGTGGACTTTCGGAAAAATAAATTCTAACTTTACCTCTAGTTATCAAATAGCAATATACAAGAAATGAAATCTAAATCAATAATCTTCGTTACTGAAAACTATGTTTCAGGTGGTGCAAACAAGTATATTGAAGACATAGTTTCCGCAATTGCCGATGAATTCGAGAATATATATATATTAGGGAATGTTGAAGCCATTAAAGCATTTAATCATTCCAGGCTTCCTTTTGATGCTTTTTTTCAATCAATAAATATTTTTAACTCAAGTGAAAAAGTTAAACACCTCTCTCGCTTTAAACGTGGGTTATTAAAGTTATTATTATTTCCAGTAGGTTTTTTTCAAAATTTTATTTCTTATATTTCACTATATTTCTTTATTATTTCCAAGAGACCTCAGTTCGTAATTTTATGCAATGGAGGCTATCCAGCTTCCAATTATCTAATTTTTTCTCTATTTTTTATTCCAATAAAATATAAACCTGTAATGACAATTGTAAGTACCCCTACAATTCCAAAGAATATTCTTTCTAAAATATTCTGGAAAAGTATAAATAGTATAGTTCAAACTAAAACTCACATGATTATTGTTAATTCTCAAGCCATAAAAAATGACATGTGTATCAAATTAAATTTTGCAGAAGATAAAATAAATATAGTAAGAAATGGTGTAGAAGACATAGCAATAGAGAAGATTTCAAAACAAAATAAAATAACGTTAGGTTTCGTTTCTAGAGTTGAAAGTACTAAAGGAATTACTGAGCTCTTGGAAGCTTATGAAAAATTAAGTTTTAAATATAATAATCTTGAATTGCTTATTGTCGGAAATGGCCTTCTAGACTTTTTCGTTCAAAGAGCTTCAGAGAAAAATTCTACGATAAAGATACTTGGTCATATTTCAGGAGACCTAAAATATATTTTTGAACAAATAGATATTTTCACCCTCCCTTCTTACCAGGAAGGACTGCCCTACAGTGTAATTGAAGCATGCATGGCTAAATGCACTGTCGTAGCTACAAATGTTGGCGGCATACCTGAGATTATCGAAGATCAGGTGTCTGGGCTTCTTATATCCCCACGTAGCAGTGAAGAACTATTCAATGCTCTTTCATTGGTCATTGAAGATGCATCCTTTAGAAAAGAGTTGGCATCAAATGCTCGCAAAAGTTATGAGACACTGTTCACCTACGAAAAGATGAAAGCTCAGACGCGAGTCCTTTTGCGTTAAATGTTTACGTATATTTATCAAATATGATATTTTCTAATCTATTCTAAACAATAGGTATTTTATTAAGCAGAAAATTATACTCACTGGCTCTCAAGGTAATCTTGGAAAAAGCCTACTAAAATTTATAGATCAAGAAATAATGACTGTTAATCGCGACAATTGGACAAATTTTAACAATATCGGCCTTAGCGAATACAACTCTGTAATTCACTGTGCATATGACTTGAAAAAAAATTTAAATGAGTTTCCTGATGATGTTTTAAATTCAAATATTGTAACGACTGCAAAACTATTGAGAATTTGCAAAGAAAAAAAAATAGCAAACTTTTATTTCATAAGCAGCTGTTCTGTATATGGTGATTCAAGTAACTCATCAGAAGAAAAGCCTTGTATCCCTATAACGATGAACGGACATATAAAAGCATTCAACGAGGAGCTTGTTAAAACATTTTGCAAGGCTAATAACATTAATTTTGTTATTTTCAGAGTGTTTAATTCATATGGAGGTGAAGATCACTTCTCGGTAGTTCAAAAAATTATTACATGCTCTAAAGAGCATAAAGAATTTAATCTCATGAATGATGGACTTGCAGAAAGAGACTTTATTCACATTGATGATGTTGCTCAAATCATTCATATATTATTAGATAAAAATCTTAAAAATGAAGTTATCAATATCGGATCAGGTAATTCTGTGAAAATTATTGATCTCGTAAATGCTGTTGAAAATGTACATGGGAAGATTTTAATCAATCACCAAACCAATAGCACCGAAACAATTTATTCCCGAGCGAACATTACAAAACTTAAAAAATTAGCACTTTTTAAATGTAGAAACATTTTAGATTTCATTAAAGAGCAATAATGTATTCTATATATCATATAACTTTTGCATCTATTACTGACTATCTTGGCTATGGTTTGCAAATAGATACATGCTTAAATAATAATATTGATGTTAAGATTTTAGATATCAGCAAGATTTTCAACTTTCCCAAACCTCAACATTCAAAGCAATTTAAAAAACTTGTAATTGAAATAGATACGTACAATGAGCTTTTTGATTTTATTAGTCGACTGGAGATTAAAAACTCAATAGTTAATATTCAAATTACCTACGAATGGCGTTTTAAAGAGATTTTTAGAATGATGTCGAGACTTAACCAGCATAAATTTAGCATCTTCCTTCTAGGTCAATTGCCATTTCATTCTCAACACTCATTAGTAGATAAGTTTTTTACAACATCTATTTCTAAATTACCAAAAAAAATAGTTACTCAAATCATAAGTAGATTATTATTCAAATTAAATTTCTTAAAGCTTCAGAATATTTTATTTTATGCAGGAGAAACTTTATCCTCACTTCCTGCCAAAAAAGCGAAATTTCCTATTAACTTTTTTGATTATGATCGCTACCTTGAATCTTCCTCGTCAAAAACAGAATGTTATGCTGTCTTTCTAGATGATGGTCTATTTCAGCATCCAGATGATAAAATAGTAGGAAACATAATTACC
The DNA here is from genome assembly GCA_014376445.1 of Bacteriovorax sp. Classification (GTDB taxonomy): domain Bacteria; phylum Bdellovibrionota; class Bacteriovoracia; order Bacteriovoracales; family Bacteriovoracaceae; genus Bacteriovorax. Next base: position 43,935 of record JACMRM010000091.1, on the reverse strand, counting down.
TCTGAACTTCAAAGTAACTATAGAAAATCTTTAAATCATTTTTTCGATTTCGTTGAAAAGACTATGAAAATTAAAGTGATTGTCTCGCCTCACCCTAAAGTAAACTATACTGATAACTTTTTTGGTAGCCGAGAAGTTGTCTTAAACAGAAGCCGAGAATTAGTTCAAAATTCTAAAATAGTTTTATGTCATTGCAGTTCATCTATTAGCTTTGCTGTTTGTTACAATAAACCTATATATTTTTTAACTGACGATAATATTATTTCCTTCTCTAAAAAATTCCAGCCTTTTAATGAGTATATTCATAACTTCGCTACTCACCTTAATCGTCCAGTTGTAAATTTAAGCGAACCACTTATGCCTTGGAATGAAGAAGCCAATCAGATTGATCAAGTGGCATATAACAATTTTAAGTTAAATTATTTAACAACAATCCAAACTCAAAACGTTTTGACAAAAGATATAATTATAAAAGACTTACTTGAAGTATTTAATAACTAAATATCGAAAAATTTCTTAGGATTAAGCTTCGAAAAATCAATTTTACTCATAATTGATGCTATCTTTGCTCCAGAATCCCCCTCACCATAAATACTTTTAAAATTACTTAGCTCGTTTTGAAATTCATCAGACAATGCCCTCGTAAAGGCCTTATTTAGATCCTGAACATTGCTAGATGAATGAATAACATGGTGACTTGAAGATCGCCCTTTTTGCCTAACTCCAACATTGACCACAGCCTTATTCATAAACGGAGCTTCAATAATACCGCTAGATGAATTTCCGGCTACAACATCAACTACTTTCATAAGGCTTAAATATTTTAACTGTCCCAGGCTTGTGTACACATAGACTCGTTTCGAGAATTGATTTTTGAAATCATCAATTGTTTTAAGAATTCCCGATGAGAAAGTGTCGGCATTGGGCATTGTTATAAAGAAAGATATGTCATCTGGAAGTTGTTCTAAGGCTTTGAAAAAAGATCTCGTCTCTTCAATTGTCTGGTCTTCACTTGTAGTAACAGGGTGAAAAGTAATTAAAATATTCTTTGCATTAAATTTGCAATCAAGAATTTTTTCTAACTCAACTCGATTTAATAGATTTAGTTTTTTTATGTTATCTAATCCCGGAGCTCCAACGCAAAAAACCTTTGTGGGATCTTCACCTAATTGCAAAACTCTTTTTCGATGATCTTCCGTAGAAGTAAAATGAAGATGTGACAGCTTCGTTATTGAGTGCCTGATTGAATCATCTATAGCCCCTTCAGTGACCTCACCGCCATGAATATGTGCCGTAGGTATGTTTTGGATAAGGGCTGCCTGTACAACTGAAAAAATCTCAAATCGATCACCCAGGATGAGTAATAAATCAGGGCGATTTTTTTCAAAATAATTTGAGAATTTATTTAGAGCAACGGCCATCACTCTTAATATATCTTTAGGCCTGTCACCAGAAATTTCTAAATCAATTTGCTCGCTAAGTTCAAACCCATCTGCCTTGATGGCCTCAACTGTTTCACCATGCAATTTGCTTAAATGAGTCCCTGTAGCAACTAAATTTACTTCTATATCCGTAAGCTTTTGCAGCTCCTTAATAGGCCAGTATAATAGTCCATAATCAGCTCTGGTACTCGTAACGATACAGATTTTTTTCATATTAAATCATCTGCTTGATAATTTTTTAATGATTTAGTACCCAAAATTTCATGCCACTTCATTGGATTGATCCCAGTACCTGGACGCTTGGTTGTAAGATTCTCGCTCGTAAAAACCTCACCTGCTTTGATATCTTTTTTAGCTACAATTGATTTTCGAGCAATCACAATATTTTTACTCTCTCGTTCATTTGGAGTCTTTTCAAACTTACCCAGAGATTTTTCAATATTTCTTATCTGAGTTACTAATTGCTTTAACTCTAATGGATCGAGTGAAGCCTTGTGATCAGGCCCCTGCATTTCTTTATCTAACGTATAATGCTTTTCAATAATTTTTGCCCCTAAAGCGACGGCCGCCAGAGAGATTTCTATACCTGGTGTATGATCTGAATATCCAATTTCAACTTTCAGTGATTCTTTAATAGTATTCATCGCATTTAAATTCACGTCTTCAAAATGAGTTGGATAATCAGTATTACATTGAAGAACAGTTATTTTATTTCTCGAAGTTCCTGCTTTTTCCAATGCAACTACTGCAGCCTCAACTTCCTGCAAAGTGGCCATTCCAGTTGATAGGATTGTAGGCTCATTACATTTACCTATAAATTCCAAATACGGTAGATTGGTAATTTCCCCTGAAGGAATTTTCCACAACCCCATTTTTAAAGTTTTTAGAAATGCGAGACTTTCAAGGTCAAAGCCTGTAGAAAAAAATTGAATATGTTTAGTTTTGCAATAATCCTGAAGCTCTTTGAAATCACTTTCTTTTAATTCAAGTTTTTTTAGCATTGAAAACTGAGAGTCTTCTTCTCCGGTATTAGTGACTTGATAGTCTGCCATTTGAGCTTTCTTGGTTACAAGATTTTCTGCTTTAAAAGTCTGGAACTTAATAATATCGACGCCGCAATCGACTGCAAGATCAATTAGTTTTTTAGCTAAAAGAATGTCACCATTGTGATTCACTCCTGCTTCAGCAATAATTAAGACATTTTTATTTTCCATTAAAAAAGCTCCCTGCTCTCAAAACAGATTTCTCGGTCACAATTGAACCTTCTCTTAGTACGCAATTACTTCCAACAAAACTTTCTCTTTCAATTTTGCAGTTACCATTAACTATGGCAGCAGTTGAAACATGGCAAAAATTGCTAATTATAGAATCGTGTTCAACGAGGGCCTGACTATTAATGATACAGTGAGTACCGATTTTTACATTTGAGTTAACAAGAGCACTATGAAGAATAATTGTTCCTTCACCGATTGAAGCATGTTTTGAAACGTAGGCCCTTGGTGAAACCACGGTTGCAAGCATTGCATTTAATACTTTAAGCTCATTTGCAATTTTAACTCTAAGATCAGCTGATTTAATTTGTCCTAATGTAATTAGAAAGAAATGATCAGGAGAAATAAAATTCTTCAAATCTTCATCGCACCCGACAATGGGATAACCCATTACCGTTTTACCAATATTTTCTTTTACATCAAAGATGCCTTTAATTAGATAAACTTGCTCTTGCTCAATTACATCAATACAAGAGTGACAATGTCCGCCGCCACCAATGAGAAAAATATTCTTCATTTTGGTAACCTCACGCTGCTTGGTAAATTCACTATAGTATTTACATATTTCTCAGCATTTTTCATTGGCATTTTTAACGAATGGGCAAATGCCGGAAGCTCAGTCATGAGGCGCCAGATAGGTCTAGTCATAACACCATTTTTATTAGTGTATTCTAACAGCTCATCTCGAGCTTCTTTAGACTCTACCTCTACTGCATTTAACCAAAAATTTGACTGGCAATCTTTAGATTCATCGACAAATTTTATATTTCCGTTTGAAAAAAATTTTCTATAAGCATCTGCAGTTTGTCGTTTGTTGATTATAAAACCTTCTAACTGCTCCATTTGAGCACATGCCATGGCAGCATTTATATTCGGCAGGCGATAGTTATATCCGACTTCGTCATGATAAAATTCCCATTTATGTGGCTGTTTAGCAGTTGTCGTGATGTGTTTTGCTTTTTTAGCAAGTTGCTCATTGTTTGTAATGATCATTCCACCACCACCACATGTTACAACTTTATTACCATTGAAACTCAGAATTCCAACATCACCTTTAAGTCCAGTGTGTTCATTATGATAATAGCTTCCAAGAGACTCTGCAGCATCTTCAACCAAAGGTATTTTAAATTTTTTGCAGATTTTTTGAATTGAATTAATATCAACAGGATTTCCAAAAACATGCATAGGCACGCATGCTGAAATTCTTTTTTTGGAAATTTTGTTAAATGCCTGCTCACCAATGATTTGAGCATTAGCATTTAAAAATTCTTCTAGACTCTCAGGGCACATCCCGAGATTATTTACGGCGCTATCAATAAAGATCGGAGTTGCTCCAACGTATGAAATTGCATTTGCTGTGGCTACAAACGTAAGGGCCTGTGATAATACTTCTGTGCCAGGCTCAACACCAACGATCATTAGAGCTGTATGTAATGCAGACGTTCCGTTAGTTGTGGCTACAGCATATTTAGCTTTAGTGTAGTCGCACATCATTTTTTCAAATTTATTAACATACTCACCTACACTTGAAACAAATGTAGAGTCGATACAATCATTGAGATATTTTTTTTCATTGCCCTGAAAAACTGGTGCATGAAGAGGAATGAATTCTTTACTAGGATAAAGGTCTTTAACAAACTCAACAATATTTTTATACATTGTAAATATCTACCTTATATCTTTTTAAGTTTTCAGGATTTAAGAACCATTCAATTGTTTCTTTTAAGCCTTGCTCGAAAGTATATGACGTCTTGAATCCGGTAAGTTCATTTACAAGAGTATTGTCACACCATAAGCGATGAACTTCTGAGTTTTCAGGTCTTATTCTATTTTGATCTTTAATTAACTTCACATCTTCTTTCCCCATAATCTTTTTGATCATGTTAAAAGTATCTTCAATTGAATATTCACGATTAGAACCAATGTTAACCGTTTGTCCGATTGTGTTTTCTGATGTTGCAAGTTTTAACATTCCAATACATGTATCTTGAACAAAGTTAAAATCGCGCGTAGGTGTAGTATCTCCCAAAGAGATTTCTTTCTTTCCTGAAGCAATTTGAGAAATAATAGTTGGGATAACTGCTCTGGCCGATTGTCTCGGACCGAAAGTATTAAATGGCCTAGCGATTGTAACTGGCAGGTTAAAAGATAAATAAAAACTCATGGCCATTGCATCTGCGCCGATTTTCGAAGCACTATATGGAGACTGAGGCTGCATAGGATGTTTTTCATCGATTGGTACGTATCTAGCTGTACCATATACTTCACTAGTTGATGTATGCATAACTCGCTTAACGTTATTATCCAAGGCCGCTTTGCATATATTTAAAGTTCCAGTGACATTTGTCTCAACATAACTTTGTGGTGCTTTATAAGAAAATGGAATAGCAATAAGTGCCGCTAGGTGAAAAACAATATCTATGTCTTTTGTAATTTCATTACAAAAAAAAGGATCGCGTATGTCTCCCGTAATCACTTCAACTTTTTTTAAGTCATTGATCGTTTCCAGCCATCCCCAGTCATTAAAAGAATTATAAAGTGCAAGAGCACGAACTTGATAACCTTTGCGAACTAATAACTCTGTTAAGTGTGAACCAATAAAACCATCTGCACCAGTAACCAATACTCTCTTCATCTTTAACCCTTAATATGTCTACTTTAATTCTTTTTGTATTTCTTTTGATCTTTCTGACTGGAAGTTTTCCCAGTATTTTTCGATAACTGTTTGATTCAATTTATAGACTTCGTTTTTATCAAAATATTCTAAAACTTCCTTACTGGAAGCAGTAATCAAATCACTTTTAAAATGCATCCAAATATTCTTGAAAACTGCAAAATCTTCATCGTAATCAAGGCTTAAGCGCCAATTGTCTGCATTTTTTGATTCACAAGGAATAACGACCACGCTTTCTTTACTAAAGATTCTTCCCCAGCCTGTTTCCAGATTTTCGCCCTTAAAATTATTAATGGCCGTTTCTAGGAAAGTTTTTGAGTATCCGCTAGAATTCATTCCGAAGGGAAATCCGCTAGTATTATAAAAGCTTTTAGAAAAATCTTCATTTTGAATTTTTTTGACAATGGCCATAACACCTTCCGGTGCTGTTAGAAGATCATCACCATCAATGGCAAAAATAAAATCATAATTGAGTTCTTTGGCCGCCTGAAGATGTCTTAAAGGGATATTTTCGGCTTCACCAAAAAACAACTGTACTTCTTCATTCTTACAGATCTCTTTAAATCCATAATTAATTGGCTCATCACCCGTTGTCACAACAATAGGAAGTCCAAGTATTTTTAATCTTCTAATCAATAGTTCAATAGGACGAACTCCACCCATGTCAATAATATGCTTATTGGGAAGACGTTTTGAACCAAGTCTGGCCGTTATAAAAAGTGCAAATCTATTAGAGTGCATTTTTCTCGGCCTTATATAAAGTTTTTAAAACATTCCAGTCATAAGTTAAGTCAGTTGGATAATTTCCAGTATTTTCCACAGCACTCATGAAAGATTTAATTTCATTCACATACATATCTTCAGCGATGTTAGGATTATAGCCTGCATGAGCTGCACCTTTTTCAAAACTTACTTTTTCCCACTTACCAGTTTTAGCAGTGTAAAGTTCGACATAGTCGTGCTCCCAATCCCATCTTAGTTGTCCATCTTGTCCATTAATAGTCATTCTTCTGGTCGCATAACGTGAAACGACATCAACTGTTAAAACTCCAAAAAATCCTTTTCGATATTTCATCAGAAGATTATAGGTATCATCTACATTATCCCCACCTTCAAATACGATGGTTTTACCAAAAGTAGATGCAATAGATTCCGGGAAATCAAAAACTCGACATAACCAACTTAATTCGAATGGAACAATTTCTCTTCCACCAGATGTATCTTTTCTTGAAACATAATAGTCAGCAACTTTTTCATAAGGATGCCAATCAGGTAGGTATTGTCCTGAATGATATAGCCAGTTAGAAAGTTTACCTAACTCAGTTCCTTCAACAATTTTTTTTATGAGTTGAATTGCTGGATGAAAAAAAAGTGTACAAGATGGAGCAGCCACCAGTTTTTTATTTTGAACTTCTGAAATAATCTCTGCAAAATCATCATCTAGAACACTGGCCTCGACAAAAAAGTGGCAGCCATTATCAACGGCCATTTTCATATATATATTGTGAAGATGTGGAGGCACCGATATAATCAAATGCGGTTTATGCTCGGCCACATATGCTGAGACATCAGAAACTAAATCAATGTTATATGTTTTTTTAGCTTCTTCTTTTCGATCTTCACGCGGATCAAATCCAGAAATATTTTTATATCCTAATGTTTGAAGACAACGAATTCGTCGCTTCCCCATTGATCCTAAACCTACGACAAGAAATTTATTCATAACAATCCTTAAACTAAAGAGTCCATCCATCATCAACTATAAGATTTTGGCCATTCACAAATTTTGATTCATCTGACACAAGAAACTTAATCGCTCCTGTGAGATCTTGAGGATCCAGCATTCCCCCTCTGGAACTAAGGGAGTATTTTCCATAAGACTGTACAAAAGAATCCTCATGATTACTGAAAACTCCACCTGGGGATAGAACATTAAACCTTACGTTACTTCCCTTGAAGTATGAGGCCATATACTTATTAAGATGAATAACTGCAGATTTGATAGCAGCGTACTCTACAGGCATCGTAAAATTTTCTTTTTCATAAATATCGAATCTTGGAGCATTAATACCGTATACAGATGAAAATGAAACGATAGATCCTTTGCCAAGAGCTTTGAAATAAGCACCAAACTGCTTCATGACATTGAAATATCCACCTAGGTGAATAGAAACATTTTCATTAAAAGAATCAATCGTTACGTCTTCTAATTTTTTTCCATAACTTTTTGTTCTTGGATAACTACAGTTAACAATACTATCAAGCTTAATATTTTTTTTATTCAGCTCTAATATCGTCGCAGCTAAAGCTTCATGTGAAGTAATATCTGTGTGAAAAAAATTTGGCTGATTCATTGTAGCAATATCAAAAATAAAAACTTCAGCGCTTGAACCCTCTAGAGATTCATGAATCGCTTTTCCAATAAGACCATAACCAATAAGTCCGACTTTTAATTTACTCATAAATACCTAATTAACCTTACGAAATACTGGCTTAATGGCTGGACCAACAAGGTATTTTGATGCTCCATCTTCCAATGCCATTGCATAGACTTTCATTGCTTTTTTAGCAGCTTCTAATGTCATATCCAATTCTGTCGATGTGTGTGCTGTACTCAATGCTACCCATGGAATCATGACACCATTTTTAATCATTTCCTGAGAGAAAAGTGTTCTTAACTCTAAAGAGACTTGTGCATTTTTATCTTTGGCAAAATACCCTGGTGAACAATCCACTCCATCGAAACCTAGAAATTGAGAAATCCCAAATTCATTTGAAATAGAATTCATTCCATCTTTTAATTTTTTCCCGTAAGACCATAAGTGAGAAATTACATTATCTCTTTCGTAAATATTTATAGAAGCAACAAAGGCGCCTAAGCTCGACATTTCTGCTCCATGAGTACTCGACATTAAGAAAACTCTTTCCTGTCCCAGAGTTTTAATTCCGCCTAAATCCATAATTTCTTTTTTACCGGCCAGAGCAGCAACCGAATAACCATTGGCCATTGCCTTACCAAAAGTTACTAAATCTGGTTGTACGTTGTAATAAGTATGTGCACCCTGAAGGTGCCAACGAAATCCTGAAATCATTTCATCTAAAATGAAAACTGTTCCATTCTTTTCACACAGTTTTTTTACATCCTGTAGGAAATTATTTTTAGGTTCTTCTGTTGCCGCAGGCTCCAGAATGATGGCGGCAATTTGATTTGGAAATTTATTGAACAGTGCTTCGACTGAAGCAATGTCATTAAAGTTAAAATTAGTTGTGGACTCAGAAATTTCTGAAGGAACACCTCTCTTAATAATTGTGTCTCCAATGAACCAATCGTCATATGAAAAGAAAGGCTGTTGCAAACACCTTGCAATTATTTTTCTTCCAGTGAAGGCACGAGCCAGTTTTACTGCTGCACTAGTAACAGACGATCCATTCTTTGCAAATTTCACCATCTCTGCACATGGAATTAAATCGACAAGTTTTTCTGCTGCTTCAAGTTCTATCAAAGAAGCTCTTGTTAGGTTATTTCCTAATTCGGCCTGTGCAAAAGCTGCTCGGTTTACTTCATCATTCGAATATCCAAGTGTGATAGCTCTTAAGGCCATACCATAATCAAGAAATTTATTTCCTTTATCATCCCAAACGTAGGCACCTTTTCCACGTGCAAGAATTTGAGGAGCATTTGCAGGAAACTGGTCATCACCTCTACTGTATGTATGAGCCCCACCAGGAATTACTTTGTTTAATCTTTCACTATAGCTAGTCATATATCTCACCTATTTAAGTTTATTTTTATATTCAGATTCTGCACGGTAAAAATCATCACTCCTTCCAATATCTAGCCAGTAGTCCTGCACTTGAAATGTACCTACTCGTTTTTTCTCTTGAATTATTTTCTCAAGGAATGTCGGCATGTCATAAAAAGTATCTGCTGGAAGAAGCTTAAAAAGTTCAGGCTTGAGTGAGTAGATACCGGCATTAACCATAGAAGATTGAATAGGCTTCTCTTCAATCTTTAAGACCTGATCTCCATCAAAGTGCACGACTCCAAATGGAACCTGATAATCGTGTCTAAAAGTGCACATACAAGCATCAAGATTTTTGGAGTTATGAAAATTGATCAATGAAGAAAAATTAACTTTCGTAAGAACATCACCATTCATAACGATAACTGGTAAATTATTAATTGGTTTATAAAGACTTAAAGAGCCCGCAGTTCCCATGCGATCTTTTTCTCTAATGTAGTCAATTTTGATGTTAAATTTACTTCCATCACCAAAATACGTTTCAATCATTTCAGATTTATAATTTACCGAGAGAAAAAAATTCTTGAATCCATATTCTTTAAAATTTTCAATTATTATTTCAAGAATTGGCTTATTCCCCAACTTAAGCATTGGCTTAGGACAGTTGGCAGTCAACTCTCCAAGTCTTGAACCCAAACCACCGACCATAAGAATAATAGAATTTTCTTTTGCAGAAACTTCATTCTGTACTTCTTTAAAAGATACTATTTTAAGCAGTGTTCCTTTTTCATCAATTACCGGTATGTGAGTTATGTCGTTACTCTTCATAGCAACTTTGAGTTCGGCATTTGAGAATGTTGAAGGGGCAGTAATGGGATTTCTATTCATGGCGACTGCAACTACATCATTCACATTAGCCCCATTTAAAATAGCAGCACGGATATCGCCATCAGTTAACGACCCCCTAAGCTCAAGATCTTTAGAAACAACAATGCAGAATCTTGCTCCGGTATCCATCAGACTTTTCATTGCCTGAAGAATAGTATCCTGCTCGTTAATACAAACTTTTTGCCAGTTATCCATTCAAGAGTCCTACATTCAGAAACTTTGTTCCAATTTTATCAAAAGAATTTTTATGAGTGACGATGATAGTAATGCTCTCATTTCCGATATTTTTTAAATTACTTACAATCTGTTCTTCTGTTTCAGAATCCAGATTTGCCGTGGCTTCATCAAAAATCATAATTGAGGGCTTCCTTAAAAAGGCCCTAGCAATGGCCATACGCTGCCTTTGCCCTGTTGAAAGAAAAGATGCTTCTGCCAGCGAAGTATTTAATGTAACGTTATTATTTTTAAAATCGCCGAGTAAACCAGAGAGCTCTAGAACTTTGTTGTAGTCTGAATCTTCCAGATGTTTAGTTTCGACATTACCAAAGGCCAGATTTTCTTTAATCGTTCCAGGAATGAGGAAGGGCTCCGGACCAACATAACCCAAATTCATTCTCCATTTAGAATCGAGTTCGTGAACAGCATTATCGTTAATCGTTACATTGCCTGACGTTGGTTTCTCTAATCCAAGAATCAATTTTAAAAGGGTGCTTTTCCCGGCTCCAGAAGGGCCTTTAATTATAAGCTTATCTCCAGGAGTTAAATTCAATAAGAGATCTTTAAATAACAATGAATCATTTGGATAACCAAAACTTAAGTTATTAATTGATAGGTTAACGCTATTTCCGCTCACTAGTTGTTTTGTACCAAGGGTCTTTTCTTTTTCAAGATTTAGATCTTCAATACTTTTTTTCACTTCTCTAAAAGATGGATAACTTAATTTTAGAATTGCATAAGTTGAATTTAGTTCACTCAACCCTTGTGTCATTCTAAGAAAAATATAAAAAAATGAAAGCACCTTCATTCCATCAGTATGAAAAAATTCTACAGATAAATATGAACAGATACTTAGTACAAAAATTCCTACAAGTAGCGGCAGAGCTCCAAGCAACGAAGAAGCCGAAGCAAAATGACTGTAACTTTTTTCAAAAGATAGAAGGTTTTTTCGAATTTCTTTTTTTTCAAAATTAATTAAGTCATAAACGGCAAGGAAAAATATATTTCTCTTCACCATGATCACTTTAGAATTTATTCCATTCCATTCAGACATTAGTGTTTCAGCTACACTTTGAATTTTGTAAGTCACTTTTTTTATCGGAATCATCAGAATAACGGTCAAGGTAAGTGAAAAGACCATTTCTTTAGGGGCGTAAAAAATACCGAATGCAAAAAACAAGATAACTGAAAAAAAGCAGACAATTCCCAAGGAGAGATATTGAACAAAAATACCAGCTTGATTAACTCTATCTGAAAATAGCGTTAAATAATCTGCAGATGAATTAAAATATTTAGAATCGAGACCTCTATCAATTAAAAATGTTCGACAGTAGCGAATTGATGAATGCATGGCCTGGATTGCGAAAAATGATTTTGCATAACTAATGAATGCTCGGATGATACCGAAAGAGATCAGGAGAATCATTGTGTGATAAATACCAGTGGGAAACCATGAAGGAACCTGGAGTTTATCAGGTTGTAATAGATTTAAGGACAGAAGGAAGCTTTGAAGGATATAAACAAAAGAGAGTTCGAGAATAAACCAGACAATTCCGAGAAGAATCGATACGCCTAAAAGTTTTCTTGATTTGGGATCAATAAATAAGTAATTTGATTTTAGTGAACTAATCAAATCTTCACCTTTCTTCCAACCCTTTTTATAATCTTTAAAATTAATGTGCAATTAATTTTGACAAGAGTAATTTTAACAGTCATTAAAAGGTAAGACATAATCATTCTTAGGCATATCTTAGGGGTTAAGAAATGATTTTTTCTCAGGGCTTTAAAGTTTTCATTTAAAATGCGATAATCAAATTTTGATGAGACACCACCGCCATCCATACGTACGGTCATTCTTGGTACATGAAACCCTTTACATCGAATTTTAAACATTCTTAAGACTAGGTCATAATCCATAGCAAGTTTAAATGCTTTATCAAAATTTCCAATTGTATTAAACACCTCTTTTCTTATGATTAAAGATTGATGTGGGTAAGGCATTCCCTTAGCCAATGAACGAGGTTTTGAAGTTGATTCAATGTGAATAGGGCCCAGCATAACATCGTCGTATAAGATATCTGAATGAACATAAGAGATTTCTGAATTTAACTTTAGTAAATCATCTACTTCTTTTAAATAAGTAGGATCAATTAATAGATCGCCACTATTTAAGAACATAATAGCTTCACCAGTAACAAGCTTTAGCCCTTTATTGAATGCATCTGAAATACCTTCATCTTTTTCAGATATCGAAATTCCACTATAAGTTTTTAAAAATTCTTTGGTTAATTCGCAGGAGCCACCATTAATAACAATTGACTCTACATTTGGAATGTTGGAAATTGAGTTAATTGTATTTTTAAGCTCTTCGAAATTATTAAATGTGATTGAAATTATAGAAATCAAAGAAACATACTCCCAACTCAGCAACCCCGCGCATTAAAGAATCTCTAGTAGAAGAAAAATCGCTGCATCTACTTTTCAGCCTCTGCATAAATTGACTCAAAGTCTCTTTCTAGACGATCAAGATTTGGATCATATTTTCTTAGCTGTACCTTATTAAATCTTTTTAACCTTAATATTTCAACCAAGTTCTCTTCATCAAACATATACTTATGATGACCATCCATATACGCCATATAATTTATAGCGTCTATTTTCGATGTGTTATTATAGGCTGGTCTATGATCAAAGAAGTTATTTTTATCAACTGTGTCTGGATTTAAATAAGCTTCAATATATAATCTGGCATTGGGAACACAGATTGAAAATGTTCCCCCTGGGGCTAGAACGCGGATACACTCATCAAGAAGTAATTGACCTTCCTTAAAGGTAAGATGCTCGAATAGGTGAGATGAATAAAGCTTTGATACACTTTGATCTGGAAATGGAATTCCATTTCTTAGATCCCAGAAGACATCGCATTTTGTGGACATATCCAGAGTGATCCAGTTACCTGTTCCTTTTTTTTCTCCGGCCCCAAGTTCAACAAAGAATGTTTTTCTATTACTTAAAATATTTTTAATTTTTCTACGGGATTGTGAATGCCTTACAAAACTAATGACTGTATTGACTGCAAGCAATAAAAGTGGCAACTTCCCTCTTGCAAACTTTTTAAGATTGGAATTCATGGTTTTCCTTTTTCATTACCTTGCTCATTTTTTTTATTTTATATATGATTCGTGATAAATAACTTGGCTTAATTTTCTGATCTAAGAAATGACCCGAAAAGTGACCATCAGGTTTAAAAAACTCATACTTAATTCCATGTTTTCGTAACCAATAGGCAAACTCTAAACATCCTGACTTATCTCTAGGAAGTAGATTTGAATTTATTAAGGAAATTAAATCTTCTTTAGATTTAGGGACATAACAAACATTTAGGCCTTCATATAGCGCTCTTCCTGCGAGCAATGATGGAATTCTCCAGAAAGTAGCCTCTATTCCTAAAGTACTTCCAAAGCTGATAATTTTTTCTGACTTTTCCAGCAGTGCATAAGTATCTATAGCGGCATCTGCATCTATAAAATAAGCATTTTTAAATTCATCTTTCAGAAGAAGTAATCCTTCTGTCTGAGAATTATAAATATTTTTTAAGCATGGGTGAACCCGAATATAAACTTTGAATTGTTCATGATCCAAATTTTGTAAAATATATTTTATTCCATCATTTTGATTTAAAAAGTATGGATTTTCCCAGCCATTGATACTTACAAATTCATCCTCACTTGATACAAAAATTGAGATATTTCTTTTGCTTGTATCAAAATTATCTGGCAATAATTCCTTTACTTGATCAGATAAGAAAGAAGGCAGTGACTCATCTTTAGATCTACCTCTTCGCTCATAATACCATTCCTGTCCGATTTGCTCTACATCTTGAGCAGAGCCCGTCTTACAAGTTTCCAAAATTTCAATTTTTTTATAATCTAGATCATGAGGGTATGTTCCAAGCGATAATGAATAGTAACCTAGTGGTCCTGCACCTTCATGAACATAAAATTTTTTATCATGTAATTGAAAAAGTTTTAGGATTGGATATAGTATTGAGAACCTGCCATTAAACAAATAGCATTCATCGAATTGAGAGAGATCAACACTTACTAAAAAATCATCAATCAAATCTATAATTTCGTTTAAAGACTTTTCCAGTTTTATTTTATGTTTATTAAAATCTAGCTTGGGTTCTCTATAAATTGAAATAAATGTCGAAATAATAAATTGTCCAACTTCTATTTCTTTATATTTAAAATTGTTAAAATCATTTAATGACTTAAAATCAAAGTTATAATCTTTTCTTGGTGATAAGTTTCTCCATGATAGAATTTCGACTTCTTGTGGAAGTAACTTTACACCGATATTAAATCTGGATTTGCAAACTATGCACAAATCAGGATCACGCGCTAGCTCAGTACAGGAATTAATTAATTTAGCTTTACAAGGCAAGATTGAAACCTTGTTGCCTTTAGAAAGTTCTCTCATTGCGATTTCAAGATCTGTCTCAAAGTGTGGAGAAAAAATTGCTATGGGTGCGTAGATCAATATATTTTTCATTATTACTTTTTATTATCGAATCATTGCTAACATCGCTACTTTATATAAATAATTCTACTATCTCCGATACTAAATCTTTATCCTTGAAGATACTCAATTGGAATCTTAATGCCAAGAACCAAAAAGACATTCGATTTCACGAAAAAAACGCACCGTGACATGCGCTATTTTGCTTGTGTCTTATGCTATCTCGAAAAAAAATTGTTACTGCTTAATGTATAGACTGTTTAATTAAAATGCTACAATGTTAGTCTACCATTTTAAAACTTTGAGGCGAAGATTTTTATGACTAAAAAGACCTTATCTACACGCGATTTGCACCTAGAAAGAAAAGTTATGTGGGACAGCAGCATTGCAAATCATGAGAAGTTTCTTAACAAAGAAACGGGCATGTTTCAAAATAGCTTTTTGGAAACAAGATCATGTCCGACATGTGAAACTCAAAACGATGAAACTCTATTTATTAAAAGTGGTGGAACATATGTTCGCTGCGCTGAATGCGAAATGGTTTATCTAAACCCTGTTTTTAAAGATTCAGCTATTGAAGAATACTACAGAGGCAATCACAACCTTCAATCAACTATTGTTGCCAATGATTTTGGGTTTTACAGAGAGCTTTATACAAAAGGATTAACTGGCTTCCAGAAAATTTTTGATAAACCAAATCCTACAATTCTGGATATTGGCTGTTCGGCTGGTGGTTTTTTAAACATTGCTAAAGAATTTGGGTGGAAAACTTTTGGGCTTGAATTTAACAAACAAGAAGCTGCAGTTTCGAGAAAGAGCCAGCATGAAGTTTTTGAAATGGATCTTGGAACCTTTGTAAAGACTTCTGATTTAAAATTTGATGCCATCACTCTGTGGGATGTTTTTGAACATATTAAAAATGGAGAGGCATTGTTAGCTCAGGCAAGAACAGTTCTTAATGCTAACGGTGGAGTTTTCATTCAATCACCTACTCCGACTGCACTGGCCCCGAAGATCCTGCATGAAAAATGCAATATGTTTGATGGCCTAGAACACGTTAACTTATATACTTTTGAAAATATCAGACAGCTTGCTGAGAAAACAGGCTTTGAAGTTTATAGTTATTGCACAGTGATTAGTGAGAAAGGTGTAATTAACAATTACCTGAACTACAAAGATCCTTATCTGGGCAGCACTGATAAACTTGAGCTTAAAGATGTTGTGACGGATGAATACATTCTAGGTAATAACCTAGGCTATAAATTCCAAATTTTCTTAAAGAAAAAATCTTAAATAGGAAACGATAAATGCTTTATTGTAAGTCTTGCCTCATTCCTTCAACGAGACCAGAACAAGTTTTTGGCAACGATGGAATTTGTGATGCATGCAAATCTGTAAAAAAGAAATTAGATATTGATTGGGATCAAAGAAAAAAGGAATTTGAAGAAATTCTTGTCAATTATAGAACCAGTGATCCTGCGAAGTACGATTGTGTTATTCCTGTCAGCGGTGGAAAGGATAGTTGCTATCAAGCTATCACGATGAGAGATAAGTACGGCATGAATCCACTTTGCGTTAATCACATTCCATGTGAACAGACTGAAGTTGGAAAAGAAAATATCATTTTTTTGAGAGAGCAGGGTTTTGACGTTATTCAAGTTGGGGCCAATATCAAATCATATAAAGAACTGGTTCGAATCGGCTTTTTTAAACTTGGTGATTGCTGCTGGCCTGAACACATTGGAATTTTCACAGCGCCGGTAAGAGTAGCCGTTCAATACAATATTCCCCTTATTATTTGGGGCGAGAATTCACAGTTTGAATACGGTGGACCAGCTTCTAAAAAAGACAATAATTTCCTTGATCGTAATTGGTTAGAGCAATTTCAAATGTTAGGTTATCGAATTTCTGATGTTGTTCATGATGGTATCAATTTAAAAGATATTAAAGTTTCACAATATCCAACTGACGAAGAAATTATAAGAGTTGGAGTGACTGGTTTATTCCTAGGTTACTTTGAAAAATGGGATACGTTGGGAAATATCGAATTCTGTCTTCACAGAGGTTGGCACCCAAATCCAGACGGGCCGGTTGAAAATGCTTATAACGAGTATGAAAATCTTGACTGTAAATGGATTGGCGGACTTCACGATTACATGAAATATATCAAGTACGGTTACAGCAGGGCGACTGATCAGCTCAATATTGAAATTCGTCACGGACGAATGACTAGAAATGAAGCTATCAATAAATTAAAAAAGACCACTGAAGGTAAAATTCCGTGGAAATATATTCCTGATTTCTTAAGGTATTTGAATATTACTCAAGAGGAATTTCTTGATAACCTTGACCGCTTCACAAATAAATCTCTCTTCAAGACCAATGACGAGGGTGATTTAGTAAAAGACAACGAGGGTAACCTTATTCCAATATTTTCTCCTGAAAAATCATGATTACAATTATAGATATTGGGATTGGTAATATTGGAAGTGTCACAAGGGCGCTTAAGTTTTTAAAGTGCAAATACATTGTGACTGACAAAAAAGAAGATATTGAAAATTCAACCAAACTTCTTTTCCCTGGTGTAGGCAGCTTTGCAGAAGCTTCAAGAAAACTTGAAGCTTCTGGTCTAAAAGAAATTATTGAACATCAAGTCCTGGTAAAACAAATTCCTATTCTAGGAATTTGTCTTGGTATGCAGCTTTTTGCGAAGATCGGTTTCGAAGGTGGAATATTTCCAGGTTTTGGATTCATTGATGCTGAAGTCAAACTCATAGAAGCAAAGAAACAAAATCTTCGACTTCCTCATATGGGATGGAATAACTTATCCAGCTCCAATCTAAAATTATTAGATGGTACAACAGCTAATGCGTGTTTTTACTTTGTTCATAGCTATGAAATGAAGTTAAATGAAAATATCTCTCACTTAACCACTGAATACGGTACAGACATAGTTGCAATGATCGAAAAAGATAATATTTATGCAACCCAATTCCACCCTGAAAAGAGTCAGGAACAGGGTCTGAAAATTATGAAAAATTTTATAGAATTGCAATCAATATGCTAAGAACAAGAGTCATTCCTATCGTTTTATTAAGTGGTTATTCGGTTTTGAAAACTATCAAATTCGACGAAAGAAGAAATCTCGGAAACCCCATCACTATCGCAAGAATTTACAATACTAGAAACGTAGATGAATTAGTTCTACTAGATATTGATGCTTCCAAACAAAAAAGGGCTATTGATTTTTTTACAATTCAAGACATCGCCTCTGAGTGCTTTATGCCTCTTACTGTTGGTGGTGGAATCAGAAAAATTGAAGACATCAGAAATCTCCTGAAGAGAGGAGCTGATAAAATTTCTATAAATACTTATGCTCTCGAAAATCCTGACTTTATAAGTGAATCGGCAGCTATTTTTGGCTCTCAATGCATAGTTGTCTCGATTGATTTAAAAAAAGGACCTGATGGATATTTTATATACTCGAGTATTGATAACGAAACTACCAAACTTAATCCCATCGAATGGTGTAAAAAATGTGAAGAGCTGGGAGCTGGTGAGCTCCTGGTAAATTTCGTTGATCTGGATGGCACAATGGCAGGAGTTGCTCATGATTATATTAATCAAATCGCCAACGCCATCAACATTCCATTAATTGCTAGTGGCGGAGTCGCTGTACCGGAAGATGCTGTAAAAATAGCTAAGGCCGGAGCTTCGGGAGTCGGGATTTCAAGTATTTTTCACTTTACCAACTACACTCCGCTGGACTGTAAAATTGCAATGAATGCAGCCGGTATTTTAGTAAAAATTTAATTCAATATTAGTTCAAAAGAAACAGGTGTTCCCTTTTTAGTATCTTTGTTAATTTTTTTACCAAGAAGCGATTCATAATGTTTCGGTGGTAATCCAAATCCAGGTCTGATTGTGCGTAAATTTTTTGTCGTTAACACTTCCCCGGCCTTCATATCTTCAGCTATATAAAGTGATCTTCTAAAAATTAAAGATTTTGTTTCAGCTTCTGTTCGCTCGTAGGATACACGTCCCAGGGATTCCCAGGCTTTTTTAGATTCTTCAACGAGTAACTTAAACTCAGCTGGCTCCATAGAAAAAGATGAGTCAACGCCACCTTCACTTCTATCAAGTGTAAAATGTTTTTCAATAACAGTTGCACCTAAGGTCACACTTGCAATGGCAACACCTATTCCCATCGTATGATCTGACAATCCAACTTCAACATCGAATCGATTGCGTAAATCCTGGATAGTCAGAAGGTTTGCATCTTTTGGCAATGAGGGATAAGCACTTGTGCATTTTAAAAGTATAAGCTCTTTGCAGCCTGCACTTTTAGCTGCTTCCACAGTCTCCTCAAGTTCTTCAAGCGAAGCCATTCCAGTAGAGATGATTAAAGGCTTACCTGTTTGAGCGACTCGTTTAATAAGAGGGATATCTGTATTTTCGAATGAAGCAATTTTATAAAAATCTATATTCAGTTCTTCCAGAAAATCTACTGCTGTACTATCAAAAGGTGTACTAAAAAAAAGCATACCGTATTTTTCACATCTATCCTTTATAGGCTGGTGCCACTCCCATGGAGTCATCGCTTCACCATATAACTCGTAAAGACTTTTTCCTTTCCATAAACTTTTTGGGTCACTAATAAAAAATTCATTAGTTGAAATATTTAAAGTCATTGTCTCGGGAGTATAAGTTTGAATTTTTAGGGCATGTGCTCCTGATGCGGCTGCAGCATCAACAATACTAAGAGCTCTATCTAATGACTGATTATGATTTCCAGACATTTCTGCTATAACAAATGGTGGGCAGGCAGGTCCAATCTCGCGTGATCCTATTTTTATACTCATAAACTATTTTCACCTTGAAAAATATCGCCAACATTAATTTTCAAATTATCCACCTGGCTAAAATGGGTAATTTTTAAAATCTTATCAGGAATTTTAATAAATAATGCATCTTCAGTTACTTTAACAATTTTTCCATTTTTTTCAAATGTATCTGGATTTAAATCAGACTCTTCAATATTCCAGATGAATATTTTTTTCCCTCTCAGAAAAGTAAAAGCGCCGGGATAGGGAGCTGTCAATGCTCTTGTCCAGTTTAGTATACGCTTTGAATCCCAATCCCAGGAAACCTCTCCATCGCCAGGTTGCCTCTTCCCAAAGACAGTAGCCTCCAAATGATTCTGTTTTACGAATTTTATTTTACTTGCTTCAATTGACCTCAATACTTCTGTTAATAGTATTGGGTATTCTCTCTCAAATATTTTTAAAACTTCCCCACCCGTTATGTGATTAGAAAGTTCTATTTCTTTTTGAAGAATAATATCTCCAGTATCGCACCCTTCATCAATCTGATGCACAGTAATTCCTAAACTCTTTTCACCATTTATAAGTGCCCATATATGCGGTGCCCTTCCGCGATATTTAGGAAGCTTGCTACCGTGTATATTAATGGCAATTATGCGAGGAAGCTCTATTAAGTGCTTCTCGATGATGAAAAGATAATTTATTGAAAGCAAAATATCGAATGGTCCGATTGATTGAACTTTTTGTGAAAATAAATCTTTTCGAGGATTACCAATGAGTATTGGTAATTTATTTTCATCGGCCCAATCAATTATCTTAACGGAAGAAAAGTCTGTAAGAATTCCTACAATTGAAATTTTTGAGCTAATTGCTTTAAGTGTTGTATAACCTAACTCTCCACTCGCACAGATTAAAGCCTTCAAACTCATTTCCAGGCTCCGCTGATTTCCTGGACCAGCTTTGAAGCTCCTTTTCCATCCGTTACCTTAAAACAATCTTGTGACATTTTATAAAAAACTTCAGATTGAATTAACACGCTCTCAAAAAACTCTCTCAATTGCTTATTATCAACATCATGTGCTTCACCAAGGTAATGGATCAATCCATCCCTAACTAGTGTTTCACTGATTTGTACCTGATTGTCGGAAACAGAAATGATAGCAGAGGGAATTCCAAGACACACTCTCTCCCAACTTGTAGATCCACCAGCACCAATAAAAAAATCGTGCTCGGTTATTAACTGGGCCATGTTTTCTACATAAGAAAGAACTTTCACAACTGATTTTTGCTCATTTGTCCAGTTTAGCAGTGCTTTAAAACTAGGGTGTGATTCATTTAAAATAAATGTAAACCTGTATTGAGTTAATTCTTTTTCAGTTAAGGAGTTTGCTACCTTTTGACAGCAACCGGCCACATCTCCTGCTCCAAAAAAGACAAGAATGTTTTTTATCTTAAATTTCTGCAATCTTTGTTGATAGTTTAAGGCTCTCAGGTCTGAAAACTCTCGTCTCAACAGTGAAAAAGAAGGTCCTAGAAATAAACGGCTCTTTTTTTGAGCAGTTAAGTTAGTATAGGTTTTTTCGTTACTTGAAGAATTTTGATTTAATAGAAAATCGCAACAATGTTTTCTATTCATCAGATCATCTATAACTAAAATTCTTTCAGCTTTAACAAGCTTTTCGTAATTTTCATCTAGGGCATAATTATCAATAACTACCAATTCAACTTTTCCAAGTGATTCTAAAGTGTGATTAGTTTTTTCTAAATCATTTTTCCAGTTATCGCCCAACCAGCTTTCATAGTCATTTTTTAGTTCGGGAGGAAGTTCGTGTTTAACACCGCCCTCTATGACAAAAACCTGATAGTTTTTAGAAATTAATTCTTCCGAGAAGCCTAGGTGATCTTTAGTTATAAAAATAACTTCCCATCCACTACTTTTAAACTCGTAAGCAAGAGTCAGGCATCTCATAACATGTCCCATGCCTATATGAATGCCTGAATCCACACGGAAAACAACTTTTCTCATTAAACTTTCTTTTGTTCCACATGAGCATTTATTTTAGAAATCTCTGGATGACGCTCTAAAAATTCAATAATCTCATCAGCCTTTTTGTCGGCCAGGTGATATTTTTCTATCAATAACTGAATTAATTTAAAATCGTCTTCCTCATCAACAGTGATTCGATGCTTGCCAGCGCTAGCCGGTCTTACCTGATCAATGATCTGAAGGTTTTTATTTTTATCCGGGTTTCTGATATAAGGAGTGACATGCTCGCGTTCAGGTTTTTCAACAGCATTTTTAAATGCCTTCTCTAAAGCTTCGAAGCTAAAGACTTCAAAATCAAATCCTCTGGGATAAGTTCTTATTAGACAATTAGAAACATAAGCATCGTTACCCGCAGCTAGGAATTTCTCAACCCCGTCTTTAATAAGATTGCCATCTATCAGGGGGCAATCAGAGGTAACTCTGACTATGACATCAAGTTTATATTTTTGTGCACATCCATAGTAGCGGGATAGTACATCATCTTCGCTCCCTCTGAAATTAGGAATCAGGAGCTTATCAGAAAGTGCAACGATTTCGTCATCAGACTGATTAATTGTGGTAGCCAAAAAAACAGGAAGACCTGACCATTTTAATCTGTCCATGTGATGCTCGAGGAGTGTTTTCCCATCAAGTTTCATAAGGACTTTGCGTGGAAGTCTTGTACTGGTTGTACGGGCCTGAGTAATAATTCCGATCTTCTTATCGGATCCCATTGTTGAACTCTTTTAAAGTATCAATGACATACTCTTGAACGTCCGGAGTTAGAGAGTGATACATCGGAAGACTTAGCGCTTTTGAATAATATTTCTCTGCATGAGGCAGACTCACTTCGCTGAAACCATTTCTCTGGTAATAAGGATGCTTGTAAACAGGCATATAGTGAACTTGAGAATAAATATTCTGAAGCTTTAGGTAATCATAGAGTTCTCTTCTTCTGTCACTTTGGATGACAAACAAGTGATACCCGTTCAGGAATTTTTTTTCATCATATACCTGGTAAGGTAAATTAGTTTCTTTTGCAAAATTTTTATATTTTGTTGCAATTACATTTCTATTTTCAATATTGGTATCAAGTCTCTTTAATTGGGTTGTTCCCAAAGCTGCATTTATATCAGGCATTCTATAATTATAACCAAGTTCCTGCATTTCATAGTACCAGCCGCCATGAGTTGCTTCTTCAAACAAACTTACTTCGCGCTCCATTCCATGAGATCTTAACTTCATTAAGTGCTTATAGTGACTTAGATTATTCGTTGTAATCATGCCACCTTCTCCAGTAGCAATATGCTTAACCGGATGAAATGAGAAACTAGTTAAATCACTATATATACCTTGTCCGCATTTTATAAATTCATTCTTTGAATTGTAAAAACCACCACCAATAGCATGACATGCATCTTCCATAATCCAAAGACCATAACGGTCTGCAATTTGTTTTAATTTTTCTGTATCGACAGGAAGACCGGCAAAATCAACAGGAATGATTCCTTGATAAGCGTTTGGATTAGCTTTTAACTTTTCTTCAACAAGATTTAAATCGATATTGAAAGTAACAGGATCAATGTCAACAAACTCAACAGATCCACTTTCATAAAGTACACAATTACTACTGGCCGCAAAAGTTATCGGAGTCACTAAAACTTTTTTTGAAATGTCTTTGTTTAAAACTTTAAATCCTGAATGTAATGCAGCCGTGGCATTACTAAAAGCAACAGCATATTTTGCACCAACTTTTTTTGCAAAAGCTTCTTCGAATTGTGAAACTGCTGGCCCCTGAGTTAGCCAATCTGACTTCAATACCTCGACAACAGCATCAATATCTTCTTGTTTAATAGACTGCTTACCATACGAAACATTCATCATTTTTCTCATCACTTTTATTTCCAATAGAGGGACATTCGTAACACCGCATACTATTATACACGAATAATATCTAATTGAAATTCGTGTGCCAAGAGGCAGATTTTTAAAAAGTATAGGCCTCTTTTAATAATCTAAAATTATTCTCAATGCGCACCTTTTCTCTCACTAAGTCGATATTTTGTATGAAGGCGTTAATCATAATTCTCGACTCCTCAAAATTATCTGACAATTTAAGAATTGTTTCAGCAATCTCTTTAGTATTCTCACAATTAATTCCTATGACACCAGCTTCAACGTTATAAAAATTTATGCATTCATTATCTAGGTAAATGATGGGCTTTCTGTATGAAAGTGCCTCATAAATTGAGCCGCTGCAGCTTAGACGGTACTTATGCTTATCGTATAAAATGATAAAGAAATCGATGTCCTTTGCCAAAGACTCCATCTCCTCCCTGCTTGGTGGTCTACCAAGACAGGGAGTGCTCACAAAAGAAAAACCTTCCGTTTCTCTGTTATCCATACCAATAACTCTGATTTCGAAACTAAAAATCTCTCTTGAGTTCGATATATAGTTTGAAACTTCTGAAAGCTTTTTAGAATTTCCGTAGCCAAAAGTAGCAACTTTTAGATGTTTATTATTTATTTCGACCTTTTCTTTAGCAAAGACAATAGGCATATAGATATATCTGATATCAATATGTCTTGGGTCTAAAATTTTATAGGCGTTTTCTATAATATACGGTGAAAGGGCCAGGTATCTGAAGCCCGCGTTGTTGAACCCGACAATATTTTTTTCGATGAAGAGCGATTCTGATATTTGAGGCCAGAAAGACATCACTCGCACTAAATAGTCTGTGATTCTATTTATTATCTTCTTAATGATATTTTTAGGACTTGTTGAGGCTACTTTCCTTAACTTACTACTTAATCTATTTCCAGGCCCTATGGCGTTCACAGTGCCGTTAAAAACCGGTGCACTCTGAGCGACTACTTCAGTATTAATATTTTCAAAACTTCCATGTAGGACAATTAAAAAATTTAAATTTTGAAATTTTGAAAATCCTGATTTTAATTTCTTAACTATCCACAATAACGGTGCACTGTATGATAGGAAAAAGATCTTGTTTTCCCCTGATCTGATTACAGAAGACAAAATAAAATATAACTGGAAAAAGTAACAAATAAATGAATAAAAAGTTCCTGCCTGTTTGAAAGGAATTTCTCTATACTCAAGGTTTTCAATTTTTACATTATCGTGCTTTAGAATATCGCTAATCGATTTTAAATGAGACTTATGTGATAAAAAAATAATCTTTTCATCATGGTAAGCAAGAGACATCGAATATAAAAAACCACTATTAACTTTTTCGTGACTAAAGCTGCGACATAATGGTTCACAAACCCAGATCATTTACTCTCCAGCATTAAATCAGCCAAACCTGCTATATCAAACGATGGTTTCCATCCCAGGCTCATTAATAGTGAAGGATCACTTACCAGGCATTGATAATCATTTTTAAATGATTGCTCACCTGTAATATAATCTTTCCAGTTTAAACCTTTTTTCTTAAAGCAATACTCAACCCAGTCCTGAAGCGAGTTTGTAACTCCGGAACCAATGACAACTTCATGAACATCTTCCTGATTCACAAGACACCAGACAGCTTTCATAAAATCACCGGCAAAGTTAAATTCTTTTTTAATACTTAAATCACCAAGATCCGGTTTCTCTTTACTGCCATTTGCAATTCTTAGAACAGCTTGAACAATCTTCTGATTGAAATGTCTTTCGGTTCTCATAGGGCTATCGTGATTAAAAAAGTAGCCAACATAAGTTTTCAGACCGCAATAGTTTCGATAGTAGCGGGCAAGGTAGACAGAATGAATCCTAGCAACTGAATAAGGACTGCTGGGCTCAAATGGAGTTAACTCGTTTATTGGTGTGCCGTTATTACTGAACTGCATAGCGCTTCCAGAAATAAAAACCTTACTCGTAAGTTTGTTTTTGAAAACAGATTCTAATATATTCAATGTACCATTTGATATTGCATCGTTATTTTCAAACAAGGCAGAGTGAGAGACTGTTGAATTCGCGGCGAAGTGGAAGATAAAATCAGGATTTTTTTCTCTTATGATTTTTTCAACCGAATTGTAATCTTGGATATTGCAAATTATGTCTGCATTTTTTCTTGAAACGGTTACAACTTCAATTGAATTTTCCAGCAATAATTCTTTTAAATAAATTCCATCTTGTCCATTATAGCCAAAAATTATTGCATTCATTTTTATATAATTTCAATTTCAGGCATAGGGAAAATAAACTTGCCTCCATTTACGATATAAGCATTCTCTCGTTCAAGAATATTATGTTTAAAGTGCCATGGTAGAACTAAAAAATAATCTGCACGCATATCATGGGCTTCAGCTTCAGAAATAATCGGGATTAAAGAACCAGGTGTAAAAGATCCAAACTTTTCTTTGTTAACTTCTGCGATGAATGGAATTTCGATACTGTCGATACTGCAGTATTGTAAAAGTACATTGCCTTTAGTGCTCGCCCCGTACCCTATGATTTTCTTGCCATCGGCAACCAGTGATGAGATCAAGCTCTTTAGATCACGTCTGTGTTGTTCAACTTTTTTAGCAAAATCCAGATAAGGTTGTTCTGTATCAAGTCCCATATTTTTTTCCTGGCTTAACAACCAGTTTATAATAGGTAAATTACAAACGATATTCGCTTTTGCCTTACATACAGTAACCGCAAAACTTCCACCGTTAACTGCATTCATCTGTACATCGACAACTGTTAAACCACACGACTCTATTAAATTTTTTATTACTTTGAATGAATAAAACTCTAAATGCTCATGGCAGATTGTGTCGTAAGCATTTGTTCTAAGCATAGAAGGCATGTAACTTTGCTCAAAATGCCATACTCCATTGTCGTCAAGGATAGATTCAATATCCTGAACAAATTTTCTTGGATCTTCTAAATCATAGAACATAGCAATTGATGTAATGATTTTAGCTTTTCTTTCCTTGAAATGTTTTTTGAAAACTTCTGCAGAAAAGAAATCTGGGATCAGGTCAATACCCTCTGGATAATATTCTTTAAATTTTTTACCAGTAGGATCTATCCCTACCTTTGAATGTTTTTTCTTATATGATTTTAAAGTTGTGGCATCGTTACTTCCGATATCGATAACTAAATCAGTTTCAGATAAAGGAACTAATTTTTCTAAAAAAGAAACTTTTTGCTGAAGGTGCTTAACCATCGACGTATTTAGTCCCGATCTATAACCATAATTATCACCATACATTTCTTCTAAGCTGTAAGATTGCTTAAGCTGAAGCAGACCACAGCGGTTACACCACACTAGATCCAAAGGACCCTTAGTAATCTTTTCTTCTTTTATTTTGGGAAATACTCCGGTCAAAAATTGCTCTCCCAAAGAAAGAACAATTTTTAAATTCGAATTTTTACAAATTCTGCATTCGGTAATTTCTTTATACACGCCCTAACCTCTTGGAAATTTTTTAAATTATTATAAATTTGATTGTGTAGCTTGTAAAAATAATAAGTGCCAAATTGGCTTTGCGGCTAGCGTCTAAATACTTCCACCTCTCAATACCTGCGTCATGATTAAATCATACTGGAAGAAAAATTTAAGACTTAATCAACTTTTTTATCTCTTCACAACCTTGATCAAAAGTTTTCTTGGGCTTCCAGCCAGGAAGACTTAGTCCCTTACTCCATGTTTGCATAACTTCTCTTTCTCTATAAGGTAATTTTCCCCAGTTTATTTTTAACTGAGAATTAAAAACAGTGTCGAAAGTGGCAGATACTTCTCTTAACGAAATTGGTTTTCTTGAATAAAGGCTGAACTTTTCAAGTTTATTTTTATTGTTCTGCAGACGATCAATAGAGTGTCTAAAAGCATCGATAACATCATCGATATATAAGATATCTATCATTTGATTACCTGGAGACATATTTATTTCTTCATTTGAATTTTTTGCATTCATCCATTTGTTAAAAATCTTTCCTCGTGTATCATCTGGCCCAAAAGTATCGCTAACTTCTAATGTTAGAAATTGAATTGTACTAATTTCACTATAGTATTTTAAAATATCTTCAAATGCTTGCTTGGTGGCAGCGTAAAGATTAACTGGATTATATTCTTCGTTATTGTAATGCTGCCAAAAAGTTCCTGTATTGATAAACCATTTAATTTTCGCTTCTCTTGCTGCTTCAAGCAGTAGCGTTGGAAAAGTGATATTAGATTCAATTAAATTTTTTATATCATCTGGAGAATGGGTTACTAAAACAAGAGAAGCCAGATGAATAATCCCATCAATCTGATGTCTTTCAAAAAAACTTGTTACTTCATGGTGAGTTGAGTGGGCAAGATTGATAGATTTATTATCAGGATCATTTTCCCGAGTTGTAAATAAAAGTGTGTTTCCCTCATCCAATAGTCTTTTGGTAAGAGCTTTTCCAATAAATCCAGTTCCGCCTGTAATTAGTATATTCATAACTTAGTACCTACCATTCGTAAAAGAGCATAGGCCGCGTTAATCTTATGGGCAAAGCCTCTATGGGAGCTGCAGGCTAAGTTTATCAGAGATATTGGTGGTTTATTCATATTGAAAATACTTATGATTATGGATAGAGTGTTAAAAAATTATCTTAGTTAATTCCTGTTAAATTTGGCAAGGAGCAATTAGTTGCAGAATTTAGAGAAATCCTTTGAAATGAGCGTCAGTAAATTAGATAAAAAAATAGTTCCTTCTATCGATTACATACCACCTTCTGGAAAAGTCATGGATAAAGAGGATCTGGTAAATCTTTTGGACTCATGTTTTGATATGTGGCTTACAGCAGGTCGCTTTGCTGTTGAGTTTGAAAAACGCTTTGCAGATTTCATGAATCAAAAGTTTTGCTTGTTGGTCAATTCAGGATCAAGTGCTAACTTAGTCGCATTTTCTGCTTTAACATCTCCAACTCTTGGTGCTCGCCAGATTAAGCCAGGTGACGAAGTCATTACAGTTGCTGCAGGCTTTCCTACTACTGTAAATCCAATTATCCAAAATGGCTGTATTCCCGTTTTTATCGATGTGAATTTTCCTGATTACGGTGTGAATACTGATACGCTGGAAAAAGCATTATCGCCTAAAACAAAGGCCATCATGATTGCTCATACTTTGGGAAATCCTTTTGATGTAAAAACAGTAAAAGAATTTTGCGATAAGCACGGTTTATGGCTAATTGAGGATTGCTGTGATGCTGTTGGAGCTAAGTTTGACGGAAAATTAGTTGGAACCTTTGGTGATATCGCCACTGTTAGTTTTTATCCTGCTCACCATATGACGATGGGAGAAGGAGGAGCTGTTCTAACAAATAATCCCAGATTAAAAAAATTAGCGGAAAGCTTTCGTGACTGGGGTCGTGATTGCTGGTGTCCCCCTGGAAAAGATAATACTTGTAACAAAAGATTTGATCAAAAATTTGCAGATCTGCCAGATGGCTATGATCATAAGTATGTATACTCGCATGTTGGTTATAATTTAAAAGTTTCTGATATGCAGGCAGCGGTAGGATGCTCTCAATTAAATAAACTTCCAACTTTCATTGAAAAAAGAAATAAAAATACTGAAACATTAAGAAAAATGATTATGACTAAAATTCCAAATCATGAAGAACTAATGATTTTACCGACTGCTCTTCCAAATGCTCAGGCGAGCTGGTTTGGTTTTCCTATTACACTAAAATTGAATAACAAGAGAAGAGATCTGATAAACTTTCTAGAAAAAAACAAAATTGGAACAAGGCTATTGTTTGCAGGAAATCTCATTCGACAGCCACTTTATAAAGACAAAGAATATAGAGTCGTTGGTGAATTAACTAATACTGATATGATTATGAATAATACATTTTGGGTTGGTATTTATCCGGCACTTGACGAAACTCATATGGATTATATCTCAGATAAATTAAAGGAAGGACTTCTGTTATGAAAGTTATAATACTCGCAGGTGGCTATGGGACAAGAATTTCAGAAGAAAGTGATATTAAGCCAAAGCCAATGATTGAAATTGGTGGCAAGCCAATTCTATGGCATATCATGAAGCATTACTCTCATTATGGATTTAATGAGTTTGTTATTCTTTTAGGTTACAAAAGTTACGTCATTAAAGAATATTTTGCCAATTATTACTTACACAACAGTGATGTGACTATCAATACAGCAAATCAGAAAATGGAAGTTCACAACAATACTTCTGAAGATTGGAAAATCACTTTAATTGATACCGGGCTTGATACAATGACTGGTGGCCGAGTTAAAAGAGCTGCCAAGTATATTGGGGATGAACCTTTTTTCTTAACTTATGGTGATGGCGTTTCAAATGTTAACTTGAAGGAACTTTTAAGTTTTCACAAATCACATGGTAAAAAAGTTACGATGACATCTATTCAACCAGAGGGCCGCTTTGGTGCTTTAGTAATTGAATCAGATCGTAGTATCTCAAGCTTTCTTGAAAAGCCCAAAGGTGATGGGTCCTGGATTAATGGTGGCTTCTTTGTTTGTGAACCTTCACTTCTTGATTACATCCAGAACGACACAACTGTGCTGGAGCAGTCCCCACTTGAAACTTTGGCAAAAGAAGGACAATTGTATTCATTCAAGCATGAAGGCTTTTGGAAATGCATGGATACATTACGAGACAAAAATCAACTCAACGATATGTGGGCAACTGGTAAAGCAAAATGGAAGGTTTGGTAAGTGACTCACGAAATTTATAAAAATAAA
The DNA here is from genome assembly GCA_014376445.1 of Bacteriovorax sp. Taxonomy (GTDB): domain Bacteria; phylum Bdellovibrionota; class Bacteriovoracia; order Bacteriovoracales; family Bacteriovoracaceae; genus Bacteriovorax. The sequence goes on along the minus strand of JACMRM010000091.1, from coordinate 13,635 downwards.
AAAGTTTTTCTCACTGGTCACACTGGTTTCAAAGGATCCTGGCTGGCCTTATGGCTTCAAGAGCTTGGAGCTGAGGTTGTTGGATATTCTTTAGCGCCAGAACAATTAAGCCATTTTAATCTTCTTGATTTGAAGATGAAAAATTATTTCAATAATATAAATGATCAAGTGACATTAGAAAAAGCAATGATGGAGTTTAAACCAGACATTGTTTTTCATCTCGCCGCTCAACCACTGGTTCGCGACTCATATGATGATCCGATTACAACCTACGAAACTAATGTTCTTGGCTCTCTTAAAGTTTACATGGCAGCACTTAAGGCAAATGTTGGTGCAATCGTCAGTATTACTACCGATAAAGTCTATGAAAACAAGGAATGGCTTTGGGGCTATCGTGAAAATGACCAGCTTGGTGGCCACGATCCATATAGTTCTTCAAAAGCTTGTGTGGAATTAATGACATCTTCTTTTAGAAAATCATTTCTTTCTGATCACAAGATGCTGCTTGCTACTGCACGTGCCGGAAATGTTATTGGTGGTGGTGACTGGGCAAAGGATAGGTTAATTCCTGATTTAGTAAAAAATGCTAACGCGAACAAAACAACACCTATTAGAAATCCACACTCAGTAAGGCCTTGGCAACATGTGCTTGAACCGTTGCATGGATATTTACTTCTTGGTGAAAAATTACTGAAGAATGATAAAACATTTTCCGAAAGTTTTAATTTTGGGCCTCACATGACTCACAATTTAAGTGTCGGTGAAGTTTGGAAAATAGCGAAAGAACATTGGGATAAAATCAATATTCAGGTTACAGAAAATCCTGAAGATACAAAAAAGCATGAAGCAGGCTTACTAAAGCTTGATATTGAAAAGGCCATTAAGTATCTAAACTGGAATCCGACTTTCACTGCCAACGAGTCAATTGAATTAACTACTAACTGGTACAAAGCATTTTATTTGCAAAAAAGTGTATCAACAAAAGATGATTTGAAGAAAATGATCTCAAGAATAAAAGCCTAAGGATGAAAGAAATAAATATCGCAATAGCATCTTCGAAGTCTTATATCAATTACGCTAGAGTAATGATGGGATCAGTCTATGCGGCACATCCCGATCACAAAATTAATTTATTTGTATTCTATCTTAATGATGAAGTTGCGCCATTTCAGAAAGTATTAAAAAGTCAGAGCTCCCACCATAATAAAGCTAACTCAGTATCTTTTATAAAAGTAGATTCGGAGTTGTTGAAAAAAGTTGATAACGGCAAAGGCTGGGCAATAGATCTTTGGTGTAGATGGTATGCACTCGATTTTCTTTCAAAAGATTATGACAGAGTATTATTATTAGGCCTTGATACCTATACGAAAGACGATATTAGCGATTTTTATTTCCAGGATATGACAGGATATTATTTCGCCGGTACACCTGATATGAACATCAACAATACAGATTCTTCAGAGTGGCAGAATATCAAAGATGATATGGATAGAGTGGGATTTATAGATAAGAAAAGATACATAAATGGAGATGTAGTCTTGATTAATCTAAAAGAAACTCGATCGAAATTATCATTCCAAGAGTTTCTAGACCTGTATTCTAAAAATCAATTTACGTGCTGGGATCAGGATACTATTAATTATTGCTTTAATCCTTATGTTAAGATCCAGGATTCTTACAAATATAATTATTTTCCAAACCTAAACTTAGCAAACATTAAAGATTCTGAAAAAATGAAGGATGCAACAATACTACATTTTGCAGGGGGTCCGAAACCCTGGACTATCCCACCATGGGATGCCAAAAAATTTAATGGAATAACTGAGTGGTGGTCAGTTGCAAAAAAGGTCGGATATCTTAACTTTAAAGTATATTTTCATTTTGCAAGACAAGAGAAACGTAAACTTTTTAAATGGATTCCATAGTCAATCATTCACATGTTTTTAAAAGACCTGACTTTTGCTAACCTTGTAAATCTTTAGTTTTTTCTAAATTTAAAACTACAGTAGCGATATCATCAAAACTCGGTTTGTGACTGACAACAATAGTTATCATATTGGGAATTAGAGATTTTAAATTTTGTAAGATTTTTTCTTCAGTATTCCCGTCTAAATTGGCAGTGGCCTCATCAAGAATTAAAAGCTTAGGTTTTCTCAAAATGGCCCTGGCCACTGATATTCTTTGCTTCTGTCCTGTTGAAAGTGAGGCGTGTTCTGATATTTTTAACTCTAATGGAAAAGCAATCGCATCAAGGCAAGCAAACTCTAAAGCTTTCAATAATTCACTATTACAAACCTCTTCAGGTTTCAGATGGCCAAATAATAAATTGTCTTTCAGAGAACCGATTATTAAATAAGGCTCTGGCCCGACATAACCAATATAGGGTGATAACGATCCATCAAATTCATCAACCTTAACTTTATTGATCAATACCGTGCCATGGGTTGGTTTAGTTAGCCCTAATAACAGCATTAATAAGCTACTCTTTCCAACCCCTGAAGGTCCCTTAATTAAAAGAACATCTCCAGTATCGATTTCGAAAGAGAGATCTTTAAATAAAAACAAAATGCCATCATAAGAAAAGGAAAGATTATCAGCTTTAATTGTAATAGTTTTTACATCGCTGCTAAAATACTTTGCATTTTTTGACGTTTTTAAACTAACTTTCTGTTGATAGTTCTTGTGAAGCAAGTACAAATCATAAAGCTCTAGAAAATTTCGTCTATTTAATGCACATTCCGTGAGACCTGAACTTACCTCGCTCATACTCTGCGCGAGTTTCATAAAGATGTAAAAAAAAGCAACAAGCAATATCGCCTGTGTATGAATGAATTTAAGACTGACAAATGTTATAATACAAACGACAAAAATGCCGAGAATCGGCGGCAATGAATTCTTAAAAGATGATATTAAAAAATATCTTTTATAATGCTGTAGATAATTATTCAATGATTGAATAGATTTTTTAATTTCTAGGTCAACCACATCGTAAACTCTCAAGAAAAAATTATTCTTTAGTCCTGAAATCAAAGTTTCGCTGACAAAATTCCATTCATCTCTTACGCCATCTCCTGCATGATTAATTCTTTTATTAAACCATTTAAGAGGAAATAAAAACACAGCCAGGAGCAAGACTCCAATAATCATTTCATAAGGAGCTAACTTAAGACCGGTTACAAAGAACAGACATGAAGAAGTTAAAACCAATATCAAATTAGAAAAATTTTGTAAGAATGCTCCTCCCTGAGAGACACGCTCTGTACACAAAGTTATAATCTGACTTGTTGAAACGTTACTAGCAAAAGATAAACCGTATTCAATAGTTCTTCCGCGTTGTTGTTTTACAAATTCCTGTCCTATCACTCCGGCCAGATATGATTTACTCATTTGGATCAAGCCTCTGCAAAGCCCGAACATAAAAAACATTCCTACCGCAAAATTCTGCGTTGTTGGAAGCCAGCTTGGAATCAGAAGTTGATCTTTTGAAATCAAACCAAGTGAAAATAAAAAAAGTTGCAGAATAACAACAAATGAAGACTCCGTTAAAAAAAGTAAGACTCCAAGAATCGTTGAAAATAGCAGCTTCCAGCAGAGACTGTTACCCAAAAAATCTGTTAATTTTTTTATGCGACTTAAAAACAAAAAAACTCCATATGTGTTAACTATCCAATATCTTAATTAAGCGCTCAGCAACTTTCACTGGCGAGTAATTGTTTAGCACCCATTCTCTTCCAGCATTAGCTATAGATTCAAATTTCTTCACCTGTTTCAAATCTTTTTTTGATTTCTCTAAATTGGAAAAATCTACTCCCAGATAATGAATTCCATTAATAGGCATCACGGGAAGAACAACACCATATTTGTCAAAATCTATATGAATTGTTAAGCACCCTGATGCTAAAGACTCCCAAAATCTCCAAGAGTCAAACTGCAGTATCCTATCATAGTCAAATATATTAAACTTCGCATCAATCCTTCTTAGAACTTTAAACCAAATATTTGTGCTATTTGACTTTGGCGTTTGCAAAAAGCCACCAAATGCAGCACATGCCTTACTTCTTCCCAGTCTTTTGTAATAACTAGAATAATGCCTTCTACCGGTTAGTGTCCAATAGTGATGTTCAAGAGTATCAATATGCTTCTCATCGTATGAATCTGTTTCTGAGTTTTTCACAAGGCTTTCATAAACAGTTTTCATTACTTTTTTTTCTGCCAAATCTCTTAATTGATGCTTACATCTAAAATTCACAAGCACTTCATCATTCCGATCTTTGAAAGGTAAAGGCTTTAAAGATGAGATCATTCGATTGGTTAATCCAAATTGCCATGGAATAAAATTAGACGGATATTCGAATTTTTTACAAAAATGAGACTTGAGCACGAAGTCAACTTTTCTAATTTTCTGATCAAACCCTGGTGTTATGTACCCCTTAGCTGATGGAATAGCGTCAGAAGAATCAATGAAAATTAATTTATACTTTCTTTGATCCTGAAAAAGATCTTTAGGCAATATATCAGGTGTACTTGATGTGTAAGTTTCAGTGCTAAAAATTACTACATCACAATCAGAATACTTAATTTCTTTATGGTTCTTTATTAAAAAATCATTTGATCCAGGTGTTTTCTCCCAGTAATCCAAATTACTGTAAGTCTCAATGCCAAGCTCACTCAAACCTTCAGCGATTGCGACAATGCCGTGCTCATAACTAGATTTATCTGCCGGAGCATGCGGGTGGCAAAAGAAATAAAATTTCAAATTTCTATTCATAAAAAGACAACCTAAAATAACTTTAAAAGTGACTATAACATTGATAGATTTAAACAGTAAATGAAGGATTAAAATCAAACACTAAGCTCTATTGGGCTCAAAGAGATAAAATGACCGATGTCTTAACAACAACTCAAGCTCTAAACACTCCGGTATTGTTTTTAGTATTTAACCGTCTTGATACATCAACAAAAGTGCTTGAAGCGATTCGTAATGCCAGACCTACGAGGCTTTACATTGCTGCAGACGGAGCAAGAGAATCTCGTACTGACGAAGAACAAAAAGTTCAACAAGTTCGAAAATATATTCTCGGACAAATCGACTGGGACTGTGAAGTTAAAACACTTTTCCGTGAAAAAAACCTAGGCTGTAAAAAAGCTGTCAGTGAAGCTGTAACCTGGTTTTTTGAAAATGAAGAAATGGGAATTATTCTTGAAGATGACTGCGTTCCGAGTCCAGGTTTTTTTGGATACTGTGAAAATCTTTTAAAACGTTACAAAGATGACATGCGTGTATGGCACATATCTGGAGCCAACGTTCGTGGCGGAGATCTAAAATCAGAATACACTTATCATTTTTCAGTTTATCCGGGTGTGTGGGGCTGGGCCAGTTGGGCAAACAGGTGGCAGCACTATGATTCTGAACTAAAGCAAGTAAACGATGAAAGCTTTATTAAAAATGTATTGTCCAATAAAAATACTATCAAATATTGGACAGCTATTTTTCACAGGATGAAGGCCAAACAAATTGATACATGGGATTTTCAATGGGTCTTCACTGTATGGATGAAAAATGGTTTTGCAATAACTCCGAACATCAATCAAATTTCTAACATCGGCTTTGGGGCCGGAGCTACCCATACGATTGATCCTGAATCTGCCTTGTCAAAACTAAAAGCCGGAAACATTGATAAAATTGTCCACCCCAAGGATATGTATGTGTCTCTGGAGAACGATAATTTCCTTTCTACACAATATTTTTCTTCTCCTACCCTTTGGGAAAGAGTATTCGCTAAATTTAAAAGGAGTCTCTCATGATGAGTCTTCTACACAAGGTATCTAATCTTTTAAAAAAAATTAAAATAACGAAAATGCGTAACGTTCATACTTCATCGGATTCGATGATTGATTACCGAAAAATAAATTTTAAGAACAATGTAGATTGCAAGCTTACCATTCTTGATAAATCACTTGTGAATTCAAATCTGGTTTTTGAAAAAAGTAATTCTGAAATATTTGTCGGTTCAAATACTTTTATCAGTGGAGCCACTATTTCCTGTGCAAAAAAAATCACAATCGGAAACAATGTTCAGATTGCATGGGGCGTGAATATTTTAGATCATAATTCTCATTCACTGGATCTCAATGAAAGACGTCGTGATCTGACCAATACATTTAAGGGAATTAAAACCTGGGATGATGTACACATGTCTGATGTCACAATTGAAGATGATGCGTGGATAGGTGTGAACGCCGTTATTTTAAAAGGCGTTCATATCGGGAAAGGATCAATCATCGGTGCCGGTAGCGTTGTTACAAAAAGTGTTCCCGCCATGTCTATCGTTGCAGGCAATCCTGCCAAAGTAATAAAAAACCTTGAAACAGATAAGGAAAATAAATGATTCAACAAATAGTGCATAACAATCAGTTGCTCTCAATAATCATCCGACGAAATTATGAAAAAGATGGAATAGAATTTTTTACTCCAGATGATTTTTCCCAGCAGCTTGCGTACATGAAACGCCCGAAAGATTATGTTATACCACCTCACATGCACAACGCCGTTGTCCGTGAAGTAAAATTTACTCAGGAAGTTCTCTATATCAAGAGCGGTCGTGTGCGCGTTGATTTTTATGACGAGACAACTTACCTGGAGAGCACCGTTCTGGAAGCCGGCGACGTCATTCTGCTTGCCTTTGGAGGACATGGATTTGAGATGATTGAAGAAAGTGAAATTATCGAAGTTAAACAAGGGCCATTCGGAGGCGAAATGGACAAGGTAAGATTTCAACCTGTAGCAAAAGAAAAACTGGAGATTAAATAATGATCGCTGTGAATGAACCGTTACTGAATGGAAATGAGAAAAAATATTTAAATGAATGCATCGATACGGGATGGATAAGTTCCGAAGGTCCGTTTATTAAAAAGTTTGAAGAAGGCATGGCCTCTTATGTTGGAAAAAAATATGCCATTGCTGTTGCAAATGGTACCGCAGCTCTTGAATTAGCAGCTGTCGCTCTTAACTTAAAAGATGGCGATGAAGTGATCATGCCAAGCTTTACAATTATTTCCTGTGCGCAGGCCGTAGTTAAGGCCGGAGCTAAACCTGTACTGGTAGACAGCGATCTTGATACGTTCAACATGAAAGTTGAAGATATTGAAGCTAAAATCACACCTAGAACAAAAGCTATTATGGTAGTTCACATTTACGGTCTTCCGGTAGATATGGATCCCGTTATTGCTCTTGCAAAAAAACATAACCTGAAAATTATTGAAGATGCAGCAGAAGTCCATGGCCAGACTTACAAAGGCAAAATGTGCGGAAGCTTCGGCGATATCAGCATTTTCAGTTTTTACCCCAACAAGCACATTACGACTGGTGAAGGTGGAATGGTTCTTACAGATGATGAAGCTCTTGCTAAACGTTGTGAAAACCTGAGAAATCTTTGCTTCATTCCACCAAGACGCTTTGTACACGAAGAGATGGGATGGAACTTAAGAATGACAAACATTCAGGCAGCTCTTGGCGTAGCTCAGCTTGAAAGAATTGAAGAGTTCGTCGCAAAAAAACGATGGATAGGAAAAATGTACCAAGAACTTCTTGGTGACCTTAAGAATGTTCACCTGCCAATTCCCAAAAATGAATCTTCAGAAAATATCTATTGGGTTTTTGCTCTGGTTTTAAAAGACAGCTATCCAAAGAATGCAGAACAAGTTATGAAAGAGCTTGCTAATCATAAAATCGGAACACGACCGTTTTTCTATCCTATGCACAAGCAACCTGTGTTTAATAAAATGGGTCTATTTTTAAATGACAAAATGCCTAACAGTGAAACGCTAGCAGAAAAAGGTTTTTACATCCCAAGCGGTCTTGCACTTACACTTGAACAGATAAAAGAAGTCTCTCGTGTGTTACATGAGGTTCTGGTTTGATATTGTTTAAAATTCTCAAAGCTCCATTTGTAATTATCAGGGACATTGTAAAATGTCTTGTGACTTACATGCCTGGAAGCATGGGAAACAGATTTAGAATTCTATACTACAGGAATAAATTCAAAAAATGTGGTTCGAATGTCATCATTGATGTTGGTGTGCAAATAGAAGGGGCCGAACTTATCAGCCTCGGCGACAATGTTCACATTGATAAATTTTGTATTATTTCTACAGGTAAAACTCTTACGGGTATCATCAATAGAAAGCAAAATGTATCCTTCAAAGGCACAGAAGGCGAAATTGTTATTGGTAACAATATTCATATTACTCAATTTTGCATCATCATGGGATTTGGTGGCGTTCATATTGAAGACAACTGCGTTTTAAGCGCTAATAGTAAAATCTACTCGCTTACAAATACTTCTTATGATCTGAATGACAGAACAAAAATCACTTCGATTATGCCCTACGACCAGGCGCATTTTTTAATATCTCCCGTTGTTTTAAATTACAATGTCTGGTTAGGAATAAACTCAATTCTAATGCCAGGAACTCATATCGATAAAAATTCTTTTACGGTTAGCAACTCTGTTTTGATGGGACAATTTCCTGAGAATTCATACATTGCTGGTCAGCCGGCCAAAAGAATCAGAAATCGATTTGAGACTAGTCAGGGAGCTCTATAATGAATATTGCATTAGTTCTGGAAGGTGACCTGCAAGGTGGCGGTGGATACCAGCAACAGCTCTCCACAATAATCGAACTTAAAAAAAATAATAAATACAATGTCGTTGCATTTGTTTTTTCAGAGGATAACAAAAAGGTTTTAGAATCTTTCGGAATCACTGCGGTCTATGTAGCGAATAATATATTTGATAGAATTTTTAGGGCCATCAACCGTATGGAATGGTTTTATGCTTTTTCTTTAAAGTTTAAGTTTAAAACATTGTTTGAAAGAAAACTTGATGAGTCAGATATTGATCTGGTCTATTTTCTGTCACCTTCATTTTTATCTCTGGATTTACTGACTCACAATTTTATTTTTACCAACTGGGATTTATCTCATCGTGATACACCTGAGTTTCCAGAAGTTAATCACTACCGCGAATTTGAAAGACGTCAGGATCTTTATACAAAAAGTCTTACTAAGGCGGTCGCAGTTCTGGTGGATTCACCATTAGGGAAACAAAACGTTACAAGAAGGTATGGTGTTGACGAAGCACGGGTTTACGTCGCGCCGTTTGCTCCTTCAGTGAACAGTGAAGCTGGAACACAAGTTGACATAAAAGCGAAGTATGCAATTCCCGAGGAATATATTTATTATCCTGCACAGCTTTGGTCGCACAAAAATCATGTGTACATTATCGACGCAATTTCTCTGCTTAAAAACGAAGGTATCAGACTGACTGCAATATTCAGCGGATCCAATAAAGGAAATTTAAATCACATTCTTTCTTATGCACAATCAAAAGGAGTCAGTGAACTGATAAAATACATTGGATTCGCTCCTAATGAAGAAATTTACTCGCTCTATAAAAATTCACTAGCGATGGTTATGCCAAGCTTTTTTGGGCCGACAAACATTCCTCCACTGGAAGCTTTCGCAATCGGCGTCCCTGTCGTCTACTCCGACATCGATGGCCTAAGAGATCAGGTTGCTGATGCTGCTCTCCTTTGCGATTTGAAAAATACTCAAAATTTAGCTGACCACTTAAAAGGACTTCTGGCTTCAGATGAATTAAGACAATCACTTATTAAAAAAGGTTCACGAAGACTTGAAGAACTTAGAGAAGTGACTGTGATTAATATACTTGAAAATATTTTAGAAGATTATGCAATTAAACTAAAGACATGGAAAAAATGAAAAAATCAGACAAAATTCTTATCCTTGGAGCACGAGGACTTGTTGGATCTGCTATTACACGCCAGTTAAAAACCTCCGGCTACAATAACCTTCTGACTCCTGTGAGAGATGAATTAAATTTGTTAAACCAACAGGCCACGCTTGATTATTTTGAAAAAAGCAAACCTCAACATGTAGTTCTGGCAGCCGCTCGAGTTGGCGGAATACATGCCAACAATACTTATCGCGCCGACTTCATCTGGGAAAATCTTGCGATTCAAAATAATGTATTCGAAGCTTGTTTTAAAAATAAAGTCGACAAACTTCTTTTCCTGGGTTCATCTTGCATTTATCCATTAGGAGCACCACTTCCCTTAAAAGAAGAATCACTTCTCACTGCTCCTCTGGAACCAACCAATGAGCCTTATGCTATTGCTAAAATTGCCGGCTTAAAAATGGCAGAGAGCTTCAGAAGACAGTACGGATGTAATTATTACTCAATTATGCCGACCAACCTTTATGGAATAAATGACAATTTCCATCCTGAGAATTCTCACGTGATCCCTGGATTAATTGCCCGCATGAAAAAGGCCATTGATGAAAATTCACCTACCTTTGAAGTCTGGGGTAGTGGTAATCCACGCAGAGAATTCCTGTACGTAGACGACATGGCGCGAGCGTGTGTTTTTATTATGGAATATGAGGGAGCAATTCCTGACTTGCTTAACGTCGGCACAGGAGAAGATATTTCAATTAAGGAACTTGCGTTTATGATTAAAAAGTTGATGGACTTTAAAGGTGAACTTGTCTTCAACACAAATCAACCTGATGGGAATATGAGAAAAGTTCTAGATGTATCGAGAATTAAAGCTCTGGGTTGGAAACCTGAAATTCCCCTGGAAGAAGGCCTTAAAAGAGCAATTGATTCTTATCTTGAGAAAATTAAACAATAAAAAAAAGGGAGGCAATTGTGATCATTGCCTCCCTTTTTTATTAATTCTTTCCTAGTCGTTCTTTTGATAAACTTTATGTCCACCCTTCTTAAGGTATTCATCGCGCTTAAATAGCTCGTAATCAGACTGTACCATCTCTTTAACAAGCATATTTAAATCATACTTTGGAACCCAACCTAATTTAGTTTTAGATTTAGTTGCATCTCCAATAAGAAGTTCTACTTCTGTAGGACGGAAGTATTTTGCATCAACAGAAATCAGAGTTTTTCCTGTCGCTTTATCAACGGCTACTTCTTCAACTCCAACTCCTTTAAATTCTAGTTCTATTCCAAGTTCAGAAAAGGCGATTCTACAGAAATCTCTGACAGTGTTTGTAACTCCTGTCGCGATAACAAAATCTTCCGGTTTATCCTGCTGAAGCATTAACCACATTGCTTCAACATAATCTTTAGCATGACCCCAGTCGCGCTTAGCTTCAAGATTACCAAGATACAACCTTTCCTGAAGACCTAACTTAATTCTGGCAGCTGCTCTTGTAATTTTTCTTGTAACGAAAGTTTCACCTCTGATTGGAGACTCATGGTTGAACAGAATTCCATTACACGCAAACATGTCATAGGCTTCACGGTAGTTAACAGTAATCCAGTATCCGTAAATTTTTGCACATGCGTATGGTGATCTTGGATAGAATGGAGTTGATTCTCTTTGAGGAATTTCCTGAACCAGACCGTAAAGCTCACTTGTAGACGCTTGGTAAATTTTTGTCTTTTTAGTTAATCCTAAAATTCTTACAGCTTCCAGGATTCTCAAAGTTCCAAGTCCATCGACATTGGCCGTGTATTCAGGGCTATCAAAACTTACCTGAACATGTGACATCGCACCTAAATTATAAATTTCGTCTGGTTGCACCTCTTGAATGATTCGAATTATATTTGTTGAATCGGTTAAGTCACCATAATGAAGCTTAAATCTTACATGCTTTTCATGAGGATCTTGATAGAGGTGATCGATACGATCAGTGTTAAAAAGAGAGCTTCTTCTCTTAATCCCATGAACTTCGTAACCCTTCTCTAGAAGAAGCTCAGCAAGATAGGCTCCGTCTTGTCCCGTAATACCTGTAATTAACGCTTTTTTCATTCTTACTCACTTAAAATTTTTGAAATGCCATTTTATTAATTTTCACATGTAACCGTAAAGGAGATTATCATTACTACTCAAAGTATTTTGAACAGAATACAAACTATCGAGAATTGATCAAAAAGTAGACTCATGGTGCCACTGCATGGGTGATTCATAAGTTTTGGTTGAATTTTGAAACCTTAGAATTTATTTGAGTTAAAGAATAAACTGCCATTATAAAAAATAAATTTATTCCTAGACTGATCGTAGACTGAGACAATCCACCAACAAAGAAAACCAAAATAAATGGAAAGCTTATGTTGGCTATTGTACCAGTATCATCAATTGTTTCTTTTAACCAGAAAAGTAGCCAACCTGAAAATGCAATAAACCCTAAAAGACCAGTGCTTCCAAGCATTTCAAATAAATTGCTATGAGCATGTCCGCCAAATTGCTTTTCAGGAAGATCATAATGCTCTTTGATATCACGAGAATGCTGCTCGAAATTTAAATAACCATATCCAAGCACCGGACGTTCTTGAAATGCAGCGAAGGCAGCTTGCCACTGACTTATGCGCTCTTTTTCAGAGTCGGGTCTGATAACATTATTACCCGCAAGCTTAAATAATACTCCACCGAGAATAGCGGCCGCGACAATAACAATTCCAAAAGTTTTTTTGTTACTTTTGAAGAGGAAAAACGGAACTGCAACCAGATATGCTAACCATGCACCACGAGTGTAGGTCAGATATAATCCGATCAGGTTTATTAAAAAAACAGCATAGAGAAAATTAAGATTTATATACTCCTTAATCTTGTTTCTATAAAAAACCATACCTGTAATGATAATTAAAAAGAACGAAAGATTATGTGCATAGTTCATCACCATCCCGAACAATCCTGCATTTCTTACTGTAGAAATCTCTCTCCAGGTCACCGGATTAAATCCCCAGTAACGCGAAAAAATACCCACTAAAGATGCAAACGTCGTCGCCGTACAAAACACATAAAACAGTCTCGAAATTTTTTTCACATCATAATGATTTTGAAAATACCACGCATAAGGCGCCAGTGAGAAAAATCCGATTAAGAAATATTTCGTCTTAGTTAATGGAGCATAACCTTTAACCGCGATATCCTGATTACATAGAACAGAAAGAATAATCATAATAGCCATTATCAATAAGGCCCAAGCACTTTTAGAAAAAGATTTATAGTTAGCTTTCCCGGCGAAATAAATCATCGGAACTGCCATCAGTATGTGCGATAAAGCTAATATTGTTGGTGACGTGACCAGACCTATAGCAAGCACCATCAAAGAGCCATAGATCATAAAGCACAAAGTTTTTTCTAATGATTGATTCATGTTTTCCATATTACATTTTTAATTTACTCTTCAACAACTTCTTTTAAAAATCTTTCAACATAGGACCTATAAAATGATTTAGGCAATGCTTCGATACATTTCTTTAATCCATCTGCATCAATAAAACCCATTCTAAAAGCGACTTCTTCCAGACAAGCCACTTTCAACCCCTGTCTCTCTTCAATCGCCCCAATATAAGCAGAGGCTTCTAAAAGCGAACGCGGAGTCCCCGTATCAAGCCATGCCACTCCTCTGGTAATAATCTCAACTCCCAGTTTGTCTTCTTTTTTATAAGATAAAATCAAATCAACAATCTCAGTTTCCCCTCTTGGAGAAGGAGTCAAAGCTTTCGCTCGCGCCGCTGCAGTGGAATCAAAAATATAGAGTCCAGGAATTGCATAATTCGATTTCGGATCAACCGGTTTTTCTTCAAT
>JACMRM010000090.1 GCA_014376445.1 Bacteriovorax sp. | reverse complement strand
ACTGCTACTGAAGATGGACTTAAGACACATTTCTCTTCTGCTGGATCAGTTGCATCAGTAAAGATCATCATGGATCGCGAAACTGGAAGATCAAAAGGTTTTGGATTCGTTGAAATGGATTCAGATGATGGAGCACAATCTGCTGTTTCTCAACTTGATGGTCAAGAGTATGAAGGACGTTCACTAAGAGTTTCTGAAGCTAAACCACAACCAGAGAGAGAATCTCGCGGTGGTGGCGGTGGTGGATTCGGCGGCGGTGGATCACGTGGAGGCTTCGGCGGCGGTGGAAACCGTGACGGTGGCGGACGCGGTGGATTCGGTGGCGGCGGTGGTAACCGTGGCGGCGGAAGAGGAAGAGATTAATCTTTTTTTAAGCTTATCCCATATATGACGGCTCCTTCGGGAGCCGTTTTTTTTTACCTGAATTTCATATGACAACACAACCATCTCCTCTTATCGAAAATGTCGACTATGTCATCAACGACGATGGCAATCTTGTATTCACATCACACTACCTTTTAAAGCGCGGTCACTGCTGCATGAGCGGTTGTTTAAACTGTCCTTTCGGCTATACTGATAAAGTTGATCCGAATGTTCCTGCTGAATTTCATGACTCTTGGGATGAGTTCGTTCCAGTTGACGACGAGAATGAAGACGATGATTAAAGGTTCCAGCAGACTTGTGGTAGCTACAAAGCGTTAACCCTATCCATTTTATAAAATTAAAAATACTATTTTTAATATGAATTTCTTCAACTCATCAACAATTTTTTATCCACCATACATAATAAGCGCATTTATTATTAGCATGTGCTGGATGAAAAAAAGCTCGCAACTGAGCTGGAAAACATCTCTCAATTTATTTTTTAATAAAAATATCTGGCTCTCAAAAGAAACAATAATTGATTTATTTTTTTGTATTTTTATTTTAATGTTACTGAAGTCATGGATTTCACCTTTTGAAGACTGGCTCTTTTCTTCGCAGTTAATGAACACACAAAAGTTATTAGGCCACACCTGGAGTTTTAAACTTCCTCCACTCATCGAAGGAATTCTCGCAACCATAGTTACAATGATTGCCATCGATGCCGCCAGCTACTTCACCCACCGCTGGATGCATACGAATAAATTGTTATGGAGAACTCATAGGCTTCATCATTCAGTTACAATATTAAATTTCATGAGCACTTATCGCCAGAACCCGCTGGAAATCATTATACTGAATATTTTTCGAACTTTGGCAGCGGCGATTGGCCTTGCATTTTTTCATTGGTTTTTTCCGGAAGAAACTCCGGTCATTACCATACAAGGTCTGGGCGCAGGATTTTTTATCTATATGTTTACAGTGAATCTTCACCACTCGCACATTCCTGTTCATTACCCGAACTTTCTACGTTATGTTTTGATAAGTCCACATGTCCATCATTTGCATCACAGTACAAACTCCCGTCACGTCGGTAAGAATTTTGGCGTTGTATTTTCAATATGGGACAGATTTTTTGGAACTTACTACGAGGAAAATGTAAAAATTGGCGAACTGCGCTTCGGAAATAAAATTTCTTTCACGCAGACCTAATCAGCGAACTAAAGACTACCAGCCAGCGCTTTTTCCAGCTTCCTGCTTTGGTTTTTCTTCAGATTTTGCTTCAGTCCATGTGCCTTTAAGAGCTTCACATGCAGTTTTTTTCTGTTCAACTTTATCTGCTTTTGCTTCTGTTACTTTACCGTCTTTCAAGCAAATCCATTTAGCATCGTTTGCGAAAAGAGATGTTGAAAATGCAAGAGCTGTTAAGATTACTAACCTTTTCATAAGTACTCCATGTAGATTGAGGATAAAAAAAATAATACAGGTTCCAGCAGACGAGGGATAGCAATAGAGCGTTAAATGCAATCATCAATGATTAGACACTAAAGACCTGCAGTCATTTTCAAGATACAATTGTAAAATGGAATATGATTACATTGTTATAGGGGCCGGAGCTGCAGGTTTAAGCTTTGCTGCACTCATGGAAAAAAGAGGACACAAGGTTTGTGTACTTGAAGCTCATACCATCCCCGGAGGATGCTCATCCTATTTTGAAAGAGACGGATTTATTTTCGATGCAGGCGCAACGACATTATCCGGACTAAAAATTGGAAGACCCTTATATAATTTAATGACTGAGCTGAATTTAGAACTCGACCTGGTAAATATTGATCCAGGAATCATTTCAATAATAGATAATAAAACCATTCATAGATTTAGCGAACCAGATAAATGGGTTGCTGAGCTGACAAAACATTTTCCCTCTATTGACCACCGGCCATTTTGGGATAAGATGCGCGACATAGAAAAACGCGGATGGCTTTTGGTTTCTTCGTTTCAGAAAATCCCACTGAGATCTTTTAAAGGACTATTTTCTTTTATTTCGCCAAAACTTATTTTAGCGTTAAAGTCCGTTCCTGAACTTTACAGGAGTGTTGAGACTGAGTTGAAGAAATTTAATATAAAAAACAAAGATTATCTTTCCATGCTTGATGAAATGCTTTTTATCACGGCACAAAATCACAGGAAAGAAACACCTCTTCTCATGGGGGCCATGGGCCTTTGTTATCCTGAGGATACTTCATATGCTTTTGGGGGAATGAAAGCTTTTGCAGAGTCACTTGCAAAAAAATGCTCCATTATTTTTTATCGTCATGAAGTTAACAAAATTATTCCTTTGCAGAATGGCTTTGAAATTCAAACAAAGCAGCAGGTTTTTTTTACGAAGAACATTGTCTCTACAATTCCATCATGGAACCATGCTAAACTTTTTGAAGACTTAAAAGGAAAACAATTCTTTGAGTCTCAAGTGACAAATCCTCAGGACTGCTGGTCCGCTTTCATGATTTACCTGACTATTCCAAAAAACACCGAAAGAAAAAGTTTATATTATCAGATTCACTGTGCAGACATTCCCAACTGCCACACCAGATCTTTTTTCGTTTCGCTTTCACATTGCGATGATAAAATTCGTTCACATAGCGAGAGGCAGGTCGTAACCATTTCGACTCATACTAAAACCTCTCAATGGCTCGAAGGTGATAAAGAAAATTATAAATTAAAAAAAGAAGAGACTTCAATTTATATTCTCCAGCAATTGAAAGAAAAATTTAATCTTCAAGAGAGTGACCTGCAAAATATCATTACCGGGACACCTAAATCTTTTATTAAATATACAAAACGCTATAAAGGACTTGTTGGCGGAATCCCGCATTCAATAAAAAGAAATCCGCTGAGCTATGCCATCGCAAGATCTCCTTATAAAAATTTTTATATGTTAGGTGATACGCAATTTCCAGGGCAAGGAATTGCATCAGTGGTTTTAGGTGCTCAAAATCTTTGCCATTATTTGACGACTAACTGATTTCAATCGTCGAATTGATAACTTTCCATGTGTGGTCTGCATTCAGACGGACTTCAGCTAAAAATTTATCTGTAAAATTATTTCCCCACTCTTGAGGACCAATGAGAGATAAATATCTTATCTCTTCAGCTTCTTCGTATAAAAAATAATTTTTTCCGATAACGGGCGTGAATGAGATTTTTGAATTGTAGATAAGATCGGAAATATGAACACGCTTTTTAATATCCTGAACCTGACGGGCCAGAGTTTTCATCTGTTCAAAAATTATATTGAGTTGCTCTTCCGTCTGCTCTTTCATGGCATCGCGGGCATGACTTTTAATCTGTCCTTCATTGGTGGGGACAATCGCAAAACCACCGACAGTGTGAGCATATTCAAGCAATGAAGGCATATCTGTTACCTTAAGCTTCATAAGTTCAAGATTTATTTTACTGAGATCAGTTGGCTTGGGGAGTTTTTCAACCATAATAAAATTTTATCCGATTAAATTTCTGTTTTTAATTCTTCGATATACTTTTCAATGAATCTAAATCTTTTT
>JACMRM010000089.1 GCA_014376445.1 Bacteriovorax sp. | reverse complement strand
TGTAGAAGAAGGAGAAGTGAATGGGTAAAAAGCAGGTAAAAAAATCGACGCTTTCAAAATCATTTTTAGAACGTCGACTATCAACGTGTATCCGTTTGTCTCTATGGATAAATACTATGCTGCGTTTGGATTTTTTAATAGATGTTTTTTCTAACAATTCATTACTATTTTCTGACACCTGTAGGGGCAAAATCCAAGTATGCGTAACTGCTCAGACCTTGTGACAATGGCCTTAAATCTACTCGGGTAATCGCAAAAATAATTTTCAAAGATATTAGTCTGATAAACAAAAAGCCCTCTAAGTGGGTGAGTAATAAACTCAGAATGTTTACTGATTAATTTACAGCTTTGAATATTTAATATAAAAATTTTTTATGAAAAAGCACACAGGCGAATCCATCAGAATTTTCAAGAATCCTATTCTTGAAGCAACAACACACGTTCATCCGATCGTACCTTTAATTCTTTGGACGCCTATAATCGTTTTTTTATTTTACTACGGTATCAATACTCAAGGTGTAACAGCTTCTGAATTAGTTATACTTTTTTTTGCAGGCTTCGTTCTGTGGACTTTCACAGAATACATTATGCACAGGTATGTTTTTCATTGGGATGCAAAGAGTGCTGCTGGCAAATACTTTGTTTTTTTATTCCACGGCCTGCACCACGATGACCCGCAGGACCCGACTCGTTTAGTAATGCCTCCACTACCGGCCATCATGCTGGCGAGTATTCTTTATTGCATTTTTTCATTCATGTTTCCTGCAAAATATCTTCAGGTGATTATGGCCTACTTTATGATTGGTTATCTTTGTTACGATTATATTCACTATGCAACTCACCATTTCCCAATGACAAGTCGTGTGGGGAAATACCTCCGCAAATACCATCTTCAGCACCACTACTCAGGGGAGCGCGGTAAATATGGTGTGAGTTCACCAATCTGGGACTACATTTTTAGAACGACAACCGGTCAGAAAGATCACCACTAATTTTAATCTTTTTGTTTTCTTAAATTTTGATTGCCTTAATAAGTGGTAGTTTCTACGTCTATGTCTAAATCCAAAAAATTCTTCGAAAGACTCAGTATTACACAAGAGCTCACGATCAGTGTAATTGCAGTTATTTTTCTGATGATCTCACTTCTGGGTTTCATCGTAGCAAAAGCTCTGATTAGAAATAACGAAGAGAAAATTGCATGGCAGAAAAAATCTAATCTACAAATTGCCACTAGTCTTCTTGCAGACCCAATCTGGACCGTCGATACCAACAACATTAAAAATGCTGCTGCAACTTTCGTAAAGGAAGACAATCAGATCATCGCTGTCCGCGTTCTGGATGAGAACGGAGACAACCTGGTTGAAAGCCGCGATCCTTCAGTGAACGGCCTTGAGTTCAGAGAGCTATTAAAAAATAAAAACCGCTTTCTCGATGCCAGTGACATCACACGTAACAATGAAAAAATTGGAAGCATCGAATTCATTTACTCAACCCAAAAATTTAATGATGAACTGACATTTTTAATTGTGAAGCTTGGGCTTTCATTTATTGTTGTAGGCCTGGGCTTCAGTTCAATTATTTTATGGCGCCTGAAAAAAACTATCACTGAGCCTGTAAATCGTATTGTAGAAATGTCGGAAAAAATTGCAGAAGGTAACTACCAGTTCCAGGTAGAAGAAGAATACGTGCTTGAGTTCCAGCAGATCACTGATGCTTCAAACGCCGCTATCCGTGCCATCAATGAAAGGGATCTGGAATTAAAAAGACAAATCGTCAAAGCAGAACAGGCCACGATTGCAAAATCAAATTTTGTATCCACGATGAGTCACGAGATCAGAACTCCATTGAATGCGATCATTGGTCTCACTGAACTTACTCTCGACTCAGGGTTAACAACTGATCAGAGAGACAATTTAGAGACAGCAAAACTTTCTGCCGACTCACTCTTGTCGATCATCAACGACATTCTCGATTTCTCAAAAATCGAAGCGGGAAAACTTGAACTCGAGGACATGGATTTTGATATTGTGGAAGTGCTTCTGGAGTGCGAGAAAATCCTCTTATTGTCAGCAAGAAAAAAGAGCATTGTCCTGCGTTCTTCTTTTTCTTCAAAAGAAAACTATCTTTTTACAGGTGATCCGTTTCGTATCAAGCAGATTCTATTAAACCTCATCAACAACGCCATCAAGTTTACTTCGGAAGGTGGAGAGGTTCATGTGCGTTTAGAAGTTCTCGACAGAATTAACCACGGAGCTCTAGTCAGATTTGAAATCCAGGATAATGGAATTGGTATCGATAAAAATAAAATGGATCATCTGTTTGAGGCCTTCATTCAGGAAGACCAGAGCACTACAAGAAAATTTGGTGGAACGGGTCTGGGACTTTCAATTTCTAAAAAACTTATCGACCTCATGGGCGGAGTGATCGGAGTTGAAAGTAAAGTTGATATTGGAAGCATTTTCTGGTTTCAAATTCGTTTAAAAGAGAGGCGATAGATGCGTGCACTTATCCTCACATTCATTCTATCCATTTCATCTTCGTTTCTTCAGGCAGAGACGCTTAAAATTGTCACAGGTGAATTTGCACCTTATTCAGGTGAAAATCTGAACAAGGGGGGTGTGAGTACACAGGTAGTAAAAGCGATCTTTGATGAAGTAAAACAGGACATCTCTATAGAATTTATTCCATGGAACAGGGGCATGAATAATTTAAAGACAGGTTTGGTGGCAGGTTCGTTCCCATGGACTAAAAATGTCGAGAGAGAAGTTGATCTTTTATACTCTGAGCCCATTCATAAATATAAGCTTGTAAGTTTTGTCAGAAAAGATTCAAGTCTGCTTACGACTTATAATCTCAATGGAAAAAAACTGTGTCAGCCCAGCGGATGGGATATTTCCTTTTTAGACCGGACGAGTGCTGCAAAAAAAATCACAATTGAGAGACCGATTAGTATGGAATCCTGCCTGCAGATGCTTTCTCTAGGAAGAGTAGATGTGATAGTCATGAATGACCATGTTGGAACAGATTTTATCAACAAACTTTTTCCGAAAAATTCTCCGATCACAGGAATTGATAACGAGTATTTTGGAAAAAAGTTCCTACTTTATTTTATTGTTCCTAAAAAATATCCGAATGCTAAAAAAATCATTGCAGATTTTAACAGGGGTCTTGCTTTAATTAAAAGCAACGGTAAGTATGAAAATTTTGTTCGTGAACTGTTAAAGAAAGAAACTGTTAAATCCAGCTGCGGGACTTGTAATCATTTAGGGTCACTTTGATCGTTCTTTCAAGATCGTAATTATAAACCTGTCCTAGTTCTTCTTCACTTTTTTTGCCGCTGCAAGTCCAGTTTACGGCCTTCAACTCATAGTATTTATCTGGAGTCAGACGCAGTGGATGAGGACGAAGCCTATAGATGAAATAAAGTATCGAGGTGAGAATGCGGATAAAAATCAATGGCAGCGGAATATAAAATATCCATTTTTTTTTCAGCTGCTTTTTAATTTCCTTAATAAGCTGATCAAATGTAGTGGCTTGTGGATTTGAGCTGTAGAATAAAGAGGATTTTCTTTTTTCACAAACGAGCACAAGTGTTTCAACTAAATCATGGACACAGACAAAACTATAACATTTTTCTTTTGAGCCTTTTCCCGGGAGAATAACGAGTCCGCTTTGAACCATTTTAAAAATATCCAATACAGCAGAGTCGCGGGGGCCAATAACCATCGGTGGCCTTACAATTGCCTGCGTCCATAACGACGGCGCATCTTTCTTTAAAATATTTTCAGCTTCTTTTTTTGAGCGACCGTACATACTGACAGGAAAATCAATATCCATTTCTGTGCGCTTTTCTGATCCTAAGCTTGGCCCTGCTGCCGCAAGACTTGAGACTAAAACAAAATGCAGCTTTTCAAATTTGGTTCTAAGGCCATTGACTAAATTTCCGGTGCCTTCAGCGTTCACGCGAAAAAATTCTTTTTCAAGATATGAATGAACAAGCCCTGCTGAGTGAAGGCAGGTATCGAGGTCAGATGGAAGTCCATTCACCCAGTGAAGAATGGGTTGGTCCAAATCACCTTGAATCACAGTGAGTTTATTATTTTTTAATTCAAATCTTTTGGGTGTTCTGACCAGGGCAAAAACATCATGGCCTTCTTTTAACAGTCGCTCACATAAATGAGTTCCCACAAAACCACTAGCACCAGTCACTAAGATTTTCATTAGATCGCTCTGTGGACCAGACGATAACGTTTGTAGGCCTCTCCAGACATGCGGATTAGAGGTTTATTCATTTCCACATTGTGTTCGAGAATCCAGCTCATCTCAACATCAGTGATGCGCGGGTTTTTTTGAACTGCGATCTGCATATTTTTATAAAGAAGAGTTTCAAGACCGATTTTTCTAAATTCTTTTTTTATTCCCATCGTAATAACACGGGCACGTGTAATGCGTTTTTTCGACGTCAGGATTTTATAAATCGCCATCGGACTTAAATTTCCGCTCGGAATTTGTTTTAAGACCTGGTTTAAATCCGGTAAGGCCATTATGAAGCCTGCTTCTACACCGTCAACCAATGCATACTGAATAAGAGTCGGATCAACGATAGATTTTAAATCTTTCGCCATATGAACGAACTCATCTTTGGTCATGGGAACGAATCCCCAGTTTTCCTGCCATGCTGAATTGTAAATTTCAAACATCGTTGAGAGCTCATAATCCCAGTTTTTTAAGTTGAGATTTCTGTAAGTCACTTTTGCTTTTTTCTCGGTTCTCGCTGCAATATCCATGATCACTTTTGGCAGCTGTAAATTAATCTTCAAGTTGTAAGCAAGAAGATCCATTGCTTTAGTGAAACCCAGCTCAGCTAAAATTTTTTCGTAATAAGGGGGATTGTATGTCATCATGATCTGTGGAGCATCGTCGTATTTATCAATGAGAATGCCGCATTCATAATTTGTTCCCGGGTTCATTGGTCCCTGAATGCTTGTCATGCCTTGTGTTTTTAAATAAGCAGTCGCGGAACTGACTAATTCTTTTGCGACAGCAATTTCGTTCACAACTTCAAAACAGCCAAAGTGGCCTATCTTGTTGCTTTCGAAAATGTTGAATGAAAAATTATGGATGGCCATAATACGACCGATAACTTTGCCATCTCTTTCAGCTACCCACGCTTTTACATTTGCTGTTTTATAAAATGGGTGTTTTTTGACATTGAAGAGATCTTTCAGCGCCATCTTAAGAGGCGGTACCCAGTGAGGGTCATTCTTATAAAGAGTCCATGGCAATTCGATGAAGGCCTTAAGATCTTTTTTGAGAGTTAAATCGATTTCGCGAACTGTAAAACTCATAAGCTTTCTTCTGTATTATTTTTTCTTTTAGTGAAGGTTACTTGGGATCTCAAAAACTTTTTTCGCATCTGCGAAAACTTCAAGAACTGTCGCCAGGTCTTTTTTGTCATGAGAGGCCATGTAACTTGTTCTGATAAGCGCTTCCCCTTTAGGAACTGCAGGTGGAAGAACAGGAGTTGCAAAAACTCCATTGGCTTCCAAAAATTTTGTCATCTTAACAGCTTTCATATCATCGCCAATAAAAAGAGGGATGATTGGAGTTTGTGAACCGTAGGTAAAAAATCCAAGTTCTTTGAATCCATTTTTCATAAACTCAACGTTTGTCCAAAGATTTTCTAGAATTGTTGGGTCATTTGAAACAACGTCAATACAAGCTGAAACAGTCGCAACTGCAGCAGGTGGCATTGAAGCTGAGAACATAAACGAGCGGGCAGAGTGACGAACGTAATCGATCGCATCTGCAGATCCTGAAATCACTCCACCGATTGAAGCAAAAGATTTCGAGAAAGTTCCCATGTTGAAATCAACGTCTTTAACAACGTCGAAGTGGTGCATAGTTCCGCGTCCCTGAGGACCCATAACTCCCAACCCGTGAGCATCGTCAACGTAGACGTAAGCGCCGTATTTTTTAGCAAGCTTTACTATTTCCGGAAGACGTAAAATATCACCAGTCATTGAAAAGACGCCGTCAGCTACGATGATCACGCGATTAAAGCGTGAAACGTTACTTTCCAGCAGCTCTTCAAGAGATGCCATGTCATTATGTTTGTATTTAAATGTTGTTCCAAGAGCGAGTCTTGAAGCATCGATGATGGAAGCGTGATTTTCAGAGTCAAAAAGCATTAAATCTTTCGGCCCACAGATCGCTGAAAGCGCACCAAGGTTTGCCTGCATACCAGTTGAAAAAACGATCGCTTTTTCATGGCCTAAATATTTTGCAATTTTCTCGTCTAGTTCTTCGTGAATAGAAAGGTTACCGTTTAAGAAACGTGAACCTGTGCAGCCGGTTCCGAATTTTTCAATAGCTTTAATCGCAGCTTCCTGAACGACAGGATGATGAGTTAAGCCTAAATAATTATTTGATCCGATCATGATCTGCTTCTTGCCTTTTACTGTGACAGTAGATGCAGCAGTGTCTTCGATAGCTCTAAAAAAGAAATATAAATCGTTGTCACGGAGCACGTTGGCGCGCTCGATAATTTTACAATCACTGAAAGGTTTTTTAGACCTAGTAATAACGTCATTGCTCATGTCTTGCTCTTTAAGAATTTCTGATGTGTTGTGTTTCATAGAGGCCAAAACTACTACTATAGTCCGCTATCGTCATTTATTTATGGGTACTGTGAAAATAATATCCTAACAATATAGTGACAAAAAAGGTACCGAAGATTCCGTATTTATTGAGCTAAGCGTTTTTTAGTTAGGCTAGTCGACTTTCTTAGATAGGATGGAATCAAACTTCTTTTTCATCTCTTCACCGCGGGCCTCTGTGGAGATCTTTATATAAAGTTCGTCCTCAGTTTTTCTTGGAAGGTCTTTAAAGGCGATACCGACTTTTACTCGCCCGGGAGGTTTGCCGGCTTCATCAGCAAGGGGAATGAGAACAGCGATTTGAATCATCGGAACGTGATAGTTTTTTCGGTCGAAGCGCAGAGTGCACTCCTGAAATATTTTTCCTTTAGCAAAGCGTTCAATATCTTCAGGCCCTATATAAAAGCTGGTTCCAGAAACTGAAATATCCAAGGCATCAAAAACCTGGTCATCAATTTTAAACTGAATAGGGATAACGTCGCTGGCGTTCAGACGGAAATTTCCGCGTGCCTGGCTCTTATAAATTTCCTGCTGGATTTCCAGTGAGTAAGTTAGGTCTTCCGGGTGGAATTTTAAACGCCCGCCAGTAAAGTAGTTAATTTTATCTTCAATAGGAACTTTGATGAGAACTTGTTTTCCGGCCTTGGCACTGCCGGTGATTTTTGTCATCATTTTTCCTGTGGGCTTCATTTTTATGATTCGTGGATTGGAAAAATATTCGACTGCTTCATAAATCTCGGCCTGGTCTTCATTTTCACCTTTTTCCCAGATTGTCAGAGGAGGAGAGTCATCGAGAGTACAATGCATCAGCATCGTCTCTGTAAATTCCGCGTGGGCCGCCACTTGGAAATAATGTTTCTTATTCGGGTCCTTCTTTTCTGTCATACTTAATAATCGGTACTTATCCTCTATAACTTTAATTGAATCCACAGCAAGCCCCTAATTTTTGTGACTTTGAGAGTATCTTTGAGTATTATTCTTGGTCATATGGACAACATAAGCGGCTTTAATCTCGATAAAATGGAAGTGAAGCTGGTAGAGGGCAAGGCCATCTACCAGCTTTTAACCAATAATGGTCTGATCGGGGTGAACGATCTCATAGGGCGCGAATTAAAAATTCATTTTGATAAAGAAATCAATTGTACGAACTGCGGGAAGAAAATCCCAAAGACATACTCTGGTGGTTACTGTTACCCGTGCTCTATAAAGCTCGCAGAGTGCGATATGTGCATTTTAAAACCAGAGACTTGTCACTTTGCCAATGGAACATGTAGAGAACCTGAATGGGGTTTAAAAAACTGTATGATTCCTCATTATGTTTACCTCGCGAATTCATCAGGACTCAAAGTGGGGATTACAAGAACAACTCAGATTCCTACCCGTTGGATTGATCAGGGGGCCGTGGCCGCAATTCCTATTATTAAAGTGGGAACTCGTTTGCAATCGGGTGTGTTTGAAAAATTATTATCATCGGAAGTGAATGATAAAACTGACTGGCGAAAAATGCTCAAGGGCGACAACGCCCAAATCGATTTGCAATCTAGTCGTGATGAGCTGTTTGAACTTTTTGGCGATGACTTGGATGATCTGGAAAATAAGTACGGCAGTGATCAAATTTCTATTTTAGAAAATGAGCCCATCACTGAGATTGAATACCCGGTTTTGAGCTACCCTTCGATCGTAACATCCATGACTTTTGACAAGCAGGAAGTCGTAGGCGGTAAGCTTCAAGGTATTAAGGGGCAGTACTTAATTTTTGATGTTGGTGTTATTAATATTAGAAGCCATACTGGCTACAAAGTTCACCTGGAACTGTAATAGATCTTTAATGAGGAATTTATGAAAACAGACGCTCCAAAAGTTATTAAATTAAACGAATACAAAAAACCAGATTATCTGGTTGAAACGATTGATCTGGTTTTTAATCTTGATAGCACTCAAACACGAGTAGCTTCCAAAATGAAAATCCAAAGAAATACGACGGATGCTGCTCCTTTAATTTTAAATGGTGAAGAGCTGGTTTTAAAATCTATTAAAGTGAATGGTGAAGCATACACAGATTATAAATTAGATGCTGAAGCAAATACTCTGACGTTAAATAAAGTTCCAGATTCTTTCACGCTGGAAATTGAAAACGAAATTAACCCTGAAGCTAATAAGACGCTTGATGGTTTATATAAATCGGGAACAATTTTTTGTACTCAAAATGAGCCGGAAGGATTCAGAAGAATTACTTACTATGTTGACCGTCCAGATAACATGGCAAAGTTTACGACAAAAATCATCGCTGATAAAAATCTTTATCCGATTTTACTTTCTAACGGGAACCCGATTGCAAAAGGTGATCTTTTAGATGGAAAACATTTCGTCACTTGGGAAGATCCGTTTAAAAAACCTTCGTACCTGTATGCTTTAGTAGCAGGTGATTTAGGTTTTATTAAAGATACATTTAAAACAAAATCAGGACGGTTTGTTGCACTTGAAATTTACTGTGACAAAGGAAACGAAGATAAATGCCATCACGCCATGGAGTCGCTGAAAAAATCGATGAAATGGGATGAAGACCGCTTCGGACTTGAGTACGATCTGGATATTTATATGATTGTTGCAGTGGACGCTTTCAACATGGGAGCGATGGAGAATAAAGGGTTAAACATCTTTAACTCTGCTTACGTTCTTGCTGACCAGAAAAGTGCGACAGATACCAACTTCTACGGGATCGAGTCTGTTATCGGTCACGAGTATTTCCACAACTGGACAGGAAACAGAATCACTTGCCGTGACTGGTTCCAGTTAACGTTGAAAGAAGGATTGACAGTTTTTAGAGACCAGGAATTTTCAGCTGACATGAACTCGAGAAGTGTCGAGAGAATCCAGTCGGTGATGGGACTTCGTGCAGCTCAGTTTGCTGAAGATGCTGGACCGACTAGTCATCCGATCAAACCGTCGACCTATATGGAAATCAACAATTTCTATACTGCCACGATTTATGAAAAAGGTGCAGAAGTCATCCGCATGATTCAAACGCTTTTAGGAGTGGATGGATTCAGACGCGGTATGGATAAATATTTTGAGTTATTTGATGGCCAGGCCGTTCGTACAGAAGATTTTATTCATTCAATGAGCGTCGCTAACGACAATTTTGATTTTACCCAGTTTAAAAACTGGTACTCGCAAAACGGGACGCCTCTTTTAAAATCGTCATCAGTTTACGATGACACTAATAAGCGTCTAACGTTAACTCTGACTCAATCATTTCCTGCCAATGCTCCTTCGGGTGCTCTTCCATACCACATGCCGGTGAGAGTAGGATTAATCGGTCCAGATGGAAAAGATATCGCTTCAAAAGTTTTAGAATTTAAAAAAGCGACTCAGGATTTTGTTTTTGAAAATATTTCAGTTCGACCAATCGCCTCTATTAACCGTGATTTTTCTGCTCCGGTTAAATTGACAACTGATTTAAGTTTTAATGATCAATTGTTTTTAATGGCGAATGATTCAGATTCGTTTAACCGATTTGAAGCGGCCCAGGTTGTTTCACAAAAACTAATACTGGATTTGATTGAAGATGCAAAAGCTAAAAGACCACTGGAATTGAATTCTCAGTTCGTTCTGGCCTACGGAAAGATTTTAGCTGATCAGTCGATTGATGAAGCGTTCAGAGCGCTTTCAATGTCGATTCCGGGAGAAGGAATTCTTCACCAGGAGCAAACAGTTATTTATTATCCGGAAACTGATGCTGTCAGAACATTTGTTAAGAAAACTCTGGCGACAGCTCATCAGGATGAGCTATTAAAAATTTATAAGTCACAAGATCTTGGGAATGTTTACAAGCTTGACCCGAAATCAATGGGCCAGCGCGACCTGAAAAACAGATGCCTTGATTTGTTGTCTTACGTTGAAGGGGACAAGTATAAAACGCTTGCTTTTGATCAATTTAAAAATGCAACTAACATGACGGATGAAATCGGAGCATTGAGTGTTCTTGTTCACTCGAACTCACAATATAAAGATGAAGCGCTTAAAGCTTTCTACACTAAATGGAAATCTGAAACTCTTGTTATGCAAAAATGGTTAGCTGTTCAGGCGCAGACAAGTGATGATTCGACTTACGAAACAATTTTACGACTGGAAAATGATAGTGTTTACGATCGCACGATTCCAAACCTTGTAAGATCACTTCTTGGACAATTTGTATCGACTAATAAAGTTCAATTCAATCATCTGTCAGGGCGCGGTTATAAATTAATCGCAGATCGTATGCTTGAGCTTGATAAATTGAATCCTCAGATGGCCTCGAGAATGGCATCAGGGTTTAAAGATTATAAGCGCACACCGAAGAATCTTCAGGCCCTGATGAATGTTGAATTAGAGCGAATCATCAAAACGGATGGACTTTCTAAAAATGTTTATGAGATTGTTTCAAAAATTCTGGCCTGACGGTTTTTATTGTATTGAATTTCAGACAAAAAATATTATTTAAAATCATGAATTTCTGGCTACCTTTCTGGGTAGCCGGCATTCATATCGATCATATTTCAAAAGTTTTTCTCGAAGTTGCTGAAGTCGATAAAGTTATCTACATCAAACGAATGAGCTAGATTACTCAATACATTGTGATTTTTTATCAAGCTTCAAACCCGTATCTTCAGGATTGAGAGGATTGAGGATGCGTGATTTGGCGGAAATAATTTTTGAAGTAACGCCTTTCTGGCCGTTGAATTTTTTATTTAAAATTAATTGAACAATAGCATCCTTATTAATGAGTCCGCCCAGCTGACCCTGCTCAAGTAGTGACATCGAAATGACATATTCCGATAATGTTTTTTCGTTAACGATTAACTTTAACCCGTCAGGTTTTTCACGCACGATTCCGCGTGCTGTATACTCTCCACAGTCGGTAATGACATCGGCGAAGATAATTTGTGGAAACATCAGAAAAAGGAAAAAATATTTCATTGGGAGAATTCCTTAAAAAACAATCCGGCGGCATGGTTCTTCAGTATTCATGGATTGTTTTTGTCGGTACATCTCATCGTAGAATTTCTTTTCCTGCAAAGCAATTTTTTCAGCAGTCTCGCGGTTTGATCCGATCTGCTTGACTCTATTTGCATTTTCAGTTTCTACATCTTTTAGCTTCGGATACTGCGCTATAATTTCTTCGCGCCTCTTCTTTATTTTATTAAAGCCATCAATGACAACCTGGCTTTCTGCAATCTCGCCTGGAGTTTTTGCTTTATCTCTGTAGCGCTCAAATGTTGCAATAGTATTGCCTGGGTTAAGTAAAAGTATCTCTCTCACCGAGAAGGTGTGTTTATAAACATAAGGCTCTTTTTTTCCTCTAATTGTTAAAGTTGAAGAAAAAGTTTCTTGCTTATTCAAATTTTCTGAACCAAGAGCGATACCGCTTTTTATCATTTCATCCTGCTGATCTTTATACAGCTGAAGAAGCCTTTTTAATTCATCACCATTATAACTTCCTTTAGTTCCGTTGGTAGCGGCCTGAAGGGCCTCAATCTGAGCAATGATCGTTTTAAATTGTGTTTCACGTGTACAGGTAATGCAATCCTTTGAGGCCTGAAGAATATAATCAGTCAATTTATCGGACGTCGGATCGTAATAATATAAATAAGGTGTCATGCTGGAGTATATCTGAGCAACGATCTGGTTATTTTCATCAGTAGAGATCATAGGATACGAAGCATCGTTTGCTTCTGCACGCGCTTTTAAAAATGCGCCTTCAAGAGTAACGCCTTTTTTCAAATTTTTCATGAACGTTCCGGAGAAGGCAGAGTCGCCGGCAAATCCATAATGCTTAGGACCTGTCGCCGTCACAATGCATGCTTTCGGATAAAGTTTTTTAAATTCCTGTGAGTTTCCAGAATGGCAGCTTAAATCAACAAGTCCAAGCTTTATCCCTTTGCCAGTAGCTAATTCGATAAGAGGTCCGAGGTCATTCAAACTTACTAATTTTGTTCCGGCAAGATTGTTCAGATTAGTTGCACCTGAACCGCCGCTCGCTGCGATTTGATGAATCTTTTCTTCATTAGTGCTTTTCGCTGCTCCGTGAGTATTAATCAAAATCATAAGCTGATCGCCGGAATTGATCGCACCGCTGTTAATTTTTGCGGTATAATCTGCAATCATTTTTTTATAATTTTCTGGAGTGAATGAATTCGATTGAGCTGAAGGAGTAGGGAAGTGAGCTGACATTAATTTTTCTGTTTCAGCATGACCTCCATTAAAAGATGTCTGGTATTTCCAGTTTGATGTTTTAATATTTTCACCTAAAACTTTCATTGTGCTGTCGAAGATCGTTTTGTCTCCGGTAGGTTCTCCGCCGCCGCCCATGATCATCATATATTTTTCAGCATGGACCATTTGTATTGAGAAAAGAAGAGCTGCGAAAGTGAGTATTTTAATATTCATTCAGTAATTAAAACATGACTTGAGGGGGGGATTCAAGAAAATCACCCCTCTGCAAAAGCTTCCGCACGAAGAGGGGATAACTGTTAGAGATTATTGGAGTAAACTTTTTCCAGTTGATTTCAAATCGTCACAGGCAATGGCAATTCTTTCAGTCATTCCCCTCTCGGCGGCCTTCAGCCATTCTCTAGGATCGTAGTGTTTTTTCGATCCAACTTCGCCATCGATCTTTAAAACTTTGTCGTAGTTCTTCATCATGAAGTCTACAACTGGTCTCGTGTATGTATATTGAGTATCAGTATCGATGTTCATTTTCACAACACCATAACCAAGCGTCTCGTGAATTTCAGAAAGCTCTGATCCGGATCCGCCGTGGAAAACTAAAAAGTGCTCTGCCTCTTTTCCAAATTCTTTTGCGACAGCAGCTTGCCCGTCTCTTAAAATTGTCGGCTTAAGTTTTACATTTCCTGGTTTGTAAACGCCGTGCACGTTTCCGAAAGTTGCAGCGTACATGAATGTTCCGATCGGACGAAGAACTTTTGCAATCTCCACCATTTCTTCTGATGAAGTATAAAGTTTATCAGCTGGAGCATGATCGTTATTTACACCATCCTCTTCACCGCCAACAACACCTGTTTCAACTTCTAAAATCAAATCTGATTTAACAAAACGTTCTAATAACATTTTTGATGTTTTAATATTTTCGGCCAATGATAATTCAGATCCATCAAACATATGTGAGTTGAAAAGATTAGGTAATCCTTTAGCTCTTCTTTTTTCTGTTTCAGCAACGAGTGGAAGCATGAAACTATCAACATACTGTGGATGACAATGATCAGTGTGAAGCGCAATTAAAACATTATATTTTTCGGCCATAAGATGAACGTGTTGAGCGATAGAAATTGCTCCAATGGCCATGTCTGAAGCAGCGCCAGATGCGAACTTACCGCCACCTGTAGACACTTGAATGATACCGTCAGATTTTTTATCAGCGAAGGCCTTTAGTGCAGCATTGGCAGTAGACATCGATGTTACGTTGATTGCAG
Source organism: Bacteriovorax sp. (assembly GCA_014376445.1). Classification (GTDB taxonomy): domain Bacteria; phylum Bdellovibrionota; class Bacteriovoracia; order Bacteriovoracales; family Bacteriovoracaceae; genus Bacteriovorax. The sequence goes on along the minus strand of JACMRM010000089.1, from coordinate 96 downwards.
GGAAGGCATATCCACCTTGTTTTGCGCTTGAAAGCATCTTTTTATATTGATCTGGTGTGGCAACAGGCATTATGAACTCCTTGAAAAAACTTTGTT
>JACMRM010000088.1 GCA_014376445.1 Bacteriovorax sp. | reverse complement strand
GATGTTGGACAGTGCTCAAAAAGACCCGGGCCATTTAATCTATTTAGATACGGATACGTTTGCCTTAAAAGATGTTTCTCCAATGATTGCGAAACTGGAGCAAGGGACATGTTTTATGCATGTCAAAGAAAGTTTATTGTCTGTCGACAAAGCGCCAAATAAAAAATTAATGTGGAGTCAGACTCAGAATAAACATTTTGGCGGGATGCTTGTGAATGAGCATTCGGCCATGTGGAATGCCGGTGTCGTTGCAATGAATGCTGATTCGAAAGTGAGTCTTTTAACTAAAGCTCTGCAATCGACAGATGAGATGTGTGAACAAAAAGTTGAGCAGTGGTTGATTGAACAATTCAGTATTTCTCAGGCCCTTTCTTCTACCGGGAAAATTGAAGTTTGCAATGAATGGATTGCTCACTATTGGGGACATAAAAAAGAATTTATTCACAAAATAGATATTATATTATCGACGGCCTTCCAGAAAAAGCAATCGCTCGAAGAACTTGAGAACCAGATTGATGTGAATGTCTGGACGAGAATTATGATTCCTGCTCCTAAAAAAACATTGTTTCAGAAATTGTTTCGTTCGAAATAATATCCATGTGATTCTGATCAATTTTTCAAGATGTAAGAAATTAGATTTGGTTAACAAAATTGACTAATCATTATCATTTTTTGAAATTTTAATTAATTTCACCTACTTTATTGGCCACTTAGTTTACTTCACCATTGATTCGAATTGCGATGCTCCTAATCACAAAGGAGTTTCGCAATGCCTACAATTTCTACATTCTACGGTATTAAAATTTACCTATATCCAAATGATCATTATCCATCACATTTCCACGTCAAATATGGAGAATTCTCAGCTAAAATCGACATTATCACAGGAGCAATTTCTCAAGGCAAACTCCCCCCGAAAGCTCGCACACTGACCGAAGAGTGGAGAATCATTCATCAAAAAGAACTTTTAGAAAGTTTTGAACTTATGGTAAAATATCATAAAGTCAAAAAAATAGAAGGTCTTGAATGAATGAGTCTCATCGAATTATAGAAGTTAAAACTATAGGTGATAAAAATCTTTTTTTAAAATTTTCAGATGGCATATCAGGAACATTTAACTTTGAAGATTTTTTTTCTTATAAAGGAATTTTGGCTCCACTGCAAGATCAAGAGTTTTTTAAAAAGGTGACCATTATTGATGGAACTATTTCATGGCCAGACGAATGTGATTTTAATCCTGATGTCCTTTACTCAATCATAACTAGCGAAAAAATTTACGTTGATGGTGAACTCGTATTTGATCCTCTTCTTAAAAAAAATGCCTGGCTTAGCAAAACCTAATATCGGCGTAGCAAATGCATTTAGAAGCTGGCTAAAAAATCCAATTCGCGGGCCAATAAACCTCCGTCAATTACCTTCACTAAAATTTATATCCAAAACGTGAAAGCATCATCTCAGCTTTTCCCCATGAACCACAGCACTCGGGACTCAAAGAGATCGTAAGCACTGAAATCATTTTATTCTCTAATCCTGCCTTGATTGATCGCGCCAAATTCTCCACAAAACTCTCATTAAACATTTCTAGCTTTTCAGGTGCCGCCGAAAAAAAGTAATCTAAATCCAAATTGACGATCCATCCTAGGTCATTGACAAACTTCTCGCCCGAAAAAATGCCATGCATATATTTCGCTAAATCATAAGCGCGAACTTCTTCAGATAATTCTTTAGGCGAGCCTAAGTGATGAGTCGCCGAGACCGTTTTTCCAATCATCTCCGGATATTTTTGCAAAAAGACTTCAATATAATTATCCCATCTAAAAAGAGGCATATTAATATCCTGTTGCCACTCTTTTCGATATTCATCCAGACTCATTTTCCAGAGATCATGCTTAAAATACTTCAGCGCCGATTCACTCATGTCGGGGTGAGCATCAATATGAAATAAATTGTATCTTTTATTTTTTTCTAACTTCTGGAACCAGCACCAAAGGGCCAGTCTATGATTGTCCATGACATATACATTGCCTTCATTCCAAAGAACATTATCCTTAGCAGAAGCTGACTCCCCACGATGAACAAGAGGAATTAGAAAACTCATTTCTTTTTCAAGGCATCTGGTGCCATCTCTAAATGCTTCATTTCAATTGTATAAGAAAAACCAAATACTTCCCCCTCACTCAACGTGATAATTCCATTTTTAGTCTCAAAATCTTTATCATGATCAGCTGAATCAGCAACTCCATACCACGGCTCTAAACAAACAAAAGGAACATCAGGTTTTGCCCAAATTCCCCAAAAAGGAGCATTGGATTGTACACGGATAATCTCTTTTCTTTTTAAGTCTACCAGATCGACATATTTTGATTTTAGTTTTTTAAAAATAAGCGCATCGTCTTTAAAAATTTCTTTTTCAACAACCAACTTATCTGCCTTAAATTCATATGATCTTGACCAGTCAACTAAGCTATTTTTCACTCGAAAATATTCTTTTTCTTCTTTTTCAAAACGAATTTCGTAATTCGCAAAATCTTTTGTTTCAAAGCCCGGGTGTGCACCGATAGAAAAGAAAATATCCTGACGGTCATCATTTTTCACAAAATAAGAAATAGAAACTTTACTATCTTCAACTTTATAGCGAACTCTAAGTTCAAATAAAAAAGGATATTGATTAAAGCTTTCCTGTGAGGCGACCATTAAAAATTCAGCTTCAGTAGTACCGCAGTCGGTGCATTTGAATTCAAAATCGCGAGCAAATCCATGCTGAGTCATTGCAAAGGTCTTATCTTTTATTACATACTCATCATCTTTTAATTTACCGACGATGGGAAATAGCACAGGAGCTGATCTATTCCAGTTCTTCTCATCACCTTGCCATAACAACTCACGATGCCAGTCTCTGGAGAAAAGTCGCTTCATCTCAGCACCCTTGCTGGTGATTTGAATAATCAATGAATTACTTTCGATCTGGTACCATTCGCTCATAATAATAAGTATAAACTCGCTATTCTTTTCCCACAAGTAGAATACATTCAAATACTTAGATTTCACTATTTTGAAAATGCCTGCAGGTTATCCATTACATTTACTATTATGCATACAAGGTATATACTTTAATGGGCGAGATATTCAGATTTAAAAACTTAAAGTTTAAAATTTGGTCTAACGACCATGAACCGCCTCATATACATGTTCATGGTCCTGAATGCCATGCAAAGGTAAACATAGAAACACTGGAAATAATGCAAGCTAGAGGTTTTTCAGAAAAAGATTTAAAGATAATTCAGCAACAGGTTTTTAAAAGAAGGACCAAGATACTCGAAAAATGGGAGGGAATTCATGGCAAAAATTAAGTTAAGCAAAAGAGATGTTATTGCTCCTGATGAATTTGACACAAAGTATGCCAAAGAACGAATCAGCATATGGATCGACGAAGATGTTTTAGATGAGTTTAGAAAAATGGCCAAAGATAATAATAAAAAATACCAAACACTCATAAACGACACTTTAAGAAACTACGCCTTTGCACCAAAAATTAAAAATCTTGAAAAAATATTAACCAAAATAGAAAATGCAACCAAAGAACTACGTCATATCAAAGGAACTCTTGAGTAAAAATTCATCATATAATAAGTGAACTTTATCGGATTTTTTGTTATAATCCTCCTATGAAAGTCACAGAACATTTAGAAAAAGCAAAAAATCCCTTATTCAGCTACGAAATTGTCCCTCCTCCTAGAGGAAGATCGGTTCAAGACATCATCGATATCGTTGAAGCCTTAAACCCGGTTAACCCGGCATGGATTGATGTAACAGCACATTCTTCATCTGCTTACTACAATGAAAAAGAAGACGGAACCATCGAGCGCAAGATCTATAAGAAGCGCCCAGGTACCATAGGTATTTGCGGTATCATTCAAAACCGCTTCAGAATTGACACAGTAGTACACTTACTTTGCTTAGGATTCTCAAAAGAAGAAACCGAAGACGCTCTTCTGGAACTAAATTTCCTAGGCATCCACAATATCCTCGCTCTTCGCGGCGATGGACCAAACTATAAAAAAGAAATTGCAAAAAACCGTAGCGCCAACTACTTCGCTTCAGATCTGGTTGAGCAAGTGCGTGCCTTGAACAACGGCCACTTCCTTGGTGAAGTTGAAGGTGGAGCAAAGTTTGATTTCTGTATCGGTGTTGCCGGTTACCCTGAAAAACATTTCGAAGCACCAAACCTGAAGCTCGACCTCGCCAATTTAAAAAGAAAAGTTGATGCCGGAGCAGATTACGTGGTTACTCAAATGTTTTTCGACAACAAACACTATTTTAATTTTGTGAAGGCCGCGCGTGAAGCTGGAATCACTGTTCCGATCATTCCAGGAATCAAGGTTTTAAAAAATTCCACTCAGCTAGTGAGCATTCCAAAAAACTTTTATATCGATTTCCCTGATGAATTAGTTGAATCAGTCACTCAAGATCCAAAAAATGTAACGGCCATTGGAAAAGACTGGGCAACAAAACAAGTACAGGATCTTCTCGAAGGCGGAGCTCCTTGCGTTCATTTCTATATTATGAACGACACCAACACGATCGTAGACATCGTTAAAAAAATGCAGAAATAAATTAGTAAGTAAAAAAATGAAAAAGCACTCTACACTTATCGAGCTCGAAAAAACTCTTCAGGAAAAAATTCTTTTTCTTGATGGTGCCATGGGAACGATGATTCAGACTTATAAATTGCAAGAAGAAGATTTTAGAAAAGGTCACTTTGAAAATCACCCGAGTGATTTAAAAGGCAACAACGATTTATTATCTCTCACTCGCCCCGATGTTATCTACTCTATTCATACTGCTTATTTAGAAGCTGGCGCCGATATCATTGAGACCAATACTTTCTCAGGAACAAGAATTGCACAAAAAGATTACGATCTTGAAAGTGCTGTCTATGACATTAATTTTCAATCAGCAAAGCTTGCAAAAAAAGCATGTATTGATTACATGACAAAAAATCCCGGCAAAAAAGTTTATGTGGCCGGAGCTTTAGGACCAACGAATAGAACACTTTCAATGTCTCCCGATGTAAATAACCCTGCTTTCAGAGCAGTGCTTTGGGATGATCTGGTTCAAAATTATTATGAACAGGTAAAAGCATTGATCGAAGGCGGAGCTGATATTCTGCTGCCTGAAACAACTTTTGATACCCTGAATTTAAAAGCAGCAATCTTCGCTATCGAAAAATTTCAGGAAGAAGTACAAATTAAATTTCCGCTTATGTTATCTGTAACAATCACAGATGCCAGCGGTAGAACTTTATCAGGACAAACAACAGAGGCCTTCTGGAATTCTGTTCGCCATGCAAAACCATTATCGGTTGGATTGAACTGCGCTCTCGGTGCAAAAGAAATGCGCCCATATTTAGAAGAACTTTCAAAAATCGCTGACTGTTATGTCAGCTGTTACCCGAATGCAGGTCTTCCCAATCCACTCAGCCCTACAGGTTATGATGAAACACCTGTGATGACAGCAAAGTTCGTTGGTGAGTTTGTTGATGCCGGTTTTATCAATATTCTCGGAGGATGTTGCGGAACAACTCCTGATCACATCAATGCCATTGTAAAAAAATGTAAGGCAAAACAAGCAAGAATTCGTCCGGAAATTAAAAAAGCTACTAGGCTTTCTGGTCTAGAAGCATTTACAATTGAAGATACACACAACAGGCCTTTTTATATGGTCGGTGAACGCACAAACGTCACCGGCTCCCCATTGTTTGCGAAACTAATCAAAGCAGGAAATTTTGATGAAGCTCTATCGGTTGCTAGACAACAGGTAGAAAACGGCGCCAACATTATCGACATCAACTTTGATGAAGGGCTGCTTGATTCAAAAGCATGCATGGTTCACTTTTTAAATTTAGTGGCCAGCGAACCCGATATCTCTAGAGTGCCTATAATGGTCGACTCTTCTAAATGGGAAGTTATTGAAGCAGGATTAAAATGTCTTCAAGGGAAAGCGATCGTCAATTCAATTTCATTAAAAGAAGGCGAAGAAAAATTCCTTGAGCAAGCAAGACTTATTCAACGTTACGGAGCTGCCACAGTTATCATGGCGTTCGATGAACAAGGTCAAGCTGCGAGCCAAAGTGAAAAAGTGCGCATCTGTAAACGCGCTTACGATCTTCTTATTGAAAAATTAGATTTTGACCCCAACGATATTATCTTCGATGCCAATATCTTAACTGTTGCGACAGGTATCGATGAACATAATGCTTACGGAGTAAACTTCATTGAAGCTGTTAGAGAATTAAAAAGAGTCTGTCCTGGTGCTCTTACCAGCGGTGGAGTTTCAAATTTATCTTTTTCATTCCGTGGAAACAATGTTGTAAGAGAAGCGATTCACTCTGTATTTTTATATCATGCGATTAAAGCTGGTTTAGATATGGGAATCGTGAATGCAGGAATGCTTGCCGTTTACGACAATATCGATCCAGAGCTCAGAGAAAAATGTGAAGCTGTTGTTTTAAACAAAAGCGACAATGCGACAGAAGAATTATTAGAACTAGCAGAAAGATTAAAAGGCCAGAATACAACTAAAACAGATGCGAAAGTTGATGAATGGCGAGTTTTTCCATTAGAAGAACGTATTTCATACGCGATGGTTAAAGGTCTTGATCAATACATCGAACTCGACACTGAAGAAGCGCGTTTACAATTAGGCAGACCACTTAACGTTATCGAAGGCCCATTAATGGACGGCATGAAAATCGTCGGTGGATTATTCGGTGAAGGTAAAATGTTCTTACCTCAAGTTGTAAAATCAGCGCGAGTCATGAAAAAAGCAGTGGCCTATTTAGAACCATTTATGGAAGCAGAAAAGCTTGCGGCCATCGAAACAGTTCGCGCCCAAGGTGTCTTCGTTATCGCCACAGTAAAAGGTGACGTTCACGACATCGGTAAAAATATTGTCGGTGTTGTTCTCGCTTGTAACGGATATAAAGTTATAGATCTTGGAGTTATGGTTTCTGCTCAAAAGATTCTCGATGTTGCTATCGAAAATAAAGCAGATATTATCGGTCTTTCTGGACTGATCACTCCATCTCTAGATGAAATGATTCATGTTGCAAAAGAAATGGAACGCCAGGGATTCAAGATCCCACTTTTAATCGGTGGAGCGACAACATCAAAAGCTCATACTGCTATTAAAATTGCTCAGCACTACAACTCTCCTATCGCTCATGTTGGAGATGCTTCATTAGTTATTGAAGTGTGTACTAACTTATTAAGTCCAGAGCGCCGTGATGAGTTTGTAAAAAATATGAACGAAAGTTTTCATAGTCTTCGCGAAAGACATGCTAATAAAAATCAAAAATCAGAACTTATATCGTACCAAGAAGCATTGGCCCACTCCTTTAAAACCGATTGGAGCCAGATTGAAATCGCTAAACCAAACCGCACGGGTGTTTTCAATCTCGATATTTCTCTAGAAGAAGTCGTGCCATACATTGACTGGTCTCCATTTTTCTGGACATGGGAATTAAAAGGAACTTATCCAAAAATTCTCGGCAACGAAAAATATGGACAGGAAGCGCAAAAAATTTTCCACGATGCCCAGATCCTTTTGAACCAGATCGTAAAAAATAAAATCTTCCATCCAAAAGTGTTGATCGGTATTTTTCCCGCTTACTCACAAGGCGATGATGTTCATATCGAATACGCCGATAAAAAGACAACACTGCACTTCCTGCGCCAGCAAAAAGAAAAAATCGGAGAAGACGGTGAATATCTCTGCCTTGCCGATTTCATCGCTCCAAAAGGCCATAATGACTATTTTGGAGGTTTTGTTGTGACTACAGGACACGAAGTAGAAGCCTTCGCCAAAACCTTTCAGGATAAGAATGACGACTACTCATCAATCATGGTAAAAGCTATCGGCGACCGCCTAGCAGAGGCACTTGCCGAACTTGCACATAAAAAAGTCCGCGAAATTTTCGGCTACGGTCTGACAGAAAATTTATCCAATGAGGATTTGATTAAAGAACAATACAGAGGTGTTCGTCCGGCACCTGGATATCCGGCCTGCCCTGACCACACAGAAAAACAATTGCTGTGGGATCTTCTAAATGCTGAAGTCAATACCGGCGTGACATTAACAGAAAACTTCGCCATGAATCCTCCCAGCTCTGTTTCTGGATTTTACTTCAATCATCCAGAAGCAAAATATTTTAACGTCGGAAGCCTTGGTCTGGATCAAATTGAAAATTATGCCAAGAGATTAGATAAACCTGTTTCTTATATTGAAAAATGGCTTTCACCAAATTTAGGATATGAACCAAAATAATCTGCCAAAACCTATTGTGACAATTGATTCCATCATCGCAGAAAAAGGCGAAGAATGGAGAACTACACTCGACTACGCCCGGACGACAATCCCTCAAAAATTTTTATCCGATAAAAATCTTATCCGTCTTACAAAAGGTGCAGCGACTATTTCACAGACAGAACTCATGGTGAAACTTTTGTTTCAGGATTCAAAAGAGCGTCCCATCGGAGTTCCTGGAATCGATTTATTTTTCAGAGTAGTTGATCATTCTAATTTTAATTTAGGTTCGTGGCTTGCGGCCGTTACATATTTTCAGGATTGGCTTTCGAGCGAGAATCGTACAACGCCATTTCAAAAAATGCTGGGGTATCTTCAGTGTTGTGAGGACTCACCTGAGAATAAAGATATTGATCATGTTTTTTTGGATTTAGTCGCGGATATGATTCGTGAGCATGGATATGTAGGCTAAGTAGAAATAAAAAAGGCTCCATTAGGAGCCTTTTTTATATTATCTAACACAACCTAGGTTGCGGTTAATAACTAGTGAGCAGGAGCAGCAGGAGCAGCTTCAGCAGCAGCAGCAGGTGCAGCTTCAGCAGTTGGAGCAGCTTCAGTAGCAGCAGGAGCAGCTTCAGTTGGAGCTACTTCAGTAGTCGCAGCTGGAGCAGTTTCAGTTGTAGTAGTAGTTGTTTCTTCTTTTTTTGAACAACCGAAAGACATTGCAGATACAACAAGAGCAAGAACTAATAATTTTTTCATCTCAAATCTCCTAATATTCGTGTTAGATGACGTGTTACCGTGCACAATAATGATTACTAAATTTATATTACTTTACAGTTATTAAAGCAACTATCTTTGTAAAAAAAAGTGAAAAAAAACTTTTCATACTGCTTGTAAAACGCCCTCAACTAAATCTGCATAATGAGAAAATCCCCAAATAACCACTCGCTGTTCACAGGTTTTTTCCCTCTGCGGATGATACTTTCTTGCCTCCTTTACACCTGTGAAGAATCCTTCCAAAGTTGCCATATGTGATTTTAAAATTATTTCTTCATCTCGAGTGAGCCACATCTTTTGAATCTTCAATTGTGGTCCTGTTTGGGCCGCAGTGGACTCTTTTTTGAAGTACTGATTTACCAATGAAGTGAAAATCTCTTTTGCTTCCTCCTTCACATTTTCTTTTTTATTCACATGACTTAGCCATTCAAAACAATGGTCCTTATCAATAGAATACTGGCCATTTTTATAGCGAATCATGTTGCGCATTAATAAATTTGGAAGAATATTTAAAAGTAATCCATGAGAGAGATTTGTATCAATTTCAATCTCTTGAATGTTCTTTTCTTTCTTAGATAGGGACTCGATAACAATTCTCTCTATCAGTAATAATCCGTCTTTCATATAAATGTCCCCTTGCGTTAATTACGCTGTTAATGTGTTTGTTCGTGGCATTTTATTAATCTGAGCAAGCTTCCAGGTTTCTATTTTTCTCTTCAAATAAACTTCCAGGTCTTTAATTGCTTCAGGGCTTAGACGTAGTGAGCATTCCAGTGCTACGACTTCGAGACCTTCGGTAAGACCCATTTTTTCTTTCACTTTTTTATTAAAGATTTGGTACTCGGAAAGCTTCATCGTACTTCCGTTTAAAATTCTAAAAATACGAGTCAATTGAATGCCTGTATCTGCAGAAATTTTCTTTAATGTAGGTTTTCCATTCAAGAGCATGTATTGATCTAAAATCGTTTGTTGCAAGTCCATATTTTCCCCCTTTTCAGTTATGACTCACAAAGCAGTAAATGTGCCATAGAGTAAAAGTCTTCAAATAACTGAAATCAGGGCCGGAGCTAATACAATTTTCGAAATTCATGTTCTCAGACAAGAATGAAACGTTTTAAAATAAGAACACTTTATGGTGAATTTAAAATTAATTACATCCAACATTCGTTTTGCCAATTCAGGCGACGGCATCCACGACTGGAGTGCCCGAAGACCTTTATTGGTCGAGATTTATAAAAATTTCGACACGGATCTTTTGGGAACACAAGAAGGACGCTACGAGCAGATTAAAGAACTCGATGCAGGCCTTGAGAATCTTGTATTAATCGACAATCATCGCAATTGGATTGATGAGCGAATGTATCCGTGCCTTTTTATCAATCCTGAAACTATTGCTGTTCATGCTTCCGGTGATATCTGGCTTTCTGCAACTCCTGATGTTTCAGGTTCGAGTTCATTTGAAAGTGCTTTTCCTAGATTGTGTACGTGGGCCGAAATTTCTATGAAAAGTTCAGGTTTAAAAATGATGATTGTGAATACGCATCTCGATCATATTTTGCATACGACCAGAGTAAAACAAATCGAAGTTCTGATTAATGAAATAAGAAAAATTAATCAACACCCTATTTTAATCATGGGGGACTTTAATGAGTCGCCGCTTACAGAAATTAGAGAAAAACTTATTTCTGCTTTTAAATTGAAAGATCCCTGGTCTGAGAAGAGATATCCTGAGGAGACCAGCCATCATGGTTTTCTTGGCGACAAGACCATTGGTGATCGCATCGACTGGATATTAATTCCTGAAAAATTTGAATGTTCAGAACTTAGAATGGAAAAGCGCTCATTCGCAAACGGTGTTTATCCGTCTGATCATTATCCTTTGTTGGCGACAGTCATTCCTAAATGAAGATAAGTTTCCATGCCTGCTTTCGTGTGCTCTAAAATATCAGCGCTCGGCTTCCACTTCCCTTTTTCTCCAATCACAATCACAGTTGAGCCGCCGAAAAGAAAGTAACCTTTCTCTTCACCTTTTGAAAAAGCTCTCCCTTTTGTCAAAGGTCTTGTCTGCATGATTTTTCCAACACAAATGGCCCCGACTTCGATAAAGGCAATCTTTCCGAAATTTTTTGTTTCTAGAATTGTGACGTGGCGTTCATTGGTAATTAAAATATCCTCTTTTGATTTAAGTGCCAGTGGATTCACTGAGTGATAAAGACCAGTGACTCTATAGTCATCCAGTACAGTTCCATCGTCTGGAAAATGATAGCGGTGGTAATCAACCGGGCAAAGTCTTGCAAGAAGTAGTGGACCATCTTCGAAGGTCTTCTCCCATTTCTCACTGGAAATCAAGGCCTTTGGCTTTAAGTAAGATCCTTTGACCGGAACTTTTTCATCGTCGTGAACAGATTCGTAGCCGTAATAACGAGCTTCACTAAATGCGGCCATCTCGGAAGGGGCCTCTACTATTGGACGCTTTCCGAAGCGGAAACGACGGATAAAAAATTGATTAAATGTCGAGTATGGAGACGCTTCTAGTCTTCCTTCTTCAGGAATATAATCATCCATATTGATGTTAAATTTTTTAATGAACGGCGCAACTTTTTTCTGACTGTAGCTGGTATCCTGAACAGCACCGTAAAGCTTGCTGAGTGGAGCTTTGCATATAAGTGTTGATAAGCCTTTTCCGCTTTCCGACTGGTAAAGCCATTCAATAAATTTATCCCCGTAAACTAATTCACGATCTATTTTATTTGTTATGCGGTTAAAAAATTTAATTTCCATTTTTTTGCCTCTTGATCAAAAACTCTTCCGGGATTATATCTATAGAGTACATTCGTTGCAAGGAGGAGTTCATGCGTAAGTTAGGCATTTTGATTATTCTGGTCATGAGTTTATCTAGTATTGCGTATTCACAGCAAGTGGCACCGAAAAAAGAAGTTTCAATGCTACTGGAAAGTGAAAAAAATTCTATTAGCGTTTTTCAGAATACGGCCGATGCAGTTGTTAACGTTTTAAATCTCAGAAAGAGCAAAAGTGTTTTTGATATGGATGCAACAGAAGTTGCGGCCGGAATGGGTTCCGGGATTGTATGGGATACCACAGGACACATTATTACAAACTATCACGTAGTAGACGGCGGTGATGCTTTCACTGTTGCCTTCCGTGAAGACAAAAAAATTTACCGCGCAAAACTTGTCGGCGGCGATCCTAAAAATGACATCGCTGTTCTACAGCTGGAAGAAGTTCCGAAAAATTTAAAGCCTATTGTTCGTGGTGATTCGAAAACACTTTTGGTTGGGCAAAAAGCTTTAGCAATTGGAAATCCATTGGGACTTGATCATACTCTTACAACTGGATCAGTTTCTGCTCTCGATAGAAAAATTCAGGGCTACGGTGGAGTTTCAATCAATGGAATGATTCAGACAGATGCCGCTATCAATCCTGGAAACTCAGGTGGTGCACTTCTCGATTCATCGGGAAAATTAATCGGTATCAATGCTATGATTTACAATGGAGGCGGATCTGGTGCAAGTGCAGGTTTAGGATTTGCGATTCCAGTTAATATTGTAAAAGATATTGTTCCTCAGTTGATTCAGTATGGGCGAGTAATTCGTCCAGGATTGGGAGTTGCGATTCTTGAAGACTACTATGCTGCACGTTTTGGATTGAAAGAAGGCGTAATGGTAAAGTTTGTTGATCCCAAAGGGCCTTCTGCTAAAGCAGGTCTGCAGGGAATTACACGTGACCGTCGTGGACAATATTATTTAGGTGACGTGATTGTTGGAATCAATGCGGACACTATCAAAAATTACGATGATTTATTTTCCGCCATTAACAAATATAAAATAGGCGACAAAGTCAGCGTGAAAATTCTTCGTGATGGAAAAGAAAAAAGTGTCGATGTTAAATTGATTCAGATTTAGATATTAAAGTTTTTTGCAAGAAGCCCCGACCAGGCCATCTCGTCGGGGATTTTTTTATGAAGCACCCCTTCCGAATCTACCAGCCAAATATAATCCACAATATTTTTCACGAGATCGAGATCATGAGTACTGAAGAGAACTCCGACTTTTTTCTCATGGCTCACGATTTTCAGAATATTCATCAATTCAATTTTAGAAGGGATGTCGAGATAAGTAGTCGGTTCATCAAGAAATAAATAACGTGGGCCTTGAACAAGAGCGCGGGCCAGAAGAACTTTTTGTTTTTGACCGTCACTCAGATCTGAAAAAAATCTGTCGTAGATAGAATCTATTTTTAAAAGTTTGATAACATCAGTTAATGCCTGATTGTCATTTTCTTCAAGGTCTCCCCAGAAATTTGTATGGGGTGATCTTCCAAGTGAGATCAATTCCTCTACTTTTAAAAAATCTACCTGAATTTTATCTGTAAGAACGACGGCAAGATTTTTTGCCATCTCTAGTGGGGTAAAATCCTTAAAGGATTTATTATCAATTTTTAAATCACCGCTGATTGGTGAATTTAATCCTGTTACTGTTTTTAAGAAGCAACTTTTCCCAACACCGTTAATTCCCATGAGAGCAATCAGTTCGCCTGGTTTAATTGAACCGCTTAAATCTGTAAGAACTGATTTGTTATTAAATCCTACGGTGAGGTTTTGAAATTCAATCACAACATCCTCCTTTCTTTATACAGATAGAGTGCGATAACTGGTGCTCCAATTAATCCGAGGATGGAATTTGTTGCTAGTGAGTATTGGTTTGTGAAAATAAGAATCAGCTCTGTAAAAAGAGCGAGAGAGCTACCAACTAGAAATACTGCCGGCATAACCCATCTGATGTCACTGCGTTTAATGAATGATCTGGCGATATGAGGAGCTATGATTCCGATGAATCCTACCGGACCACAGAACGCTGTGACAATCGCGACTAAAAAAGAACAAACGAGAATTAAAATTATTTTGAACGAAGCAACGTTAACGCCCATACTTTTTGCGTAGTTTTCCCCAATGATAAACTGGTTTAATTTTTTGGGAAGAAAGACCAGTGCTGCTAATCCGGCAATACTTAAAATAACAAGCAGAGGAATATCTTCAAGCGGTACTCCTTGAAAACTTCCCATCGACCACATTATAAAATTCTTTACTTGCAAACTTGGTGACATGTTAACCAGAACACTGATAAAGCTTGATGTAAAACTAGCGATCAAAAGACCAAGGATTAAAAGGCTGATACGGCTGAGATTTTTTTGCACTAAAAAAGCGAGAAGGAAAAAAACTGAAAGTGCTCCAAGCATGGCCATTAACGGAAGGCTGACAGCTGCAAGCGTAGATGGAAGATAAGCTCCTCCCATAATCGCAATAGCGACACCAAGGCATGCACCGGCGTTTATTCCTAGAAGATCAGGGCCTGCAAGAGGATTTTGAAAAAAAACTTGTAATAAAAGTCCGGCCGATGCGAGAAGTCCGCCTGCAAAAAACGCGACAATTATTTTTGGGAACCTGATCTGCCATAAAACAGTCTGGTCACTTGTCGTGAATCCAATGTCGCCATAGAAAAATAAAAATCCTGCCAGCACTGCTGTAATAAGAAAGAAGGCAGCGATAATTAAGAGCGGACGTGTTTTCATTTAAGCTCTTTATACCAATTAAGCTTCAATTGTGAAGAAGGAAGATTGTTAAATATATCGAAAACATCCTTTAGCAATAGATCCGGTCTTGAAATCCCGGTTTCCCAGTAGTCGTTAAAACCTTCAGCGTTGAGCTGGTTATTGTTGTTATAAACAGGAACAGAAAGAAATTTTTTATAGCGCGAGTCTTTTCTAGCAGCTGATAAATCTTTCCATGTATTTTGTGAAAGCCAGTAAGCAGGTCTTTCTTTAAGAGAGAGTATTTTTTCCAGAGAGATAAATTGAGTTTCAGTGCTGTCACTTTTTAACAGTAGCTCTGCACCAGCGTCCTTAATAAGAATAGCGAGATCACTCAAACCTCCACATGTCGCCCACTTTCCATTTTGTATATCCCCTACAAGAATTTTTGGACGAGAGTTTTTAGTTCTCGAGACGCCTGCAGTTTGTAGATAAGAATCTTCAATAGACTTGAACATTTTTTTTGCTTCAAGATCTTTTGAAAAAAAGACAGCTGAAAAAACCATCCATTCTGCACGCGCCAGGGGATGTGTTTCTTCGAAGTCACGATTGAGAATCAATGGAATTTTTAACTTTCTTAAATCTGTCATTCTTTTTTCTGAAGTAAGATTAGCAGAATAGGCCATAACAAGATCAGGCTTCAGAGACAGAAGCTCTTCCGGGTTCAGCTGATAATTGATATCTTTAATTTTTTTTGATTTTAACTTGGGGTTAAAAATATATCTCACACCAGGAAATCCTACGAGAGTTTCTTCAAGATTAAATTGCTTGAGAAAAGGCAGATGAGTTGTTGAAGTGGCAATAAAACGTTTTGCATGAGCAGTAAAAACAGGAAGAGCTGTTTCACACTTAAGCGGAAGCCTATCTGCCACAATAAAATGGTCAGGGCCGGACTCGACAATTTTAAAATCCTGATAATATTTAATGGTGAAAAGTTTCGCGAAGCGCGGGATGTAAGCATTCTGCACATCCTGCTTTTCACAATCATCCGCCCATAGTGCTGGAGTCAAAATAAGAATGAGTAAAATTAAAAAAGATCGCATCTAAAAAGTCTATGTCCCCTCATTTTTATTGTAAAGCTTGAAGCTTTCCTTATAATGGAAGTTGAAAAGATAAATAGAAGTGAAGTTGGTGTGATTCCAACGCTGTCCCGCAACGGTAAAGCCCGATCCTTATTTATTTTCCTAAAAACCCGCGGAGGATTCATGCTTGACAAAAATTTCACGCAGCTACTTCTTATTGCCCTTTTTACAGCGAATGTTTCATTAGCAGATGATGATATTATCGTTTCGGCCGACAGAATTAAAAGTACACTTGATAAATCCCCATCTGATATTAAAGTTTTTGAAAAATCTGATATTGAAAAATCGACCAGTATTTTTGAACTTCTAAACACTGAATCAGATATTCAGCTGGCACAGTCCGGTCCCGTCGGCGGAAATACGAGTCTTTTTTTAAGAGGTACTGATTCCTCTCATACTCTTGTGATAATTGACGGCATTACCATGAATGATCCAAGTAATCCCAATCGTCAGTTTGATTTAGGAAGATTGAGTCTTAACAACATTGAGAGAATTGAAATTTTAAAAGGCTCGCAAGGTCTTCTTTATGGATCAAATGCAATCGGCGGTGTGATTCTTATCACTACGAAGCAGGCGCAGGATAAGGCTTCGGGATCAGCACTCGTTGACTACGGAACGTTTGATACTTTTAATAGTGCGATTAACGTACAAAAAAAATTCAATGCATTTGGATTGAGTCTGGGAATTGATCATTTAAAGACCCGCGGGTTTTCAGCAGCGAATATCAAAAGCAATCCCAATGCAGATGATGACGGCGAAAAGAGAACTACGATCAGCGGTGCTTTGAATCAGTCGCTCACAAAAAATGATGAGCTGGTTTTTAACTATCGTTACGTGAATGACACAGTCGATCTGGATAAAGGCGGCGGGCCTAAAAATGATGATCTAAATGATTCTCAGTTTACTGAACAGCAGTTCATGAAGGCCGGATACGGCCATAAGTGGACGATCGCTGAGACTCAGCTGATTTATACAAAATCACTTCATCATAGAACTTTGAATGTAAGAGCTGATAATGCTAATCCTGCGGCCAGTTCTGTTATATCTACGGGTGGCATTGATTCAGTGGCCGTCAATCACACTCAATATACGACAGATTTTTTGACTCAGAATTTTAATTTTGATTATCAACATGAAGAAGATCAATTAAAAAACTTCAATGAAAATTTAAGTTTCTTTTTGTACAATCGTTTTGAATACGGTCCTGCTATTTTAAATTTTGGTGCACGCCTCGACAGCAATAAATATTTTGGTGAACACGTCACTTATAAAGTGGCCGTCATGCATACCTTCAACACTTTCAATTTAAAAATGAGTTACTCAACTGGATTCAGAGCTCCGAGTTTAAATCAACTTTATGATTCGACATACGGAAATAAAAAATTAAATCCAGAAGAAAGCCAGACAGCCGAAATCGGTTTTGATGTTCCCTTCTCTGAACGTTCAAAATATACCGGAACATTTTTTTATACTGATCTTCACAATCGTTTAAGCTACGACCCGAATACATTCGTAAACCAGAATCGTGGCGATGCCAGAATTATTGGATTCGAAAATAATTTCAATGCAAAAATTGGAAATGGATTTGATGCCGGTCTTTCTGCAACATGGCTCTCAGCTCGCGATATGACAACGAAACAAAAACTGGCGAGACGACCTAACATCAACAGCAAACTAAGTTTAAATTATAAAAAAGAAAAAAACTCTGCAGGATTAGAAGGCGATTTCAAAGGAAAACGTCTTGACGTCGATAATGCAGGAAACCTGGTTTCAATGCCGTCTCATACAATCTTCAATGTGAATTATACTTACGAATTTAACCAAAGCTTCTCAACTTACGTGAAAATTAAAAACATTCTCGATAAGGATTACGAAGAAGTCTTTGGTTATGGAACTGGCGGGCGCGCTTACACTACTGGTCTCAAATACATTTTTTAGTTTTTTGTACAGTCATTTACAAAATAACTATGGCATTTACTTGTGGATTTCACGTAAGTCCACATCCATGTAAACTCTCGATTCCCATTCTCGAAATGCTCACTTCCCCCTCGTCCCTTAAGAACAAGCTCCTTTGAAGATTTCATTAATTTTTTCACCTCAAGCTCATGCCACTTACAGGTTAAAGGATCTAATCCGCGCATAACCAAAAAAGAATGTTCAGCATACGGCTCTGAGTATTCGATGGAAAATGTTCCTGTTTCGTCACCTTTAATATACTCGCATTTTGGCTTGATACTTTTGCTTAAAATCTTTTTTTCGAAAACACCATTTGAATAAGGTTCACTTGAAAAAACGTTTAAAGAAAACAAAAAGATCAAAAAATTTGTCAGCATTTATAACCTTGCAAAAATAAATTAAAATCTTTCATTATTCTAACAGCATCTTTTCCATTGTTCTTTAATTGCTTACCCAATCCTTTGTACTCTACAACGGATTCTGTCCAAGATGGGCTTCTTCCAAGCCTTTTTCGTAAAATTTCTCTTTTATGAAATAGCCATCTAATTGAAGCACAAATATTTTTTTCAGGTTCAAATAATTCATCTTTTTTTAAATCTATATAATGATCTTTTATCTCACCTTTTCTATTTTTTAAGATTCTGAATGTTTGCTCTGTTAATTGAATTAATCCTCTCGCCATCCCAATTTTTTTTTGCTTATTATTGGCAAATGCTTTTGGATTAAAACGAGATTCAGATTCAATAAGTGCTTTTACAAAACCAGGCTCTATTAAAACATCAGGCTTAAAAATATCATTCCAATAATTGCACCACCCAGCAATTATTACATCATATTCATTAGGATTTGAAAGACTTTCATTGCCGACATATGGACAAGGTAAAGGCTTAACGCTAATAAATGGCAACGTTTTAGAAATAGAATTAATCTCATCCCCAAAAAGTATATCTTTCTTCGATGAATTTTTTCTACAATGCCCATCCACATCTTGGACATGACCTATTTTAGGTTTTCTAGGATGTCTTTTCACCCAACTTTCGCCATAAGGACATACTCTCCACGGATGAAGTGCCTTATCCTCTGGTCTCCAAAGGGTAAATTTTTCTTTTCTAATTTTTGGCAAATACGACTTATAAATATCTTTCCAGGAAGTTAGGTCAACTTTATAAGGAAGTTTAGATTTTTCCCACTCCTCATTAAACAATGATATTTTTTTTGATAATTCTTTTGATTTAGAATTGATTGCGAGATCAATATCTGAGTATTCTTTATGCTTGCCAGTCGCTCTAGAGCCAAAGAGATAGACTTTTGCATCTTCCAGATCGCCGAAAGTTTTCTGCAGAATCTGTTTTATTTCTTGTAACTCTTCTGGCCTTAACCCAAAAGACTTCATTTTAGCATTTCCTCTAATTTAGATAAGAGCTCATGTGATGAGTTTAAAAAAGCAGGAATTAGTTTAAAAATTTCATCAGCAACCAAATCATGATAAATATGACTTGTTTTATTTCTGGCCTCTAAAAACTCTATCCATTCTTCAGGATTATTTATCCAGCCAATCTGGGCCAGATCCCTTACAATATTTCTAGGTGTGTCTGTTTTATAGTTATGATACTCAAGCACTTTTTTAGAAGATTTCCATGAAACTTCCAAACAATATTCAAAACGTTGAATAATACCATCACGCTCCAGTAGATTAGCTGGTGGCCTTGCCATTGCTTCATCTAAATTTTTTAACGCCTTTTTATAATTATCTAAGGTTATCTTATTCATAAATAAATCTTGGCTTAAACATTCAAATGCAAAAGAGAAATTTAAGTCATATTCGGGTCCATTGCATCTCTTACACCCTGACCGATAAGGTTTAATAGTGTGAGTACAATGAACAACGCCAGTGAAGGATAAACAGCTAACCACCAGGCGATAGTGTAGTTTTTCTGTGCCTGAGAAAGAAGCTCTCCCCAACTTGGTGTCGGAACCTGAAGACCAAATCCAAGGTAATCAAGGGCCGCAAGACCGACGATCTCACCTGCAATCGTAAACGGTGCAAACGTGATGATCGGAGTCAGTGAGTTTGGAAGGATATGCTTAAAAATAATTTTAAAGTCTGAAGCTCCAAGTGATCTTGCTGCTTCAACGAATTCGCGGTTTCTATTTTTTAAAAACTCTCCGCGCACGTAATAAGAAATTCCGATCCACGCAAATACACATGAGATTACAATCAGCATGAATAGTGACGGCGAGAAAATCGAAATTAAAATAATTAATAGAAAAAACTGCGGGACAGTACTTAAAACTTCAACAATCCTCTGCCCTACGAAATCGATTTTTCCACCGAAGTAACCCATTGTCCCGCCCAGAAGCGTTCCTATAGTAAGTGAAATAAACCAGACTGCGACCGCGTAAGAGATACTGTATTTAAAACCGTAAAGAAGACGAGTGAACACATCACGGCCGCGGTCATCTGTACCAAAAAGATTGGTGTGAGATGGCGGTGATGGATATGAATCTACTTTTGAATTACTTTCGTATGGATCCCATTGAATGATCGGCCATAAAGCGTAATCACCCTGATCAAGCTTTAGTGCACGGTAATCAACCGTCATGGTGTCAGTTAATCCAAAATCCTCTACATCATAATCTTTTACGATCGGGAAATAAGTTGATCCATGATATCTCACCATCAGCGGTTTGCTGTTGGCGATAAAAGGAGAAGCAAAAGTCATAACGATCAGAAAAATTAACAGTACAACTGAAAATATCGCTGATTTACTTCTTCTGAAAATCTTCCAGCGTTTGCGGCTTAACTCATTTTTTATATAACGTTCTATCATTTGAAATCAATCCTTGGGTCTACAGCAATGTAAGCTAAATCACTAATCAGGTTACCGATCAACAAGAGAATACTCTCAATAAAGATAATCCCCATGATGACGTTGTAATCTCTTTGAAGAATCGATTTGTAACTTAGAAGTCCCATTCCATCCAACTGGAAAATACTTTCCAGAAGAAGTGAACCGACGAAGAAAACAGAAATAAATCCGCCGATACCTGTAACGATCGGAATCAGGGCGTTTCTTAAAGCATGTTTCAGGAAAACCATTTTTTCGCCGACACCTTTTGCACGGGCCGTACGAATATAGTCTTTTTTTACTTCATCAAGCAGCGAGTTTTTCATCAGCATAGTTAATACTGTGAATGAACCGATCATGTAGCAGATTAACGGTAAAATAAAATGGTGGATACGGTCGCCGATTTTTCCCCAAAGAGTTAAATCATAATAGTTGTCTGAGTAAAGCTCACCCATCGGGAACCAGTTGAAGAAACTTCCGCCGGCAAAATAAACGATGAGGAGAATAGCGAGCATGAAGCCTGGAATTGAATAAAAAACGAAGAGGAGAAAGCTGGAAACATAATCGAAAGTCGATCCGTGTTTAACTGCTTTTAAAACTCCCAGGATTACGCAAACCAAATACGACATGATTAATGAAACCACACCGAACTGAAGTGAGACCGGCATTTTGCTGGTGATAACATCGAGTACCGGCTCCTCGTATGTAAAACTCTCGCCGAAATCAAGACGAGAAATATTCTTTAACCAGATCCAGTAACGGATATGAACCGGCCTATCAAAGCCATATTGTTTTTTAAGAGCAGCAATAACTTCTTCACTGACGGCAGAGCTTTTATCTGAAGCTTTGCCGCCACCGCCGCCTTCGTGACCCATTCCGCCGAATTTCATCTGCTGAATTCTTTGCTCGATTGGAGAACCTGGTGCGAGGTTAATGATAATAAACGTAACAATAGTGATCCCGATCAGAGTCGGGATCATTATTAAAAGTCTTTTTAAAATATAAGTTAACAAACAGAACCTCTAATTATTTCGACAACCACCAGAACTCAGATCCTACACCATAAGTGTATGTATCTTTTTCTCTGCTAACGCGATTTGAGTGAGCGTAGAACTTGAACTTGCCGTTAAATAAGAAAATATATGGAACGTCAGCTGCGATAGTTCTGTAAACTTCCTTCAGCTTTGCAACTCTCATTTTTTTGTCCATTAATAAACGTGATTCATCAATTAGCTTATCAACTTTCGGGTTTGAGTAGCTTACGAAGTTTGAACCAGCGTTTGCTATAGATTCCGTATGCCAGATTTGTTTTGGATCCCAATCAAGGTCCCCACCACCCCATGAAAGACGAACTGCTTCGAATTTTCTTTCACCAAGAAGTTTAATGAATGCGTTCCATTCAACAACTTTTACCTGAATATCAACACCAGCTTTTTTCGCGTCTTCCTGAAAAGTTGTTAGAAACTTTACGAAGTCCGGAAGCGGCTCAAGGATCGTAAAAGAAAGTTTAACTTTTTTACCATCGATCATTTTATCAAGAATCTTGTCACCATCAGTATCTTTCCATCCGTCGTCAGTTAATTTCTTAAGTGCAGCCTTTGGATCAAAATCGATTGGTTTAACAGTTTGGTCAGCATAGTCACTTTGAATATAAAGTGGTCCTGTTGCCGGAACAGACATGTTAAAAAGAAGTTTTTCGATCATTTTTTTTCTATCAAAAAGACCCACAAGAGCTTCTCTAGTTTTTATTGATTTAAAGATCGGGTTTGTTAAGTTGAAACCAACGAAAGCGTAACCACCGACTGATTTGTTTTCAGTCTTAATTTTCATAACCGTCTTACCCCATTTAGGGCCAGATGTTTTTTGAACGTATTCTTCCGGTTGTAATGGAAGGAAATCAAGTTCTCCGTTTTCAATTGTACGAATTGAAATTGTAGAGTCCTGAATAAATCTCATAGTGATTGTTTTGAAGTTGTACTGCCCTTTCATGTTCGGAGCAGTTCTCCCCCACCAATTTGGGTTCGATTCAAGAACGATTCTTTTAGAACGGTCAAATTCCTTCAGCATGTATGGTCCTGTACCAACTAAAGTTTTGTTAAGAATTTTTTCCTGTTCTTTAGATGGATCTTTATACAAGTGCATTGGAACGATTGTTAATCCCGCACATTGAGTGAAGTTGTTAAAGTAAGGCGTCTTTACTGTGAATCTAACTTTGTTAGGGGCCAGAATTTCAACCCCCTTAATGTTTTCATAATATGATTTTAAGTGAGCTGTTTTGTATTTATCTTTTGGATCCATAATCGCATCAAAAGAAAATTTAACGTCTTCAGCAGTCAATGGTTTTCCATCGTGCCACTTCACACCGTCCCTAAGAGTGAACTCGAAAGTTTTGCCGTCTTTAGAAATAGTCCATGCCGTTGCAAGTGCAGGTTCCCAATCTCTTGTATCAATGTTTCTTGTTAAAAGAGATTCAAGAATCATCGATTGAACTTCTGTTGAGTATCCATCAGTAGATGAAAGCGCGTTCAGCGTTGTTGGTGCAGCACCAAGATTGATTTTAAACTCTCCACCAAACGGAGCATTCGGATTTCCAGCTGCTATTGCAACGCTGATAGCACTAAGCAAAATAGACAGAACAATTACATACTTTTTCATTGTATTTCCCACCTTTTAAAAAATTAAGGTAGCTTAGAATAGAAAAGGTATGTGTTCAATTATTTTTTGAAGTAGAGATTTGAGTCCAGAGACCAGCGGTCCAGTGTAAGGTTCTCGTCTTTCAGTTTATACTGCTCGAGCTTTTGATCGATTTCATCACGACGGCGTTCTAAATCTTTAAAAGATCTCAGAGAATAGGTTTTATCTTCATCAAGTGCGTGTAATTCTTTCTGCCATTCTTGTTCTAACTTTTCGCGCAATGTTTGATAACGCGCGTTGATTGAATTCACTCTATCCATGTGCCCTTGGATTTCTTTATTTCTCACATCCATCTGGCCCTGGACTGCCATGCGTTTTTTTATAAGAATGCCGACAACTTCACGTCCCATTTTTACATTGTTAACCAGATCTTCACTAAAAAATTTAAAGTAAGCACCTGTAGTAAAATAAAGATTTTTTTCACAAAACTTCATATCAGACATTTTAAGTAAAATATAAGCGGACGTTCTGCCGATTACATAACTTTTGCATCTCAATGTATCATTTTTTTCGTCCCAGAATTCGACTTTATCTTTTACGTTAACATACTTGATATTGTCGAAATCTACCTTCACTCGGACGACGGATATATCGCGACTGATTTTAGATAGACGTCCTGAAAAAAACCCTTCTTCAGACAACTGGGCTGCGTGGGCAAGGCCCATGAATGTTGAAATAAAAAAGGCGCACAGAATAGACTTCATACTACTATTATCGGGAGAGATTAGATTTTCGTCCAGATGGAAGATTATACTTGAGTAAGTGTGTTGCCTATTTCAGCTTGAGTAGAAAATAATTTGATTTGTCTTCTGCCTGATAAAGCAGAACTTCATACTGTCCCAAAGAGGTCATGACATTTTTCAGATCTTGAGAATCTTTTAAAACTACCAGACTATTTTTATTTTTCATGCTACTCAGGATTTCTTTATCACGTTTCAGATCATCGCTGATGATGATGCTAGTATCGCCTTTTAATTTTTTAGCGGCCTTCACACCTTTTGTAGAAAGAATATTAGTTGTGGCATCATCTACTTTTCCTGTAGAAAAATAAGAGAGTTTTGAATTTTCCGGGACGTGATTCAGTACTTCATTCCAGAATAAAGATGTAGAATCTTTTTTTTCGTTGATCTGTGTATCAGATGATTTCATCGCACGGGAATTTTTAATTCCTGAGAGCGCCTCATATCTTCCTGCTGGAATTGCTTTTCTCGTCTGAGATGAAAGAGCAAAAGGAATTGAGAGTACGAAAAAAAATGCCAGGATATTAATTGTCTGTTTCATGTTCTTTTAAAAGTCCCATTTCTACGTCGATGTATAAATTCAGTGTCTCAAATAACTTTTCTAATTCTCTGGTGTAAGAGTGAACGGTGTCTTCCATACGATTGGGCATGTCCTGCGTATGGTTTAAATACCAGCGCATTTCATCGACCTTTGTATAAAATTGATCAAGCCCCGCAATCACTTCCTGTCCGCACAACATCAGGTCTCTGATGGTCGCACTTTCATAACGATTATTGAATACTGCCGGAAAATGATCTCTCGATCTTTTCAGGGAAAACTCGTACATGTATTCAGGTGAGCGGTATTTGATACGTTCAAATAATCTTTTTGCATCAAGCTTTAAAAGCATAAGCAGACGCTGAGACTCTTCGCTAATTTTTACTTTCATATAAAAAAAATTATACTACTTAATTTGAATTTGTCATAGACGGTAATTTCGCTCTACGCCCGCCTGGCCATTCTGCCAGCGGAGCTGCATTGCGATCTTTAAAAAATTCCACTGCAACTGTCATCGCAATTTGCTTAACATTAAGTGGAAGTTGAAAGTATCTATACACATTTTTATTTTCAAACTTCGTCGCGTTTTCTATTTCTGAAAACGAACTGATATCATAAACCATAACCTTGCCAGTTGCCATAAGAGAATCAAGAAATAATTTTCTCGCGTCTTTAAAAGCAAAAGCAGAAGAAAAATCATTTCGTATTGTGATTACATGATGTTTTCTGGTTTTATCCATATCTTTTAAGTCTTGTGGTGCTATTGGAAGTAAACTTATATTAATCTTCCCCAGTACTTCAGCTAATACATAATAAGTATGATCAAGCTCTGTTTTGGTTTGAAGATAAAAGATGTAATTAATGACTGGTGTGTTGTTTTCATTCATGACTTTTTATCGGCATTAACAAGTCAAAAATTTACACTTTTTTAATACTTGATAAAAACCTTTTGTCTTTTTAATTTCTCAGCTTTCCCAATGACAGCTATCACCAGCATCCCAAAAATCAATGAACCCATGAAGTTGGCCATTGCTCCGCCTGAGCCTCCCGAACTTTTAGAAATATCTTCAACTGACCCGCATGCTGCTACTTTTTTTTCAGAAGCGGCAAGTGGAGATACAAATCCAACCGATTGTCTTCTTAACGTTTCATCAATAACCGCATTAGCACCCTGAATATCATCGGGCTGAAGCTGAGTAACTGTCCCTAAACTTGCTGCCATAACTGCGCTGGCATCTGAGGAATGATCAAGACCAATTGTGTGACCTACTTCGTGAAGAATAGTAATCTTCAAAGTATTGCCCCAATTTTGGCGAAGGTAGCTGATACTTCCGTTTAAAATAATAACTGTCGATTGAAAAAATGTTCCCTGATTATAGCGAATAGTAATCGCTAGAGTTCTGGAAGGATCATAGCCGGTTTCTGCTCCGAAGTTATCTGACCATTTGATATAGTTCCCTGAATAATTTGAATTGTTCTGTACTGGCGACATATGCCAGATATCTTTTCCAATGACAGCTTCCCAATCGGCAACGGCCTGGTTAGCAAGAGTTTCAAGCATCGCTGAATCGCTTGATACAGGTGCAAACTTAGTCATTTGTATTGGAAATGATCCCCAGTAAAAACCGTTTTTGAAGTCTGAAGTAAATGCATATGCATGTGCTTTTGAACTTGTGATTAAGACAAAGAAAATGGCCATAAGCAAGAGGGGGATAAAGCTCATGGCCGATTTTTTCGTGTGCTTCATTTTACTTCCTTGTAAAAATATTCACTGATAACACTCTTCCATCCTTGGAAGATTTAAGAAAACTGTATTAAAAAACTAAATCTTTGAGAAAACTGATGCTGAACAAAGCCATTGGTCATTTGCTTCAAAAGTGTAGATTTCTCCACTCTTGAATTCGACCGGACCACCTTTCACAACAAGCATTTTCTTCGAGGATATTTTTTCACCTTTCAATGTTTGAATAATCTGAAAATCGACTTCGACTTTTGGAAATGTTGATGAAGCTACATCTTCAACTGAAGTCACGGTAGCGATATACTTCTCAGGACAGGCCAGGTTCATTGCCGACATTGCCTGTGCTTTATTCGCACAAAAAATTCCAGCTAAACCTAGAAGAGTAATGGCGACCAATCCTAGTCTGTTCAAATGCTTCATCCTAAAGCTCCTAATAATGTATCTTCCTTGAAAAATCCAAATCCCTGGAGAAAATCATCCATGATCTTCTACTTATTACTATTGCACTCCCTATGCCAAGATCACTAAATTGGTAACCAGCTGATAGCTTAATCCAACCGTTTTACTCCAGTGGCGAAAGGATACCTAAACCGAGCTTTTAGGTGTCAAAAGAAAAAGTCAGACTTCAAAATTTTGACCTCATTACATTTTTACAGAGTGCTTCACAGAGAAAACTCGCCATAAAATTGTTTAATGCCGGCTTGATTTAATCAATGTGTATAGGGATGAATGTAGAGTTTATTGATTAACTTTTTTATAAGTCGTTTTAGTATTCGTAAGAACACCATCTCTTCCATTGAAGATAGTCGACTTTTCTAAAAGATCCCCAGTAACTGTCTGTGAGTATTTATTTACTGCACGTACAGGTAGGAAGATTGCGGGAATTCCTGGGTCTCTTTTATAAACAACTTTAACTTCTAAAACTAATTCTTCTGCTTGGAAAATTCCTCTCCCCTGAGCAGTTACATCAGCATCGTCCTGAACAACTGTAAACTCATTATCAAGAGTAAGTGTGTGTGTCATAGGACGTGATAAAACAGAAACCTGCTCACATTCCTTTTGAGAAAGAATGATGCTTTCGCCATTTTTATCTACGTACGAACCACTCAGGTTCGGGCAGGCAAAAGCATTAAGTGAAAAAACAGCAAGACCCAGAACTAGAAAATTTTTCATCTTATTGGTTTACCTTTAAACGGATATCTTTTTTGAAAACAGAAAAATGAATCGCAGAAATTTCTACGAAGCATGCCACGATAATAATACAAAGACCTGTGCTTAAAATACTGTCCATAGGATCATCTCCTTTGAAATTATGCACTCCATCCAGGAATGCTTTTTTCTCTATAAAATTTTCAATATTAGAACAGTCGTGTAAAGTCTTTGACAAATAAAAAGGGCCTTAGAGACCCTATTGTAAGATAAGATGAGATAACATGAGATAAGTTTTTAAATTCTTTGCTGTGTCATAGTTCCTTGTGCAATTACTTGATTACTAGAATTCAGCACAGACAGATTCATAACCAAGTTGCCCGCTGAGTCTAGAGTATAAATCGTCACAACACGTGCCGGAATTTTATCAGCTGGTACTTGCGGTGGAAGCGTAACTTTATATTCCACTATTCCATCGATTGTTAAATTTGCACCTACAAAAGTTGCAGCTGAAGTCACGCGAACCTGTTCGTCTTCAGAAGTCACTCTGTACTGTCCGTCAGCAATGATCGTCTCCGTACCTTCACTTGAATTAACTGTGACTGTCGCACAGCCCGACTGTGATACATTGTATGTGGCAGACGATTCATCTCTGTAGGTCCCGCTAAAATCTGTACATGCCATCGATGCAGATGCGAAAAGTGAGAACGATAAGGCCAATAATAATTTCATAAATCCTCCAGTTAGATTATTAACTGAAGAAATTAAGCTCCCTAAAATTTAGTGTGTAAATAGCTTCAGAATGCAATTGATTTAAAAAAAGGAAAGTTTGAGAGTAGCGATTCAACTATTTGATTTCTATTATTCCAAAATATCAAAATCCTGGATATCGAATTTGCGATTTGTCAGGATGTTCTTTTTTTCTTACGACGATGGTATCCTGTCAGAAAAAACTTGGCGAACTTGTGGGCACGAAGCTTAGTGAGTTTGTCGACATTGAAAACAAAAAAAGGGACCCGTAGGTCCCTTTTAAGTG
>JACMRM010000087.1 GCA_014376445.1 Bacteriovorax sp. | reverse complement strand
AGCGATTTTTTTGAGTTTGCAGATAAGGCCGACTTAAAAAAAAATCAAGCTAAAAAAATTATTGAACAAATTATTGAAGTTCTTTCTCACTGGGAAATTTATGCAGATATTGGCGAAGTGTCAGCGGAGCATTGTGAGCAGATTAAAAAATATATTAGAGTATTTTAAGTCTCAACCATGAGTTGCCAGTTTTTATTTCTTTTACTTCATTTCTAGAATCTTTAGCACCTGAGCAATTGCATATTGTGGTATTGAAAGGAGAGTTAACTCGACTTGTTGTTCACCGATTTTATGTTGTGCTTTCTTTATCGAAAACGGATCAAGCGAAATTTTAACTCCAATGTTTTATTTCTTTTCTTTGCTAAAATAAACAAAGATTTTAAATGTCCGGCCTCTGAAGCCTTAACTTCAATAGGAATGACTTGATCTTTATTTTGAATGATAAAATCAATTTCCCCTTTTTGGGATCCTTTATCTCTTAGCCAGTAAAATAGTTCAGGACCTGCAGTAAGATTATCCATATAGGCTAAATGTTGAGCGACAAATTGCTCTGCAATCATTCCCTTGGTATTAAAATTATTTTTCATTTCTTGATCAATGACTTCTAAATCAAGTCTCATCATGGCATTGACAAGACCCACATCTAAAAAATAAATTTTCTGAATGGAGTTATCAACTTCTCCAGAGAGTGGAACACTATTAGATTCAGAATGACGGCAAGGTAGTAGAACCCGAGCATCTATTAATAGTTCTATGATCCTTCTAATGTCACGAGATTGGGAGTTGGGATCAATTTTTTGATAGATGATTTTTTTTCCGAGCTGATTGATGGCCGAATAAAAAACTCGCTCGATTCTCTCGACTTGAATTCTGGCATTATACTTAGAGAAATCTGCAATATATGTTTGAAGGATTTGATTTTGAATATCGCGTACGGTTACAAGACTTTTTTCTTCAACGAAAGTTTTTACAGCTTTTGGCATTCCCCCAACATAATAAAAATTGCGGAGTTGTTCTTTCGCTATTGAAGCCACTGCGGGAGAAAAATCTAGCTGCTCTAGTTTTTCTTGAAGAAAATCGTTTTTAGTTGCCCATAAAAATTCTGTAAATGTCATAGGCCCAAGATGATAAAACTCGACTCGCCCAACAGGGAAGCTGAACTGATCATTTTTAAGTGCGATTTCCAGTAACGAGCCCGCACTTATGACAGCAATTTCAGGTCTTTCTTCAAAAAAATATCTTAGGGATTTTAGAAGACGAGGTGACTCTTGAATTTCATCAAAAAAAATTATGCTCTGTTCGTTAATTCTTTTTTGAGTTTTTAGTTGAATTTCATCAAGCAGGTTTTGGATGTTAAAATCTTCAGAGGATAAAGATTGGAGTTTCATTTTCTCTAAGTTTATTTCTATAAGTTGGAGGTTTTGTGAATTACAAAATAGTTTAACAAGAGTTGATTTTCCAACTTGCCGGGCTCCTCTGATTATTAGCGGTTGGCGGGTTTTTTTAGTAAACCAATGCTTAAGATGTTGTTCTGCAATTCTTTTCATTTGTAAACATTAAGCCTATGATTTTACAATGTAAAGCATGATTTTAGGGGTAAAAAGCAACATCTAAAGTGGGTTTATAGGGGTATTTTAAGATCACTTTTTTTTTCTTAAGTATTCTCAGTGCATCGAAGTAGATTTTCAAAACTAGTTATTTTTCACTAAATATCTCAGATATTTTTCCAGAATATAAATCAGATATGAGAAAAATTAATTCGTAATCACCCCACATGAGATCTCCATCTTTAATTTTAAAGTCTCTTTATTCATAGTTCCCCAGCAATTTTTTTTGTTACAATCTTCTTGTGTAAAATAAAATAATTAATCCAGCTTTGAACAATTTCGTCTGCCAGAATTGAAACAAGTTTTATAAATTTTTACCCTATTTTTCCTTCATTTTCACCATTCCCGGCATGAGCATGAATTGGCTTATTTTCATTTGAATAAAAAAATATAACAAGACTCATATATTCATAAAGTTTTGGCATAAATTCCTCCTCTTGAGAGCTTTACTAGCGTGAAGTCGCCTGGATTAAGAATTCAATCTATTTGAAATGATTAAGGGCATTTTTGAAGTAAAGAAAATACTGAAAATAAATTAGGCGTTTTTCGCTCTCGTGTTAAAAACTTAGCCTGCTAAAAAAGGGTTCCAGGAACCAAATTATTGTCGTAATATTCGATCACCAATAAAAGACAACGGAGTTAGTTTGAGATTACCAAGTGTAGCAGAGTGTTCTAATGACCAATTCTTATTTCATTTACGTGCTGACGATGAACGTGGATTTTTAGCTACAAGTAAAAAAAGAGGGAATCAGGCCTTTTTGGCGAAACGCCGTTTTTGTTATTCATATGAGTTGATTAAAAAATATCTTTCTAAAAATACAGATACATTTCGTGTTGCCGACTTTGCTTGTGGAACAGGAAACGTAGGGCTTCTTTTGGCCGAAGATGGCT
>JACMRM010000086.1 GCA_014376445.1 Bacteriovorax sp. | reverse complement strand
TTCATCTACAAGAAAATCCTGGTGAGAGAATTTAATTTCAAGGGCAGTTAAACGTTCTTCAATCATATTCACCTCTGTAATTCACCTTTACATGATATTTTCTAACAAATGGAGCAGACTAAAACTAGATAAGAATAATTTTGATAAAAATAAATTTATATGGATAATAGGAGAGAAGCTAAAAAATGGTGCCCGAGACGAGATTTCAATTTCGGCTTTTTACCGATCACAACATGTAACTGCAAATATCATTAAAAGACAATAAATTCGCAACATTAACGACAAGTTCTAGATTTACCTTTGTTATCCACAATGTTCGGTTTTTACCCATTTTTAGGATTTTTAGAACCGTATTAGAACCGCGAGAGAGGTTAGCTTGCCATCTTAAATGAGAGTTTAGCCCCTGCAGCAGAGATTACTTTCATAAAAAGATCACAAGAAATTCCAGCGATAGATCCATTTTTAATTGCCGACACTTTTGACCGTGCCACTCCTGATTGTTTGACAACTTCGTTAACTGACAGGCCAGACTTTTCAATGGCCTTAACTGCCATTGCGGAAAGTTGCGCCTTATACTCGATAAGAGCGATGTCTGAGACAGATTCTAATCCAAGTGCTGAAGCCAGCTCTTTGGTAGTTTTTGCTACTTTATAGTTTTTATTTTTTTCATTTTTCATTTCTAAGCTCCTCCAATAGGGCCATCAGTCTTGTTTTGGCCGTTTCAATTTCTTTAGCTGGAGTTTTTTGAGTCTTCTTTTTAAAACTATGAAAGACCAAAATTCCAACATCTAAGTATAGTTCCATCACACTTTGCTTGTTACTTAGCAACAAGAGAAGTGTGTTGGAACCTGGTCGTATGCAAAGAGCATGGGAAGGTCAATTCGCCTGCAGAAAGCTAATTATTTATTCTATATTGATTCCAACCAAAATCTTCTTGAATCTCTTCATTGGCATCAGCGATAATTCTTACAATTTTTGCATGACGAAAAGATTTGCCATCACGAAATGAATCTTGCTCCGAAAAATGTGTAATCTCAACTTTTTTGTACATCGGAATTGTTCCTAAGACCTGCGCTTCCGTTTTATCGTTAGAAGCTTTAATGGTTATTTGCAGCTCAGAAGTTGTAATGTTTTGAAAGCATAGATCCTTTGACAACCATACGACCGTTGCATCTCTTGCCAACGGCAGATAGCGGTCCTCGCCATAAGCATCGATAGAATGGGGATGACGCTCCAGAATTTTTAAACCGCTACAAAGTGCCAGATTGTATAATAAGCCGGAAATTTGGCAGAGCCCTCCTCCTGATGAGGTTACAATTTCTCCACGCTCAAAAGTTGGACCAGCAAGGTAACCATTTTCTTTTGATGGTTTTCCAATGATTCGCCAAAAAGAAAATATTTCATTAGGTTTAAGAACTACACCATCTAATTTTTCACAAGCTAATTGCATGTTAAAAACCTTCGATGGAAGTAGGTGGGCCTGACTTGGATGATTTACAACAGGACATTCAAAAGTTACCCACAAATTTGTGAACACAGGACAATTACGATGAATAGCCTTTTTCATAAACCGGTGGCCTTTTACTATCCAGGAAATATGCCTGATCTTTCGATAGAAAAGATGTCGACTTACTATAATAGACATACATGCTGATTTCATCTTTCTCTAGCTCCATTAAAAACAATATTCTTATTATAATATTTGACTATAAACATTTACAATTTAAATATATATAGATGAAAAAAAATAATTTTGTACTCTTAAAGCTCATTATAGCTATTTCTATTTTTCAATTTAGTATTCATGCTGATTCTCAGGAAGCGAAACTTCCACCTAATCCGCCTCTAAAGCCTAAGATAACTATAACAACTAAGCCGATAGCAAAGATTAAGATAACAGATGAAATTATAGCGAAAGCGACGCACTGTGAAGTTTTGCTGCGCTCAGCTTCTAATGATGAAGTGGTTGCTAGAAAAGTATTCCTAAATTCACTAAACACAGTTTTAAAAGAATATATTAATCAAAATCTTTTTACATGTTTTTATCTATTGGACCCAAAATTAAGAAGTTCAATAAAGTTTTCAACTGATCTCATTGCAGAATACCCAATATTGTTTGGGGATTTAGAAGAACCTGCTCACTCAGATCGATCAGTGATAACAGCTGCTGCAGTTGCAATGAATAAGTTTGAATTCTGCCATTTGCCTATTCTTGAACTGGCACCTTTTGTTCAAGACAAAGGCTTCAAAGAATCATTGATTAAAGTTAATCCAGCGTGCGTAAAATATACTACTGTAAAAGAGAATAAGGCTTTAGAAGAAAAAAACAATGAAAAGATCACCGCATATTTCCGTAAATTCATTCCTAATCATGCATCATCTTTCTCACAAGAGGAAAGACAGCTTCAAGAAAATTATAATGCTGAAACATTTTCAAGCTATAACGAAATCTTAAATACGCTTAAATCAAGAGACTCAGAAGATGATTGGTTTTACAAAAGATTTGCGGATTCTTCATCGTATGCTGAAATCATAGTACAGCGCCCGGAATCATTCAAAGTAACAAATTTCACTGAAAGGGACTTTGAAAGAATAATGGATAAAGTTGAAGCCTATAATCCAACACAGATCGGGCAGAAGGATCCGAACATTACACTCGCTATAAACAGTATTTACCGCTTCTATTCAGAAGATCCTAATAATTTAATTTTCAAAAATCTTAAATCTAGGCTCTGGACTGATCAGAATATTGATAGAATTTTTCACAATGGTGAAAGTATTGATAAAGTGGCTGAATATATTGATTCTAAAATCATAAATGATTCAAGAGTGCTTCAGTTATTTATTCAATATTGCAATCCGTACATGAATGGAAAATCTGGTTATTCACAAGGTATAGATTTTTGGGAAAAACTCAAACCGGAAATTTTGCAATCAAGAATAGAAGATATTTTACCCTGTGTTCAAAATTATTCTAAGTTTTTCGAAAAAAATAAATATGCAGAAAATAAAATTTTTATTCTAAAAGTACTAAGTTCAGCAAAAAAGAATGCAGCCCTGGTGGAATATCCTCTTTGGATTAAAGAACTTTATAGAGGGCTTGGTGAGGCTTTAAAAAACGATAAAGAAATCGTTTCAGCTTTTTTCATCAATAAAAACGCTAATATTTATAGCTTAATACCGGAAAATTTAAAAACTGATCCGCAAATTAAACTTCTAAGTTTAAAATATTCAAATTACTGCAGTGATTTAATAAGAGCGAACCCAGATGATAAAGTTTTACTGATGGATATCTTTTTTCCTGAAAGAATTAATCACGATGTTGAATTTTTATTTGAAAAAAGTGCTGAAAGAAAACTGGAAATTTCAAAAAATGCAGGGGAGGACTGTTTTACCATCGCAAGTGATCGTTTGAAAGGAGACTTGTCTGTAGCATTACCCATTCTTGAACGTTTTCCCCAAGCTTGGATACATGTACAAGAGCCAGCATCTTCCCATTATGAAGTTATAAAAAAAGCCATTGCAAAGCTTAATCAAGATCGCACTTGTGTTCACCCCCAGCTAAAGTTGAACGTATCGAAGCTTTCAAAAGCTCAAAGTTTTGAAGTGATTAAGTTGAATATATCTTGTCTTGTTCATTTTCCTCAGCAGTTCATTAATAACGATGTTTACAATCTTTTAATTTCTGAGACGATTCCTGTATCAATTCTCAACGTCCTTCCAGTTAAATACAAACTAGATTTTAATGTTTTAGACAAAATTGAACCATTGTATCTTAATAAAGAGCCTATTACTTCTGAAGAACTTGAATCTGTAAGATCAGGAGAGGACGGTGAATATTATGCGGGTGAGTTAAAAGAAGAAAAGTCTAAAATAGATGCAGAAATAACTGCTTACAATGAAAAATTATTTAATTTTCTTAGTCCTGGATCGCTTAGTATCTTGCTTCAAAAGAAAGCGATAGAGGATCTGTTTAATTACTTAAAAAGCCATTTCTATTTTGTCCGTTTTCGTTTTTTACAGGGGCAAAATTTGTTCACCCGTTTGGACGCTCTCGAAACTCAATATCTAGGTAAAGATTTCCCGCTTTTTAAGGACCAAACATTCTGGGTTAATTTAGCTGCAAAAGTTGTTAAGGAAAAACTTCTATGTCTTCAAGTAAAAGATTTTTTTGAACTTCACTCTGACTTTTGGGAACCATCAGAAAAAGATATTGTTCAAAAGCTGAATTGTGTGAAAAATCTAGCTAAAAAAGTACCTGTTGTTTTGGCACCAGTAGTACCAGTGATTAAAAAGTGATGAGAAAATTCACTTTATTTCATTTTTTGTGTTTTATATCCCTCCTTTTTGCACTCAGTGGCCAAAGTTCATTTTTTAGTCAGGAGTATTTCGTAGCTCAGTCTCTTGGTTTGTTCTTACTTTCACTATTATTGATTACTCGTTGGACATATAATTCACTAAAAAAGATTGAATTTATTTCAATTGTAATAGTCGCTAGTATTGCTAATTGGTTTTCCCATGATTTGAATATTAATATTCCTCTTCTCAACTTTTTTATTTGCGGCGGTGTTTTTCTATCTCTTGTTGCTGGTGATTCTGACGAATTCAATTTTTGGAAAAAGGCAATTATAAGTATCTCGCTTATCCAGGCGTTGATTGTCGCACCAACTTTGATACCGACAATAAAAGCCTTTTTTCCTATTTTTAACAATGAACCATTGGGCACAGTTGGTAACTCCGATTTTCTAGCTATACTTTTTGCTAGCTCAATTTTTTATGCTTTAGAATTAAAAATTTCAAAAAGTTGGCGTAATACAATTATTTTAATCTTTAGTTTGAGTTTGCTTGCAACCATGAGTAAGGGAACAATTCTTGTTTTTGTTTTGATATTGTTATTCAAAAGATGGCCTAGAGTTGTGTGTTATTCTTTGTTCCCCATAGGGCTGATTTTTACTTTTCTTTTTTCTCACTCATTGTTTGGACGATTGCAGCTTTGGATTACTGCACTTAAAATATGGAAAAATAATTTTTGGTTTGGCTCGGGAACCGGGCAGTTTTCAAGTGCTTATTTTAATGCAAATAAAGAATTAATGAATTTGAACTGGTATAAAAATTTTTTTGGAGCATGGAGTTCTCAAGTTACAGATGCTCATAATCTACTTTTACATTGGAGTAGCGAATGGGGAGTTATAGGATTAATTGCTTCAGTTTTATTTCTTTCATTTTTATTTCTTTCATTAAAAAAATCAAAAGAAGCTTCGAAAGATGTTATTTTGCTTAGTTTGATAAAATCGCTATACACAGTTCTTATTCCAACGATTCAAGGTTTATTAACACTTTGTTTTGCATTATCTGATGCAAATAAAGAGAATTCTTTTATTAAAAAGTCTAAAGTTCTTCCGGCCGTATGTCTTTTTTCAATTCTAACATTAAGTGGTTTTATGTTTAACTTTGTTAGTTCTCAATACTTCTTAAAGAGAGGATTAATTCTTTCTAAAGTAGGCTATTTTGATTCTTCGCTGGAAAATCTAATGAATGCTAATTTGTTGTATAAGAATGATACAAACATTTTACTCACAACTGCTTATGTGAATTCAAGACTAGGAAATTGCGATCAAGCAACTGCAGAAGTCAATATTGTTTCAAATTTACGACAAGATATGGATTCATTCAAAAGGGGTGGTCACATACTCTTTGATTGTAAAAAATATGATAAAGCACTTCGACTCTTCAGCGATATTCATCTGGTTTTTCCTGAACATCGTACTACTACAATGAAAATGGCCTGGATTTATTATTTTCTCTGGGATAACACAACGGCCAAGAAACTGGCCAGAGAAGTTTTAAAGCTGCAACCACGTCGTAAAAGTTTTTCTGATGAAAGAAACCTAAATGAAGCAAATGACCTGCTTAAGCTCATTACTAATCGTCATCGTTAATATCTTTTTTTAATCCAGATTCGATCCATAGTTCTTTTCATTGGTTTAAGATTGTCACTATTCCAATCAGGGAATGTTACAGCGTTTAGGTCATCCGAGAATGCACTGCGATCGTGAAGTATTTGGGAATCGTAAGTTAAAAGTATTTCACCTTTAGAGAAAGTGTGTCGGAACTGATTGTCAGAGTGATTTAAAAGAGCATCCAGGGTATCTAGGGCGTGAATTTGATCTTCAGCTAAGGGCAGATTATGTTTTATATGAGCAGCTTCAAGATAAGGGCGTAGATAGCGAAATTCTGCTTCGCCATTTTCTTTGTAAGTAATAATTGGCGCTTCATTAAATGTGTCGGCCATCCCTCTTTGTTCCCATAAAAAATTTTGTTCGAGGATTTTTAAAATGTTGGGAAACTGCTTCTTTAAAATATCTTGAATCTTTAGTGCGCTAACTATAATGCTTTCACCACCAGCATATGAAGGTGAAATACAAGCAAATAGGAGATAATGCCATTTAAATGGAACGTTGACGTTATCGGTGTGGAAAATTCCACCTTCATGAGTTTGATGATAACGTGCACCCATTTCAACAGTCTTATTTTTATCACGGTCGTAAACCAATACGGATTTGTCACCAGCTTCATTTTGATTTATAGGATCACCCAGCAAATTTGCTAAAATCCAATAGATCTTTCTTTGTTCGAGAATTGAATATTTATTCTGTAAATCTATAAGCGGTTTAATGATGACAATTTTTTCACCATTTTCAAGTTTATCTCTAATTTCTTCAACTTCTTTTCTGAATAAATGAAATTTATCACTGTCGTTGGTGATGTCATGAGATTTAACAAGATCGTAAATTTCATTTTGAGTTTCACTTGAAAATGTGAAAAAAACGTTTTCATTCAGCATGAAAAATTACTGCAAGTTTTCAAATATCATTCCTTATTAAATTAAAAACAATAGTTTTATTCTAACCCCATTACTGATTACTTTTAAAGTAGGGAGATTGTTGATACCGGTTTAGTGCACATTTTAACTGCTCAGCGGAAGGTTTTTGAAGATTTGGATTCCTTCTTTCTAAGTAATCGTTTGCGCCGCAAGATCTCAATAAGTCATAAATTAAATAATCTGCTTCTTCGATTCTTGTTTTATTGGCTTTAGCGAATTTGCATGCATTTATAAATACACCTGTTTTCTCTATTTGAATTTCTTTCTCACATTCAATTTGATAGCTGTTAAATGCCTTAATCTTTGCATCCACATTCAAATTGTTCACACATTGACCATTCGTGCATAGTGCAGGCTGCTCATCGTTCGAAAAAAGCCTTGAAGGAAAATCTTTTAACTCAGAGTTTTTGCAACGGTATGTATAATCATCAACTATTCGAAGCTTGAAGCTTTTTTCGAATTGATCATTTGTGTAAAACCTGAACGGATGCGAGTTGGAACGTATACAGTCATTATTGGTTTTGCAGCTGAAACCACCACGTTTGCTTATTTCGTTTTTTATGTTTGAAAAAACTTTTGAAGCTGAACAATCATTTGGTTTAATACCACTTTCGATGCAGTGATTTTTAAGGCATTGAACATCTGAAGGAGCTCGAATTTCTGATTTAGAGTCACGATTGCAGTTGTTTTTATAAACATCTCTGAATGCTACATTGCGAGGTTGAGAAAGAGTGCATTCTCCATAACTGCAATCACTTTTACTTTCACAGAATGTAGAACAGTTGCTTAACAATTTTTCAAAATTATGGAATTCGAAACCTGGGAATTCTTTAAGAAATTTTGAAAAATTGTTAAGTTTTTGTGAGCAGCTATCGTTAGCTAAAATAAGTTGCTGACCTATAAATCCCAAATGTTTTTTTAAGCATGGGAATTCAGTTTTAGCGAAGGGTTTGTACAATTCGATATCATCTTTTCCATTGAAGATTCTTGATGCTGCTTCACCAAGTGTGCAGCCCCATGGTGACTGTTGATTATTTGACAAAAATTTTAATACTTCTTTTTTTGTGCTCAAGTCTTTCTGATCAAGATAGATTTTTAAGTCGGCTGGCACATGATTAAGTTTATTTGAATAAATTTCTTTAAGAAACCACTTAAGGTGTGCGGGATTTGATAGAAGTCTGCCTAAAGTCTCTTTAAGTGAATCCCATTCAACTTTCAGAACCTCATTGGGTAATGAGAGGAGATCCTTCAGCGCAGGTTCTAGATTTTTTCCTACATGAATGTAAGAGCGTAAAAAGTTGATTTTGTTCTTATTACCAAATGAGGAGATAATTTCATAGTTTCCATCCGCTAACCAGAATCCGTTACCCGGACTTTTTTCAACAAGTTCTTCGATCAATTTTAGAAACTCAATGTTTTTTGACGATACTATGACATCTGCGGCTTCTTTCATTTTAATGGAATAGTAGTCACTCAATTTGGAATTGCTTACTCTATGTCCAGAGTCTGAAATTATACATTTGACATGTGGTTTCTCATTTTTCCAGTCTTTCGTAGTCGCAACTCTTTTTAAATATTTTAGGTAAAGATCTAATCGTATGTTTTCCTTATCCAAAGAATCAACGTTGAGTAAATCTTCTCCGAATACATATCCTGGAATGGTGCAATCCGGGCTAATGTACAAGCTGGAACCTATGTTAAAACTTTCTCTTATGGCCTCAAAACGGCACTCACTTTCAACAATAGAACATTTTAAGAAGCTACATTTTGGAACATAGCAAATTCGTTTTTGGTTATAGTTTACTTTCGTGAGACACACGTTTGGTTGAGGATTTGTAAATTTAGCAAATGAAATAGCATCTTTTTTATTAATCCCAAATACAAGACAGCTACGTACGACATCCGTGCAATCTGAGTCGAATTTGCACTCTATTCCAAATGCGCTTAATGAAGATATTAGTGAAATAACGATAAGAATATATTTGGTCATAAGTATATTGTGATGTAAAATATCTTTATTTAAAAGAGGTATGATGAACTTTGTTATCTTTTTGTTGTTCTTCAGTATGATCACAACCAAATTACATGCAACGATGTGCAGTGATATACCCATACCTGATCCCAAAGAGCTTATCGAAAAGGCTAAGAAAGAAACTCTTAAAACAGAAATAAATCTTCTACTTCACAATGGTTC
Organism: Bacteriovorax sp.; assembly: GCA_014376445.1. GTDB lineage: Bacteria > Bdellovibrionota > Bacteriovoracia > Bacteriovoracales > Bacteriovoracaceae > Bacteriovorax. The sequence goes on along the minus strand of JACMRM010000086.1, from coordinate 1,376 downwards.
TTTAAATGAGAAAACTAAAATTATAAAAAGTTCTTTAACCGCGTTCGAGTTTGAAGGCAGTGACCTTAAATTAAAAAATCCGATTAATTTAGAAACACGCGTTCAATTAAGAAGTGACTTGATACCAGTCGGAAGTGATGTCCGCATAATTTCCCATGAGCCTATTAAAACTAAGGTAAGAATAGGTAATGAGCCAGCAATTTCCCATGAAAATAAAGATTTTAATTCTCTGATCACCTTAGAATTTCCTAAATTCGGAAAGAGCACAATTACCTTAAAAGAATTTTTTAATCTTATCCAGATAAGGAATGTATCGGGTATCGAATGTAGTTCGAGGAATTGGGCATCGCCACCTGATAAAAAAGGAGAAAATATTCTTAGTCTGATTAAAGATAGAAGTATCTCGAAAAGCTCACCATTGATCTATTTGTATTGTATGCCAGGTAAGGATTCTATCGGTGATAATGGTCTAAGTAAGTTAAAAAGGGCGATCAGTGCATTCGATTGGAAAAATGAAATTTCAATAGGTGACTCAAAAACTGCCTTCAATCTTCAGGATGAAACAAATACACAAACATGCTATCCTTTATCGTTTAATTCTCGATCTTCGTTCATTACAGCAATGTACTATTTTCCACTTACCATTGGTGGAGAGTAATAATTCTAACTCCAACGCACTTTTCTTGTTAGAGAGCAGCAATAAAAACGTGCTGGAACTTGGTCGTTCATTCAACCACTGAATTTTTTTATCATAGCGTTTTCGATTGAGATCATGTCCCAGCTCTTTTCGGTTTTTATAGTTTAATTAATTTGAATGGCAGGGCCAATGCAGAACTATACTGCCCCAATGAATAAACCGACGATGAATTGGGAGCTTAAAAAATCAACCTTAACTTTTGTAATTATAATCAAAAGACATTTCAGTGTTAAATCACGGTGATCATAAAAGTCACCGTGGCTTTTTTCAAACTTTAAAAATCAATTCATTAGTCAGTTTATAGAGAATTTAAAAACCACCGTGGACAACTTTGTTTTTCTAAATATTGATTCAAGTTGTTTTTCTCTGTTCTTTTTTTTACGTTTGTTTCGATTAAAAATTTGATTCTAAGTTCAAATAAATTGGAAAAGAAATGATTCCTGCACAGAGTTCTAGATTAATCCCTAAGGCAAACGTTTGTGACTCCTATGATTTTACAGAGGGTCTAGCCCCGCTTAATCATTCACAAAAAATCAGACTCCAAATTGACCACCCCCTCTCAACGTAGATATCGAGGAGGTGGTCAATTTGGGAATATATGATGAATGAAGGCGGGGATAGAAGAGATAGAGATGAGTAAAGTAATTAAAGTAAAAGTAGAGGTGGGTATGGATAGAGA
>JACMRM010000085.1 GCA_014376445.1 Bacteriovorax sp. | reverse complement strand
TTGGTCTTTAAGATATTTTGAATATGAATAACCAGATTTCACAGATATGTTTTTAATTCCTATCATCTAACTTCTCTGTGATTTTCGTTATTTTTCCATCAATGTAAATTAAAGCTTTTTCAAATCCATTTAAATGATTTTGAATTAATTCAACCTTGTTAATTATTTCTTCTTCTCTTTCGCTTTTATATTCCTCATTTAATCTTATCAAGTGATAAATATATTCATTAACTGTCATATCTTGATTTTTGGCTCTTTCTTCAATCGTGCAATCTAATTTAAATGTTTTGTATTTCATTATTTAACCCGTCCTTAATAAAGTTATAGGGTAAAAAACTAGAAAATCAATAGGTTACCTAAAATTTCTCCTATGAAGGCACATAAAAAAGACATAAAAAAAGACACCTAAGTGTCGATTAGTTCTTCTTTAAATTGCCTTGCTGTTTTTTTGGCTGATGTTGGCTTCCTTGAGTTTTTTATGAGTTACCTTTTCTTGATTTTCTGAAAGATTGTGATAGTCTATATTTCATACACTACACAAAGGAGAATCAAGATGAGTTTACAAAAGAAAATTGACGAACTAATAAATAAAAAAGAAAAGGTTGCATTGGAAGAGAGTAAAAGACTTATTGATATTTTTAGAAAATACATCAAATCATTTAACAGAATAGTGAAGTCATATTCTTCGCACAAGGGTCATGAAGAATTTAAAGGTGGAGCCTATGCTGAAATATCAAAGCTACTTGCTGAGGAAGGCATCACTAAACGAAACGGGGAAAATATAAGCACTGCACAGATTGCCAAATGCTTACGACAAGTTAGGGCGGAGTTTGGACTGCTTGAGCCTTCAAAGAAAAGTAGAAAGGGAATAAGTTCACTGGCATTTGATTTTAGAAAAAAAGTCGAATCTGAAAATAATTTGGATAACCGTGAAGATAGATGGGTAGAAACTTCTGAAAGACTTGCAAAGTCTATGGATACTTGGTCTGAACAAGATGAAAAAGACTACTATGAGCTTGAGAAAATACAAATCGATGGCAATGAGTTAACTTATGAGCAAAGCAACTGTTATGACAAACTTCTAAGAAAAATAGAAAACAATGGAAAATAAAGAAAGCCACCTTTGGGTGGCTTTCTTGTTTATACTGAATTTGTACATTATCAATTTGCTTTGCACATGTCTGTCGAATTTTTAGTTTGCAGGTAATTATCTAAAATGTCATTTAGTAAAAATTGTAGCGAGCAGTCATCTTTAAGTGCAAATTCTTTTAATTGTTTCCAATTTGTTTGCTTCATTCTAAATTCAATCTTCTTTATATTTTCTGTTGTTTTTGCTGTTTTCATTTCAATTCCTTGTGTGTAAATATATATTACATGATTTATTTTATAATTGCAATGCTATAATACTATAAATATATATATAAATTAAATTATCTGTACTTCATCTATTTTCTTGTTGATGTATTTATTGTTTTCTTTTAAATGATTTTCAAAAGGGTCGTCATCATGTGCAATGGTTCTCTGCCATTCTAAAGCTTCCTCAAGCTCTGCCTGTGATAAAACCTTTCTTGTTTTTACTATCTCATCAAGTTTTAATTCTTTCGCGATAGTATTTTCTGACTTATTTAAAACAATCTTTTCCCTAGTTCTGTTGAAAGATGTATAAAATTTATTTGCTCTTTTGTGTAGTATGTGGAAGTTGAATTCTGTTTCATTTGCCTGAACATAGTCTAAAACTTCTTCCATTGTGTTTAAATCTTCGGCTTGCTCTGCTGTTACCAGGGAAATTATCAAAGGTTTGTTATTAATAATTTTAATTAATCCAGCCTTTTCAAGTTTCTTGAAAACTCTTTGAACTTTATCTGTATTGAGTTTTTCTTTTGATAGCGGAGAAAGAAACTTTAAAAATTGATAGTAGTTTATGTCTTCAAAAACTCCTACTAGCCCATTTTTAAAACTTTGTATTTTTGCAATGGCATGATATAGAGGCCATGATTTTATGCAATTAAGTTCTGTGAGAATATTAATTGTTATATCATTGATTGGGATGTACTTTTCTTTTGTCGTCTTGTTGTATATATTATTCATTTCTAATCTCTTGATACTATAATGTTATAGTATTAAATTTTTAATGAAAGTCAAAAAATAACTGCAATTTTTTCGCTCGCCGTCCTTTTTATTCTGTTATTCATGTTCTCTTTCAGAGAATATCGATCTTTAAGGTGTATCTAATCGGTATCTAGTTGTCATTATTTATATCAACAATGTCCAGACTAGACCCAAAAATATTGATTTCCCCAATGAAAAACTAGACCCGTTTCTATACCCATAGAACCAAAACTAGACCCAAAAATATTGATTTCTCCTATGAAAAACTAGACCCAAGGTTAGACCCATTTCTTATTTATGTAGAACCTTTTGTATGGACGAAAAAAAAGCCACCTGTAAAGGTGGCTTGTAGGACTTGGAAGAGATTTACTTGCTTGTCTTCTTGGCTGGTGTTTTAGGTGCAGGATAGAGCCGCCTGTGCATATTGTTAGTGTCCAGCTAGCAAGGTGAGGGAGCGAGTCATTGCTTGGGTGGAAATAGTGCGTTAGCATGCGCTGGCATGCTAATGATATGGAGGGTGTGTATGACCTGGAGTAGAACTAACAGCGAACTCGAACCATTAATGGTGAAGGTGTTAAAGAAGAAAAATGTTTCTCTTAGCCTTCAAGAAATCGTTTTAGAAATCATAAAATTGAGTCCTGATGTGTTCACCGGATCGACACCGAGAAACTCTCTTTATTCAGTTATTTATCGTAGAGAAAAAAGAAGGGCTTCTTTGAAGAAAGAAAGTCTTTTTATTCGCAAAGAATGTAGAGGGGAAGTTCTCTACTCAATAAATAAAAAATATTTGGAAAATAAATGAAAAATGTTCCACATGTGATTCCATATCAAGGCAGCAAGCGAAAACTTGCCGAAGATATTTTATCTTTTATGGATTTTGAGATAGATACAATTTATGAACCTTTTGTCGGTTCGGGTGCGATAACTCTAGCTTCTGCGGTAGAGGGTAAAGCGAAGAAGTTTGTTGTCGCTGACAAACTTGAGCCTTTAGCCGAACTATGGAAAATGATTGTTGATGATCCTGAAAGATTGGTTCAAGAGTATTCATTCTTATGGAATGAGCAGCTTGCAGATCCTCGGGAATACTTTAATAAAGTTCGAGCCGATTTTAACATATCAAAATCACCATCATCACTTTTATATCTCATTGCCCGTTGTGTGAAGAATGCAGTAAGATTTAATAACAATGGGGATTTTAATCAGGGTGCCGATCACCGAAGACTGGGATTGAAGCCTGAAAAAATTCAAAGAGAAGCAAAGCAGATTTCAAATCTTCTAAAAGATAAGATTTCTATATTTTCTGGAGATTTCAGGGAGGTGATTTCATCGGCAACTGAAAATGACCTCGTCTACATGGACCCACCTTGGCAGGGCACAAGTGGAAAGAAAGATCCTAGATATGCTTTCCTTTTAAATATAGATGAACTTATTGATGAGTTGCATAAGTTAAATGGTAGAAATGTGCCGTATATGCTAAGTTTTGATGGAACATGTGGGGGAAAAACTTATGGTGTTGACTTGCCGACATCATTGGAATTATTCAAGGTTGGATTGAATGCGGGACGATCCAGTCAAGCAATATTGCTAGGTCGTGATGATGTGACGATTGAGTCTCTTTATCTTTCTCCTGCTTTAATGAGAAAGACAAAGAAGAGAAATTTAATAAAAGAAAAAAAGCAATGTGATTTTATTGAAGATGAAGAATCATTCTCCAATTAGTTTTTTAATTTCATCTTGAATTGTTGATTTATTTGTAATGGCCTTCTCGACAATTTTCTGATATTGTTTTAATTCTTCACCAGAAAAAACAATGTCGACTCGCCGTTCTTCTTTTGTTGCAATGTGAGTGAAAGATTCAGGGCAAGCCCAGTAACATGATTGACAGATTGCAAGTTGTTTGGTGACAAGGAAATTTGGGCAATGCTCACAGGCCCATGATTTCTGTCTTTGTGCTGATCCAGACAAAAGCATAAAGTCTTCTGGATTTCGCTCGTCATCGCTATCACCTGCAATCCTGTATGGCACTCGGTGATCTATTTGTAGATGAGACTCATCGTAATGTTCCGAGGTGATGGCACACCTTGAGCCAAACTTTTCAATCAGCGCTTTTTTCAAAAGCTTTGGCAAAACTTTTCTCCCGCCAAGCTTTCCATCTTCAACTTGAGCGGGATCGCCAAACCTATAGGCTGCAATTTTCCTTCCGTCTTTTCCTATAACTTTAAAAGTTTCCAGGGGGATGCCTTGATCTCTTACATCTCCAGCAGCTCGGGGAGGATGGTTGTAGCCATAGGTATCTTTCAAGTCTTCTGTACTGATAAAGCCGTGCTTGATGATGTGATCAATGACCGTTTTCGGGCGCTGGGCTGTGACTTTTTGGGCTGCTAGAAGTAGTTTTGGGTTGGTAGTCATGCGTTACAAAAGGCTTGTTGACAAAGCCCGGATTCTACGCATGTCATTTCGTTTCGAATAGCTGTTTTTGGACGAAAAAAAACCACCTTTTCAGGTGG
>JACMRM010000084.1 GCA_014376445.1 Bacteriovorax sp. | reverse complement strand
TGAGATCGATCCATTACTTGCCTGTGAGAAAATGCTTGAGATGACGGATATGGTTTTGCTTACAGTCGGACCGCGCGGCCTCTACATCGGAGCTTATGCAGATGAAGATTACAAGCGTGAAACCCGCGACCTGATCCATTCGAAATCCATTCCTGAGTATAATAAGTTTGAATACTCTCGTGCTATCTGCAAAGCAGACTGCAAAAAGCCTTTCAAGATTTACACGCACATCAACCCTTACATGGGTGGCCCGGGTGTGATTAAAAATACCAATGGCGCCGGAGATGCGGCCTTATCAGCGCTTCTCCATGACATTGCTTCCAATGCTTATCATCGTCAGGTCACTCCAAATTCACCTAAGCACAACACGCGCTACTTAACCTATTCATCGATCCATCAAGTGTGCAAGTACTGCAACCGTGCAAGCTTTGAAGTTTTGAAACAGAATTCACCGAGACTGATTAAGGGGCTTCCTAACAGAGAAGAAAGTCTAGAAGATGCATACTGGGATACTTAGATCTATTTAACAATATAAAGACGTGTTGTTATGAAAACAAAATTTATTCCTGTAATGATTTTATGCGCTCACTAAATCTATCAGACTTCGTGAGCGATCTTCCTATAACTAAATAATCCGAACCGGCGTTAAATGCATCCTCAGGATCCATTACGCGTTTCTGGTCATGGGTCTGCGATTCTTTAATTTCATCTTTAAAGCGAATTCCCGGCGTGACTGAAAGAAGGTGAGGATAATTCTTTTTTAAAAGCCCAACTTCATGAGGGCTTGAAACGATTCCGTCGATACCTGATTTTGAAGCAACATCAAATAATCTTAAAAAAGCTTCATCTGTATTCTTAATTCCGAACAAAGACTCTAAATCTTTTTGCTCTAGTGAAGTTAAAAAACTCACTCCCAATAGCTTGCACTTGGGAATACTTAAACGCGCTTCTGTAACGGCGGCTTTTAACATCGCTTCACCGCCACTTAAATGAACTGTTAAAAAATCTATTGGAAGATTTTTAAGCGATGAGATGGCCTTCGTCACTGTCACAGGAATATCGTGAAGTTTTAAATCCAAAAATATTTTTTTATTATATTCACGGTGAATTTTATAAACTAAATCCAGGCCATATTTTACAAAGAGCTCCAGCCCGATTTTTACAAAGGGTAGAGTATTGTCTTTTTGCTTTAAGAACTCATCAATCTCGTCGAGACTCATCTGATCCAAGGCCACAATAATTTTATCCAGTTTCTTCATTAGTGTTTCATTTCCTGTAGTGCCAGCGGTGTGATCATTACATCATTGGTGCCAATAAGCGCCTCAACAACTGCTTTAATATTTTCCGGACGTGTAAAACATGGAATCGCATACTGGATGGCAGAGTTTCTGATATGCTCACCATCATTCTGTGATTGTCCCTGGTTTTGAGGCGTGTTGAAAACCATTTTCATGTTTTCATCTTTTAGTGCCTCAAGAATTGTCAGGCCCTCTTCATCCAGTTTCTTGACCAGCTCGCAGGGAATGCCCTGCTTTTTAATATAGTCACAAGTTCCGCGGGTAGCGATAAACTGAAATCCGATTCTATGAAGTGATTTTAAGTAAGGTAAAATCATTTCTTTTGACTGGTCAGCAAGACTCATCAAAATTTTTCCTTTCTCACCAAGACGAGGATAGTTACCCTGATACGATTTTAAAATTGCTGACTCTTTATCAAGATCGATTCCCATCGTCTCACCAGTCGATCTCATTTTCGGTCCCAGTAAAATATTATCCTGAATAAATCTATCAAACGGGAAGGTCGATTGTTTAACCGAAAAGTAACCAGAGACTGGCTCTTCAATCGCTTCAATCGGGTCGCCCAACATTGCATCTGTCGCAATTTTTGGAAGAGAAATATTATAGGCTTTACTTAAAAATGGAAGTGTACGTGACCCTCTGGGGTTCGCTTCGATACAATAAATTTTTCCGTCCTTGATGGCGAACTGAAAGTTAATCGGGCCGACAATCTGCAGATGGTTGGCAAGAGCGAAAGAAACCGCCTTGAGTTCATCATGATTTTTTTGAGTAAGAACAACCGGCGGTGTGATCATTCCCGAGTCTCCAGAGTGAACTCCGGCAAATTCAATGTGCTCGCACACTGTAAAACAGAAGTTACCGAACTGATCACGCACTAAATCCACATCGTACTCAATGGCATTTTCTAGATAATTCTCTACCTGGAAAACTGTCGTTGCATTCTGCAGCTGTTCTTTGAAAGCTTTTGGAAGCTGGTTCAAATCGTCGTGACCGTAAAAAATGTACATCGATTCTCCACCGATGACATAACTTGGGCGGATGATAACCGGGAAGCCGATATCAACCATGGCATTGACCAGTTCTTTATGGCCGGAAACTTCTCTCGCCTGAGTCTGAGATAGAGATGTTTTTCTCGTGACTTCGCTGAAGAGTTTTCTGTCTTCAGTCAGTTCGAGAATATTCCATGTAGGGCCTAAAAAATTAATTTTGAAAAATTCATGACGGAAACTGCGTTCAAGATTCTCGCGTAGCTGGATTCCCGTTTGACCCGAGAAAGATGCGATGACACCGAAAGGTTTTTCGTTGATCAAGATATCGAAAAGATCTTCCGAGTACAGCGGAGAAAGATAAAGCCTGTTCGAGCTGTCGTAATCAGTTGAAACCGTTTCAGGATTTGAATTGATCATGATTGACTGTATATTTTTTTCTTTAAGGCGCTCACACGATTTAACACAAGAGTAGTCGAATTCAATTCCTTGCCCGATTCTGTTAGGGCCCGAACCGAGGATTGCTATTGATTTCCCTTTCAACGAAAGTGATTCAGCTTCGTTTTCTTCAGCATATGTTGAGTAGAAGTAGGGAGTCTCTGCCAGAAATTCTCCCGAGCATGTATCAACTGCTTTATAGACAGGAAAAATATTGTGCTTAAATCTGTACTCAAGGATTTCTTTTTGTGACCGGTTCATCATGAAGGCTAAATGTTTGTCAGAAAAACCGGATTTTTTTAGTTCTCTAAAATCCTCTTTTTCCATGTTGATGTCTTTATGGACATGGCCTGTCTGAGTATTGTGCTTCAGAGTTTTTTCCGCCTCAACTAAAAGAATCATCTGATCGATAAACCAGTGAGTGATTTTAGTGATCTTAAAAATTTCATCTTTTGTCATCCCGATTCTCAGAGCATCGAGAACAGTCAGAAGAGAAAGTTCATTCGGAGTGCGCATTCTGTCAGTGATGTACTCTCTGGTTAATTCAACCGGAGCATTTTTTAATTGTGATAAGGAAGGAACTTCAAGTCCCATCTCCAGTGCTCGTAATGCTTTCAGGAAAGCTTCATTGAAACTTCCGCCAAGGGCGAGTACTTCACCCACAGATCTCATCTGAGGTCCAAGAGTCTGTGAAGAGTCCGGAAATTTGTTGAAAGGAAAAATTGGAATTTTTAAAGCAACGTAATCCAGTGTCGGTTCGAAAGCGACCGGTGAGGCTTTAGTAATATCATTTAAAATTTCTTTCAGCGTATATCCGATAGAAAGAAGTGCAGAAATTTTTGCGATCGGGTAGCCTGTGGCTTTTGAAGCGAGGGCCGATGATCTTGAAACACGCGGATTCATTTCGATAACGACAATATCATCTTCGTTATCAGGATTGATGGCGAATTGAACGTTCGCTCCACCTGCGACGACACCCATATGTTTGGCAATCGTTAGAGTCATCGTACGCAGCTGTTGCATGCAACGATCACTGATTGTTAAAGCTGGAGCTACAGTTATCGAGTCTCCAGTGTGAACGCCACAAGGATCGACATTTTCAATCGAGCAGATGATGACACCGTTTCTTTCACAGTCCACCATAACTTCAAGTTCGATTTCTTTATGTCCGACTAGAGATTTTTCCATCGTCACAGGGAATTTAATATCTGAAGTGAAAACATCTTTTAGTTCAGCAGTATTCCATACAAGGGCCGCTCCTTTTCCACCAAGGGCAAAATCGCGTCTGATGATGAGCGGGAATTGAACCAATTCGCGGGCCATCTTGATTGCTTCAGTTTCACTGTTGGCCGTAAATCTTTTTCCAGTCTGATAACCAAGCTTATCTAATTCCTTGGCAAAGAGACCTCTGTCTTCTGTCTTTTTAATTGTATCGACGTTGGCACCAAGAAGAGCAACATTGTTGTCCCTCAAAAAGTTTTCTTCTTCGAGCTCCACACAAAGGTTCAGCGCAGTCTGGCCGCCCATCGTTGATAAAACGGCATCAACTTTTTCTTTTAGAATAATTTTTTTAATCGTCTCTTTGGTGATCGGCTCAATGTAAGTGCGGGTACACATTTCCGGATCAGTCATGATCGTCGCCGGATTTGAATTCAGGAGAACTACATCAATACCTTCTTCCTTTAAGGATTTCAGCGCCTGCGTTCCCGAGTAGTCGAACTCAGAGGCCTGTCCGATTTTAATCGGGCCGGAACCGATAAGCAGAATTCTCTTGTATGGAGTTTCTTTTTTTAAACGGTTTGATAATTTATTGAACGGAAATAATTTTTTTGTATCGATCGGGTATTGGTTTTTATCTTCAAGGAAAGTTTTAATCTCCGTGAAAAAATCGTGAGCATCATGAGGCCCTGGGTTGGCTTCAGGGTGAAACTGCACTGACTTTACTAAGTGATCGGTAGTCGCAATCCCTTCAATCGAGTCATCAAAGAGAGAAGTATGCTGAGTGAAAAGTTCTTTTTTTAGAGGGTTTTCAATGCGCATTTTATTGAATGATTCTGTTTCAATCGCATAACCGTGGTTTTGCGAAGTAATTAAAATTTTATTTGTCGTGTGATCAATGACGGGATGGTTGGCCCCGCGCTGTCCGAAAGGAAGCTTGATGATTTTAATTTCCAGTGCAAGAGCAACGAGCTGGTGGCCCAGACAGATCGCACGCACTGGAATGTTAGTTTTAAATAATTCTCTGACGACTGCAATTTCCGGAAGGAAATTTCTCGGGTCACCGGGGCCGTTGGATAAAAAGATCAAACGCGGTTTATGTTTTGTGATTGTTTCAACACTGGCATCGTGTGGAACACTTACAAGCGGCATTTGCAGCGCCATTAGCTGGTCGATGATCGCCTGTTTGATTCCGTAGTTAATGACTACAATCGGATTTTCACCTGGAATATGAACAGTGGTTTCTTTTTGTGAGACTAACGTAAGGTCATCTGTTTTTAAGCATGCATTTTGAAATTCAGCTTTGGCCGGAGTTTCTCTTTTGAAAGTTAAAACTGATTTATGTGAAGAAGATTTACCGCTGGTTAAGTAGCGCACTAGTTTTCTGGTATCAGCGCCTGAAAAAAGTGGGACATCAATGTTTGCTAAAAAATTATTGTGAGAAAAGTTTCTGGCAATCAGGCAGGTCGCAAAAGTTTTTTTCGATTGCATGGTTCGTTCATCAGCGGCGTAGTTTCCGATGTGTGCATTGGTGAAGATGATGTGCTGGCCTAGAAAAGAAGGGTCGGTGATAGTTTCCTGGTAACCGCTCATTCCCGTTGTAAAGGCAGCTTCTCCCCAAATTCCATTTATTAATTCAGTGTCAGATGAGTTCCTATTAACAAAACCTTTGAAAGTTGTACCGTCTTCGAAATGAAGATAGGCGATAGATTTTTTGAGACCAAGATTAAAACTTTTCTCCATTCACTTTCCCAATGTTTTGATCGTTATTTAAAAGCATGGCCTCAATAATGGCCATTCTCATAGGTATAGAATTTTCAACTTGCAGGTAGCCTTTGTATAAAGATGATTTAATTAGTGATTGATCGAGCTCCACGCCGATGTTGGCAGGGCCGGGATGAAGCACTGGAATCAATTTCTTTAATTTTTTCAGAAGATCTAAGCTCACACCATTTGTCTCGAGATAATTATCAGTGTTGCTGTTGCCAATATGTCTTTCTTTTTGAATTCGTAGAAGATAAATGAAGTCGCTTCTTTTAACTGTTTCATCTCTGTCTGTTAAAAGTTCAACGCCTTTTGGAAGTGATGAAGTTTCAGGCAGATATTCAGGAGGGCCACTTAAAATTATCTTCATACCAAATTGCGGAAGAAGTTTCATTAAAGAGTGCGCGACTCGTGAGTGAATATTGTCACCGATGATGGAAATAGTTTTTCCCTTTAAATCGTCAGTTAAAGTTGAAAGAGTATAAAGATCGAGAAGGGCCTGAGTTGGATGTTCGTTGACTCCATCTCCACCATTCACCAGTTTTATGGGAGGATTTTCTTTAAATTGCGCCAGCTGATGAGAAACGCTCGAGCGAAAAACGCAAAGGTTCACTCCCTGATGAAACAATGTCAGGAAAGTTTCTTCTAAACTCTCACCTTTTTTAAGGCTTGATGTTTCAGCATTAAAGTCAAGGTATAATCCGCCCAGTCTTCTTATCGCGACAGCAAAAGAATGTTTTGTTCGCGTAGAGTTTTCTAAGAATGAAGTGGCAATGATTGGTTTCGGAGTTGTATTAAAAGGAGATAGCTGTGGATTGTCTTTGAAATGAAGCGCCCTGGAGAGAAGTACGTCGATCTGGGTGAAGTTTAGATCATCGATACTTTCAAGTAATGAAGGAAATGAAGCCATTTTCTTCCTTGTTAAGACTTGCTATGCTTATGAAGCTTTCAGCATAAAAAGTACTCGTTTTTGGATTTTTAGTAGTCTATATAAAATGTGAACCGTTTGAAAAGAACTTTGTAATGAAAAAGATTGACCAAAATAATCAACTACAAATCGAGTCATTGTTAAATGAATGCAAAGGCAATCTCTTTGAGTTCCTCGTAGCGCAGTCACTATCGCGGCGTTTTAAAAAAGAAGATGTCTTTTTACTTAGTCTACCTCGTGATTTCAGAGGAAGACTGCAGTTTTACGAAGAAACAATCAGGCGTAATGACTCAGAACTTCTGAAGAATTTACCAATATTAGCAGAGGCCGTTTCAGAGAATCTGGAACAGCACGCACTTTTTAAAAATAAAACCAATTTAAGTTTTACTGTCATCGGCAAAATAGTCGCAGTGAATGCTAACGAACTCTGGAATGAAACAGATATTGTTGTCATGGAAGAATTGCCTTCAGGCACATTGAAAAAACATTTTTTAAGCTTAAAGCTTACAAAAGACCACAGCTACACCAATACAAAAAGTGCCGGGATAAAAAGTTTTATTGAAAAATATTTTTCAGCTTTTGGAGCTCCGTCTGCCGATTACCAGTCAAAATTAAACATGGCAGTTGATGAATCTTTTTATATGATGGGGCATAAACTCTACGGACTCATTGATCAGGATTTCTGCGGTAGCTTCGATGCTCGCTGGAGCAATGCGTATACAGAACTACCTGGCGAACTTAATTCTGAAATGAAAAAAGTTGTTCACGATAATTATTTTCGCGTGGCCCTGAAAGTCCGTGAGTTCTTAGGTGAGCTGTTTAATAGTGACGCTAAAAAATTCTATGAGTCTTTGCATGCGCTCTGCGGATTTGGAAATCCTGATATTGTTCAGGTAAGCTGTTTCCACCAGAATGCATTATTGAAAGAGATCCTGATTAAAACGCAAAGCGATCTTTTTGCAGATGACCCTTCCGAGATCACTTTAAAAGAGCTCGCACCGGGAGTCGGATCTTTTGATGTAGTTTTTAAAAAATTTGTTCTGCAAATTCGTGTAAAGCCGATGAATAAATTTACCACTGCTGCCTATAAAATTAACTGTTCAATAAAAATGAAAGGTAAAACTGATTATGCATAAAGCTCTTTTTCTCGATCGCGATGGAATATTGAACGTTGATAAAGGCTACGTTTATAAATGGGAAGACATCATCTGGGTTGAAGAAGTTTTTGAAATGATAAAACTCGCCATGGATAGAAACTACCTTGTGATTGTTCTTACAAATCAGTCTGGCGTTCACTACAAAAAATACACGGTGAATGATGTAGAATCGCTTCATAAGAAAATGAGCGAATTTCTTGCGGCTAAAAAACTCAAAGTTACCGACTGGATCTATTGTGCGGAAGTGGAAAGCGAAAGCCGTAAACCGCGGCCGGGAATGCTTTTAGAGGCACAAAAAAAATACGATATTGATTTAGAGCTCTCGTTTATGGTCGGGGATAAAGTTACCGATATTTTCGAAACAGATAGTAAGTTTAAAAGGCCTGCTACTTTTTTGGTGCGTGGACAATACGATTTATCGAAGGCCAATTTAAAAGACAATGTGAAAATATTTGAAAGCCACCACGATATTGTCATGGAACTACAAAAGGTTTTATGAATAGTGAAGAAATCATCTGCATTCATTTCACGTTAAATTTTCCAGCTGAAACGATCTTCAGATTTGTTATCCGTCCTGAAAATATGGTTTTGTACACGGGCTTTCTTTTGATTCCCGGAATTAAAAATGTTCATTCAAGTGATAGTGATAGAAAAATGGGCACGCTGGATAAAATTTCCAACACTGATGGCAGCTCCCATGAATCGACAACAGATGTACTCGAAAAAAACCAGCGCTACTCTTTGACGATTAGAAATATTCAGATGACAGGTTTCAAGAAAAAACTCGCCAATCCCATCTTAGGGTTCCGTGAAGACTGGATTTTTTCTGAAAATAAAAATCGCTCAACAACCATCGACAGATCACTGGTAATCGTCTATAAAAAAGGCCTTCTGAATACGCTTTTTGTGAATTTTATCGTGCGCCCCCAGATGCACTTTTCACTCTTAAAACATCATCAAAATCTCTTAAAAAACTTGTCGTGATTTTAAGCTCACTGTCTAAACTTTAGTCAGCACATCCACTCAAGACCTTAGATTCAATCAACATCAATATGGCATATCTCATGCAAATATCTTCTTGATTAAATATCTATGGAGTTAATATGAAAAAGATGGTTTTAAACCTTTTTTTGATAAACCTTATGCTCGCTTCAACTACTTATGCTCACGACCTGAGTATAAAGTACGACGCAGATATAAAGACAGATGATAAAAAAGTTATGGAATCAGTTCTTAGTGAAGTGGCTTCATTTCTCCCCGGTAAAATGAAGGAAGGCCTTCCAAAAAATCTTGAGATTAAGATCACTCAACTGACCGCTCATAAAGTGATTCCAGACGAAGTTTGCAGTTCAACAACAGGACACTCAGTCGATTATAAAGATATTAAACTTAAAGACAGACCTTTCGTTTACGGGCAGTACAACCAGTATAGAAATGTTCTCACAATCAATACACCGGTCATGATAGAGCTGCTAAAAGGCAGAGAAAAATCAAAACGCATCAATTGCCAGCATAAGTCGTTATACGATCAGGCAATTGCAACGATGGTGCATGAGCTGACTCATGCTTATGACTTTAACAACGGCAGAATTTCCAACTCAATGGAATACATCGCCCGCGCTGGATTTAAAAAAGGTCTTTTAAAAATTAAAAATAGAAATCTTCAGGCGATGAGATCAGCTGATGTCTACGAACTTGTAAATATCGCCGAATCATTTGCGGTCAACATGGAATACTTTACTATGGACCCTGAGTTCTTTTGTAGAAAACCTTCGATGTTTAATTACTTCAAAAATTTATTTAACATTGATCCGTACCCGACAAGAACTTGTTCAGTTAACAACACAGTGATGGTTTCAACTCCTGCGAGCGGCTTTATCCCTATAGAAATCGATGCTTCACGAGTTTATAGAATCGATTACCTGATGGCGAGCCCGGGAAAAGGTGCAGAAAGCGGATTCGGACATTCAATGTTTAGACTTGTGATCTGTGCGCCTGAGCGATTTGATGCTATTACGAACAGAACAATTCCTGCGACACTTCATGGAAAAAAATGTCTCGATGATAAACTTTTTCACTTAGTTGTAAGCTATAGAGCGAACGTGGAAGACGCCAAGTTAAATTACATGAAGGGAGTTTTCGGCGGTTACCCGTCAATGCTTTACATTCTTAACTTCAGCGATGTTCTTGACGAGTACAACCGTGATGAGCTTCGTGATATTTCTTCATTTCCATTAATCCTAACGGCCAAAGAGCGCGAAGAGTTTATTTTAAAAGTAAAAGAAGAGCACTGGAACTACCGCGGTTCTTATAAGTTTATTAACAGCAACTGTGCAACCGAAAGTTATGATTTACTTAAATCTGCGCTGGAGCGAACGCAACTGAACACTAAATCTTCAGTGAGTCCAAAAGGAGTTCTAGAAGACCTAGATGCTTTAAGCTTTCTGTCGGTAAAGAGCACTGAAACAGAAGTCTATAAGGCAAAAACAGATCAAATCGTTCTCGCTTATAAAGCAGCATACAGTTACAAGATGAAGAGTGATAAGGCCGATAAAGAGGCCGTAAAAAAATTCATTGATGAGAGTACTGTTAATTCACGACTGGCGCGTTTCCAGAAGTTTTCTAAAACAAAACTTGCCGACAGCGAACTCAACACTCAAGTGGCATTGCTAAAAGAAAGACTGGTTGCAGCTGCATCATTTTCGGTTATGGAACAACAAATTTTAAGAACAGTCGCACTTAAATATAGAAAGCAGGCAGCAGACATGTTCACGACGACTAAAGATGAAAAAATTAAAGATTTATTAAAAGAGACTGGAGCTGCGTTCTCGCAGTCATTTACGTCTCTTTCAAAGAATGGTTATGGTATTCCATTTGCTGATGAAATGGTTTCACGCGACGACTTAGTTGCAAAATTATCGGCAGGTGCTGAGGCCATGGCCAATGCAGAAAAAATGCTGAGAGAGTTGATGCCGAATGAATTTGCGGCACTAGAAAGTATTAATAAAAATATCCAGACTTACAACAAATACTCATTACAGATTAGAAAAGAATTCCGTGCAAAATTAGAAGAGTATGTTCACCAGGTTCTGAAAAATCTTTCTCATGATGATTACACGAGAGAAGTAATGGAGAGTGCTGCCGCAGGAAACAACGAAAGCCTGAAAAAAGTCAGAGAGCTTTTAGGGAAAGATCTGGTCAGCGATAAAGAAATTCTTGACGTAAAACTAAGAAAATTAATTCAGGAACTACTGTAAATTAATTAAGCTCTCTGAGTCATAAAGATCTTTTAACATAAAACTCCTTGAATCTTTGATTTAGGGGGACGTTTTAAGTGAAAAAGTGCGAATAATCTGCTATTTAATAAGTCCATGGAAGCAGCTGAACCAACAACATCTAAACCTCAAAAATGGCCTAAAGTTTTCACTATTATCGGAAGATTAATTCTTCTAATGTGGCTGGCCGTATCAGTTTACATTATTTTTCTGCTGTCGCCTTTTATCGGCTCTATGTATTCGATCACGAAAATACCCAATACCTATTTTGAAATCAAGCTTACAAAAGATTCGACTGCTGTTTATAAGCAGGTCGGTACGATGCCTGCAGAATGGGTTCCTCTTGAGAAAATTTCAAAACGTCTAAGAGGTGCGGTTATTTCCAGTGAAGATGGAAAGTTTTTCACTCACCCGGGCTACGATATTGAAGAGCTTCAGGATGCCATCAATGACGGAATGGTTAAGAAAAAGAAAAAAGTTCGCGGCGCTTCGACCATTACTCAGCAGCTGATAAAAAATCTTTATTTTAAATCGGAGTATGGCCTCTGGAGAAAAACAAAAGAGATGGCGCTAACTTTATGGATTGAAGATAAAGTTGAAAAAAACAAAATTTTTGAAACCTATTTAAACGTTATTGAATACGGCGAAGGGCTTTACGGAATCAAAAATGCCGCAAAGTTTTATTTTAATAAAGAGCCGTCAGCATTAAATGCCAGAGAAAGTGCTTTTCTCGCCATGCTTTTGCCGAGCCCGAAAAGATACGCACAGTCCTTTAGAAAAAAAACGCTTACACAATTTGCCTCGAACATTGTAGCTTCAGTGCTGTTTAAAATGCTTCAGGGCGGGTACATCGGCGTCGATGAATACTATTCAAGCATCGACGGCCGCTTCTCTTGGGAGAAATATGCAGAACCAGAAATCGGAACCGAAGAAATCGTCCCAGAAGGTGAGAGTCCTGATCTCGGAGACTTTTGACCCATGGTTTAATATTGCAACGGAAGAATGGATCTTCCGCGATATGGACCCTAGTATTCAAATTTTGTTTCTGTGGAGAAATGATAAGACGGTTGTTATAGGCCGTTTTCAGAATCCATGGAGTGAATGCAATACCCAGAAGATGGAAGAAGATGGAATCAAGCTTGCTCGTAGACACAGTGGGGGCGGGGCCGTATTTCATGATCTAGGGAATACAAATTTCACTTTTTTATCGAGCAAAGAAACTTACGATAAAAATATTAACAACAAAATTATAATCAATGCTCTGAAACAATTTAATGTCGATGCATTTGCTTCGGGAAGAAATGATATTTTAGTCACTACTGAAGAGGGAGAAAAGAAAATTTCAGGAAGCGCCTTTAAGGAAACAAAGGACCGAGCTTTTCATCATGGAACACTTTTAATTAATGCCGATATGTCGAAGATGGGACTTTACTTAAATCCCAACTTAAAGAAACTTCAGTCGAAGGGAATCACTTCAGTGCGTGCACGCGTGATCAATTTAAAAGACCTCAACTCTGATATCACGCACGAAAATTTTTGCGCAAATATTATCCAGGAGTTTTTTGATTATTACGGCACGACAGCGCCGATTGAAATTTTAGATCATGAATACCTGCAAACGATTCCGGCACTCAATGAACACTTTAAAAAACTTAGCGATTGGAACTGGAGATTTGGAGAGGCGCCACAATTTAACCATCAAATGTCCGAGCGTTTTACTTGGGGAATTATGGAAGTCCATCTCGATGTCCATAAGGCCTTTGTTGAAAAATCGCAGATTTTCTCCGATTCACTTCATCCGGAAATGATCGAACAACTTATGGCCTCTTTAAACAAGATTCCCTATACTAAAGAAGCTTTTCAAACAGCTATTAAAGCGGTCGCACGTGACCTGCCGATGATCGAAGATTATCTGGCAGAATTCGAAGAATGGATCTGCAGAGAAATTAGCTGATAACAAAAATATTTTGGATTTATGAGAAACACGAAGTTTCAAGACCACGCTTATTTCATCTGGAAATCTTTTTTAAAAGATCGCTGGGGAGTATACTCCCTTGGGGCCTTTTCAGTTCTTCTTACTAACCTTATGCAGGTTCTTGCTCCCAAAAATATCGGATGGATCGTCGATTTTTTCGCTGATAAAAATGTCCCGCATATATTGACCGGCGATTCAAAAAAAGAAACCTTTCTGATTCTTTTTTTAGTGCTGGCAGTTTCCAGAGTCATGATCAACATTTTCAGGTTCATGTGGAGAATTACTTTAGGCCGCCAGACTCATTATGCTGCCGCTGAACTTCGCCGAGATGTATGGGATCATGTCCGCTATTTTAAAAAAGAAGACCTCGACAGAAAATTTACTAAAGGTGTGCTGATGAGTGCTTCTGCCTCAGACACTATGACGGCAAGATTTATTTTCGGCTTCACACTGGTTGCTGTTTTCGATGTGGCCTTCCTTGGATTATTCACTTTCATCACGATGGCCTATATCCACTTGGGAATGGCACTGCTTTCATGTGTCGTTTTATTATTCGTTCCTATATTTGTCAGAAAACTTTCTAAAAAAGAAGTTGAACAGTACCGTCATGTGCAAGATACACTCTCGCACTTCAACGATTTATCTTCCCAGGCCGTTGCAACGATCAAACTACAGCGCTTGACTCAGACTGGACTGTTTTGGGAAAAAAGATTGATGAACATAGCTGAGCAGCACCGCTCACAGAGGTTGAAAGGAATCGGGCTTTCACTTCTTTATATTCCTGTCATGGGAATTGCGGCGATTATTTCTTACGTTGTCCTTTTTGTTCTGGGAATTTATTTTACTTTTAATGGCAAGATGACTGTCGGCGAATTTATTTCAATGCAAGGACTGATTTTCCTTCTTCACGATCCACTAATGTCATTGGGATTTGTTATATCTGAATGGAAAAAAGCATTCGCTGGCCTTGAACGTCTCGCTGAAATTTATCAGCATGAAAAAGAAAATTTTCTTTTAAAAGTCGGCAATCCTATCTTTGATCAGACAGAAGAAGCGGTGCTCGAAGCAAAAAATTTAAGCTTCACTTTTAGCGAGTCTTCACCATTGTTTGAAAACCTGAATTTTAAACTGAATAAAGGAGACAGGCTGGGAATTACCGGACCTATTGGTTCAGGAAAAACAACTCTTGTGACAATTCTTACCGGACTTGAAAGACACAATGGTGGCGAGATAAATTTTTTTGGAAAACCTTTTTCTAATTACTCTCATCAGGACTTAAGAGACTATATTGCCCATGTTCACCAGAAGCCTTTTTTATTTGCTGACTCCATTAAAACTAATGTGATGATGGACAGAGAAATATCAGACGAAGAAGTCTGGCGTTTTCTTGATATTGCAGCTCTGAAAGAGGACGTAGAGGGCTTTCCGAATAAACTTAATACACAATTGGGTGAATGGGGAATTAATCTGTCAGGCGGGCAGAAGCAGCGTCTGACGCTGGCGAGGGCGCTGGCACGCAAACCAAAATTATTATTTTTAGATGACTGCTTAAGTGCCGTTGATACGATTACAGAAGAGCGTATCTTAAAGAACCTTGACCAGTATTTAAAGGATGTCACACTTGTGTGGGTTGCCCACAGAAGCTCTACACTTAAATACTGTAATCACACTTTTGAATTGAAGGCACATAACTAATTATGGTAAAAAAATTTAAATCCATATTTAAAAGAAAAAGCCGAATTGAAAAAATGATTTCACCGGATCAACTGGCGCTTCACCAGAGCGCTTATCTCATGGCCGATGATCAGGATGAATCAATGGTGGGGGAAAGAGGAATCGGAGACAAAAAGTCTTTCAGTATTCTTTTAAATTACGCCCGCCCTTTTAAATGGAAAATTATTTTTGCACTGACATTAATTTTTGTGAGCTCACTGCTTGCGATTTATTCTGCCAAACTCATGGGAGACCTTTTAGAAAAGGGACTCATGGTAAAGGATATGGACACTTCTGTCAGATTTGCTGTCATGATTGTCGCCATGGAAGTCGGCTCTATCTTTTTTATCTGGACCGGAAGAAAACAGCTCGCGGTCGCGGCCTCTAAAGTTATTTTTAATGTACGTGCTCACTTGTTTGCCAAGCTTCAGGAGCTGCCGCTGCAGTATTACGATCGCCAGCCGCAGGGAAGAATCGTTACCAGAATTACTCACGACGTAGAAGGTATCGAAGACTTTTTTACCTCGAGTTTAGGGAACCTGATTTCCGCATCGATGATGACTATTCTTGCAATCGCGGCGATGATTGTATCCAACCATAAGCTGGGGCTGGTGATGACTCTCTCAATCCTGCCTTCCATTTATTTAATTTTTAAAACCAAAGATTTTTTGAAAAACTCCAACAGAAGAGTTTCAAAATTCTCATCGGCAATCAACGCAAAATTATCAGAGTACTTGAACGGTGTTGAAACAATTAGAAGCTACGGATTGGAAAAATGGTCGATGAAAAATTATTCACATACCTGTGATGACTATTTATTCGCGCAGCTAAAAGGGAATGTCTTATTTGCGTGGAGTATGCCGCTGGTGTCTTTCTGTGCAACAATTCCTCTCATCGGCCTTGTTTGGTACGGTGGAAACGGCGTTCTGAGCGGCGTTTATTCTGTCGGATTATTTGTTTCTTTCGTCCGCTACTATGAAAGATTTTTTAACCCGATGATGCTGCTCTCCAGAGAAATTCATGTTGTCCAGCAGGCCTTTACAAGTACAGAGCGGGTAATGAGTTTTTTAAATGAGCCGGATGAAGATGCGGTTCTAAAAAATAACGGCAAGATGACAACCACAAGTCTTCAAGGTGATATTAAATTTGAAAACGTTTTCATGCAGTATAGTGAAGGCGGATGGGTGCTGAAAGATTTAAGCTTTCATATCAGGCCGGGTGAAAAAATTGGACTGGTAGGAAAAACCGGCTGCGGAAAAAGTTCAACAGTTGCACTTTTATCACGCCTCTATGAATTTCAAGAAGGAAATGTGGCCATTGACGATATCCCTATCAGAAATTTTGACCGCCATAACCTGAGAGATCAGATTGGCTTCGTTTCACAGGATGCTATTATTTTTAAAGGCACTCTGAGAGAAAATTTATCATGCGATGAAACTCTTACTGACCAGTATTTAATCGATGCGGCCAGAACTATAGGCCTCGTTAAAGCTCTTGCGAAAGAAGGCTTCAACCTGGACTTGGGAGTTCTTGAAGGTGGAACAAATTTGAGCGTCGGCCAGAGGCAGTTGGTGAGCTTAACCCGCGTACTTTTAAAAAATCCTTCGATTCTTATTCTGGACGAGGCCACGGCAAATATCGATCCTCATTACGAAGAAATCATCCACGAAGCTGTCATGAAAATGATGGACGGAAGAACATGTCTGATGATTGCTCACAGACTTGAAACACTCAAGCAGTGCGATCGCATTCTAGTGTTCAATCAAGGACAGCTGGTAGAAGAAGGAACTTTATCCGACCTTCTTACTCAAGGGAATTATTTCTACCGTCTTCACAGCGCTCAAGCGGTACATTAATCCTCTTTTTTTGAAAGCATTACTCAGTTAAACTTAATTTATATGAAATTAAAAAATGCTGAAGTAAAAAGTTTACTGGACAAAAACCTGACTTCTGCACAAATGGCAGAGGCCTTTGATGAGCTTCTATCCAAAGAGCGGGAGAAAACTCTTGCTATAAAAAAAGATTATGAAAGACTTGGTGTCATCATCAATTTGATTCCTAACACAATTTCATGGATCAACCGTGACATGACTTATTTTGGCGTGAATAAAGCACTAGCTGATTCAGTCGGTGTGAGTCCTGAAGAGTTCGTCGGGAAAACTATCGGTTTTCACACTAAAGAAAGATTTTTTTACGAATTTGCTACAGAACTTTTCAGGTCTAAAAGTGATACCATTTACAGGGAGCTCGAAGCAAGAATCAGCGGGATTGATCACACTTACCTGGTGTCGGGAACAAAACTTGAAGATAAAGACAAGGCCGTTGTTATCGGTGTGGATATTACTGAGCTTTCAAAATTAAAAGACCATGTCTCATTCACGCAAAAACTGGCCAACCTCGGCGAAATGTTCGCAGGGATTATTCATGACATCAATAATCCATTGATGATGATTGAAGGGAATGTCAGACGTATTAAAAAGCGTGTGACAGATGAAGAGGCGAATGAGCTGCTTGCTAAAATTGAAATGAGTTCGCAGAAAATTTCCAAGATTGTTAAAGGAATTAAAGTTTATATCAGACAGGATGGTGATGAGGATTTTGTAAAAGAAAACCTTGGAAGTATTATTGACGATGCCCTTGTCATTTGTGAAAACAAATTAAAAAATCACATGGTGGCAGTTATAATCGACCCGAAAGTGAACAAGATCGAAATTTCCTGTCATTTTACCCAGATTTTTCAAGTGTTCGTGAATCTTATTTCCAATTCTGTGGATGCCATTTCTGATCTTCAGGAAAAAGCGATTGAGATTAATGTGACTGAGACAGAGAATATAGTTAAAATTCGTTTTCAGGATTCTGGAGCTGGAATTCCAAAAGACTATCAGGAAAAAATCTTCAATGCTTTTTTTACAACAAAAGACAGAGGAGTGGGTTCTGGACTCGGACTTTCTTTATGTAGAAAGATCCTTGAAGCTCACGGTGGATCACTTACCATTGATAATAGCGCCGCACATACGACATTTTTAATTGAATTCAAGAAATAGATTATGAAGCAGCGATTTCTTTGTAAACAAATGCTTTTTTTCTCACATTCATAACGAGATCTTTTGAAGCCGTCTTTACAATTTTTGCGGGCTTCGATAAAACTTTTTCATTATGCATTTCAATAATCGCACTTCCGATCGCTTTGCCTAAAAGCGGTGGAACTGCATTTCCGATTTGTCTCCATTGTGCAGACAATGGGCCGTGGAATTTAAAATCATTTGGGAAACTTTGAAGAGCGGCCGCCTCTCTTTGAGTGAGGTAACGGTTTTCTGTCGGGTGAAAATAATTATGCCTGTGGGTCATAATAGTCGGACTTGGCTTCTTTCTATCAAGACGCTGATACTTTGTTTGCCTGAATCTGTTTTCTCTCAAATTTTTCCAGTCCACATTCAGTTTTAATTTTTTTGTTTTGAAATAATTTTTTTCATCTATTTCGTAACGGACACCTTTTCCTTCAGGGATACAGGCAATGCGGGCCGTCTCAAGTGTAGATTTTATTTTTGCGGCCTGAACATCATGGTTAAAGTATTTTCCATTCGGAGCTTTTAGATTCTTGAGAGCTTGTCCTACTGTCACAATATTCGGAATCATTTTTGGGAACGTGATCGTTTGATTTATACGGGATCCGATGATGATCGTGCGGCGTCTTCTTTCTGGTACACCATAATTTTCGGCCGACATAACCTGTACGTCCAGTGAGTATCCCATTTTCGCGAAGATCTTGAAGATCGACTGGATCGTCTTTTCATTTTTCTTAGCGAGAAGTCCTGTCACGTTTTCAATAACAACGAAATATGGATTCGTAATTTTCACTACGCGGATAAATTCTTTGAACAAATGATTTCTCTGATCGTTGGGATTTCCCAGACCGACGGTTGAAAAACCCTGACAAGGTGGCCCTCCGACTACTGCATGGATCGTCTGGCTTTTCGTCAGCTCCTTAATTTTTGCTGCTGATAAATCCAATATCGATCCACAGAATGCTTCTGCTTCAAGATGATTGTTCTTAAAAGTTTCGATGGCGTTCTTGTCCATATCAACGCCTAAAACGCAGTTCATTCCCGCGAGCTCGAGTCCACAAGAGAGTCCTCCCGCACCAGAGAAAAGATCGATGAAATTAAGTTTTATTTTAGATTTTGTCATGTATGAATATTATCCCGATTTCATACAGATTCTGTCAAATAATTACGCAGCTGATTTTTTGTTGTTCTTATTTTTAGGTAAGGTAAACTGCAATTCATTGGCAGCGGATGCTTCTGTTGGTGCGTAGAATTTTTCTTTTTCTTCATCCCAAAGATAATTTCTGGAAACAGGCGAGACTGTAAAGCTGAAATCTTTGGTTCTTTCCACCATTTTATGAGAGTGAGACATCCAAAATGGAAGGTTCTTTGAGTAGACAAAAACATTCATCTGGCGCATTTTTATATGTTCTTTTAAGGCGCTGATAAACAGCTCCAGGGTTTCTGGTTCCAGATCCACTTCAGGTTCCTCAAGGAAGATAAACTGTCCTTCACAAAGAAGCGCCTTAATCAGGGAACACACCTTTTTCATCTGCGCATTAGATTGAGCAGGGTATTCATGAGGTAGCTCGATCATATTATATAAATTTTCAAGTGCTCTGTTTTTTTGTTCTTTTAAAAAATCCTGGAACTGAACATCTTTTGATTCAGTTAATGAATCCGGAGAAAAATCCATAAGAATATTTTGATTCAACGTCATTTCAGGAATGAGACCTGCAGTCTCACTTACAAATGAAAATTTGTAAGGCATGTTCACTTTATGGAACTTTAAAAAAGCGATAAACTCATTGAGTTTTGAAGAGCTCATGGTTTCTTCAGCATAATTAAATAAATATATTTCGAAGTTTGCTTCGAAGTCGATTTTCGTCATCATTATCTCTTCGTCATTTCAGAAAGATGGCTTAAGAAAAAGATTACCTGAGCGCTGTACTCGGATGTCAATCTTTTCCATTGTTTAAAACACTCCTAAAAAATAAAAGTTCAAGCTATAATTCTATTTATGACAGAAAAAGCAGGATCCAAAACAGTTCTTATTGCGATGACCGGCGGAGTGGAATCAACCGTGGCCGCTTATCTTTTGAAAAAGCAAGGCTACAAATGCATTGGCATAGGTCTTCAGCTTTTTGCAGACGGTGAAGAATCAGGTCCGTTTGCTGATATTGCAGTACTCGATCTGAACAAAATAAAAAAAATCTGCCAGTTTTTGGATATTCCTTTTTATGCAGTTAATGCGACAGATATTTTTGCTGATAAAGTTCTCGATCCATTAGTCGGAAGAATTTTAAGCGGACAGACTTTTGAACCGCTGGTTTATCTCAATGCAGTTCTTTTGGAAATTCTCATGGAGAAAGCGCAGAAATTTCAGACAACACTGGTGGCCACTGCCCATTATGCGAAAGTTTTAAAAAATCAGAAGACCGGCTCTTACGAACTTTTTGTCGCTAATGATCTTGAGTATGATCAGTCCTATTCACTGGCAAAATTAGAGCAGAGGCATCTGGAGAATCTTATTCTTCCTCTTTCAGAGATCAGAAAAAAAGAAGTAGAAAAAATCGGTGACCTGATAAAAGTAGAATTTCTTCCGAGGATAAAAACCAAGGCCGATCATATTATGCACGACCCGCGTATGGCCAATCTGGTTGAAGCGCGCGCTCCGAGAGATTTAAAACGTCTGGGAACAATCTACGACTATGGCAATGAAGGCTCTATCTGCGAGCATAAAGGAATACATCATTATTATGTCGGCCAGAACAATCTGCAGTTTGATAAAAAAAGTGAAATACAGATCGATCCACTAAAGCAGGTTATTTCCATTGTGTCTTACAAAGGAAATATTTTTGTCGATTACCCGACAAAGTTAAAGTACCAGCATGCGCTTGTGGTACAGTTCAGTGCCTCGGCTAATCTTGATATGTCTGTACCTATTCTTTGTTTTGTAAAAATGGCGCCCAAGGGAGAGAAAATCTCATGCCGTCTGCATTTGAAAAATAATAATATGGCGCTGGTTGAGTTTGATGAACCGAGATCCGGCCTGTTAGTGGCCGGACAATTTCTGGTTTTCTACAACCGTCAGCTGGACAAAGGAAAAGTGATCGGATCTGCATTGGTTGAAGTGGGCGGAATGTTTTCCGAGTTCAGCTACAATACACTTCCCGAGAAAAGAGAGGGTAAAGATGATGAAAAAGAAGATACCTATGACCAGTCGGCCGACAATCTCGATCGCATGCGCTTTTAAAAATTTAATATTCACTTCACTTTTTTTTTCATTGAGTGCTCAGGCATTCGAGTATCAAGAATATGAAAAAAAAATCAAGAACGGCTATTCTCTCAGATCGGTCGTCGATAAACTTCCTAAGAATGATCTAGAGCAGTCACTCAGGGATTTTGTAGCGAGCGGAAGACCCTCTCGTGTGATGGGAAGCCCGGGACATGCGAGAGCTCAGGTGTATTTAGAAAAAAAACTCCAGTCATTCAACAATAAAGGCGCAACTTTTTCTAAGCAATCTTTTACAACGACAGATAAAAAAGACGGTGTAAACTTTATCTGGGAAAAAAAAGGTGCTACTGCATCCTCCGACGTCATTATTCTGGGTGCTAATTACGACACACTTTTAAAGGACCAGAAAACTCATCAACCGGTTTTGAAAGGTGAAATGCCCGGAGCAGACAACAATGGTTCCGGTGTCGCGATTTTGCTTTCAATGATTGACATTATTAATAAACTGGAAGTTCCGAAAACAATCAAAGTTGTATTTTACGACTGTGAAGAATTCGGCGGAGCTGGCTCAAAAGAATTCGCACAAAAAATGAAAACAGAAATGGGCACGCAGAAAATTGTTGGAGTCATTAACCTCTCAATGCTTGCACATGATTCAAAAATTGGTGATAAAGAGCATAAGATGGGCAACATGAATATTTACCTGCAGCCGAGAGATCTGCCAGGTCATGAAGCCAGCGGTATCTTCGGACAGATGATTGTTGAAAGCGGTAAGCGCAACTACAGTTCGGTAGAATTTCTTCCCAAAGAAACTTTCAGTGGCGACTTTTTCCCTAGCACTTCAGAGCACTTTTGGGCACAAGGTATTCCTGCTGTGACGATGACCCAGAACCGCGACGGGGACTTGAATCCGCGCTATATGTCTTCCAATGATTTCGTTGAGACCTTGAATTTGAATACTTACACCAATGTGTTTAAGTACGTGACGAGCAGTGTGCTCGCCTGGGACTATGACATAGTCAAATAGATTATTTTCTGCTAAAAGTTCTTTATGGAAAAACCTAAATCAGAAACATTAGTAATCGTCGGAATGTCGGGAGGAGTTGACTCTTCTGTGACGGCCGCACTTCTTAAAGAAGAAGGCTATAAAGTAGTGGGTCTTTTCATGAAAAACTGGGAAGAGTTTGATGAGCATGGCGTCTGTCAGTCTTCAAAAGAATACGCCGATGTGGTTGCAGTCTGTGAAAAACTAGACATTCCATATTACTCAGTGGATTTCATTGCTGAATATAAAGATCAGGTTTTTAATCAATTTGTTGAAGAGTATAAGCAGGGCTTCACTCCTAATCCCGACGTTCTTTGCAACAGAGAAATTAAATTCAAAGTCTTTTTTGAAAAAGCAATGGTGCTTGGTGCAGATTTTTTGGCCACCGGACACTACTGCCAGTCAAAAGAAATTGATGGTGAATACCGCTTGGTAAAAGGCGCAGACCCGTTAAAAGATCAGTCGTATTTTCTCTACACAATAAAAAGCAATATTCTTAAAAAAGTTCTTTTTCCCATCGGCCATCTTCCAAAAACTGAAGTGCGTGCTCTAGCTGCTAAATATGATTTAGCGACAAAAGAGAAAAAAGATTCTACAGGAATTTGTTTTATCGGCGAAAGAAATTTTAAAAATTTTCTTTCAAATTACGTCACATTCGAAAACGGTAATTTTGAAACACTAGAGGGCGTTGTTGTCGGCCGCCACACAGGTGCAACTTACTATACGCTCGGACAAAGAAAAGGTTTAGGCCTTGGCGGCCAGGGCGAGCCATGGTTCGTCGTTGGAAAAGATATGTTGAGAAATGTAGTTATTGTTGAAAGGGGAGAGTTTCACCCACACATGTATGCTGACACATTAACAGCAACGGATCTTTCATTCACCAGCGGATTATGGACGAAGCCTCTACCGTTTAAGTGCAAAGCAAAAGTACGCTACCGCCAGAAAGACCAGGCCTGCACAGTCACGAAAATCGAAGGCGATAAAATTTTTGTAGAATTCGATGAAGCTCAAAGAGCAATAACACCAAGACAGTCAGTTGTGTTTTATGACGGCGATATTTGCTTAGGTGGAGCGATGATAGAAAGTGCGGGGCCGAGCTATTTTGAAATGAAAAAAGATTTTTCAGCTACCAGTACTTCGGATCATTAAAATCCTTCTTCCCACTCTTGTCCCCACCCTTATCCCCATCATCACTGCCGCCAGCTTTGAGCTTTTCTTCGAAGGCCGTACAGTCTTTTCCTGTCGATTGCTTAACCAGGATATAGGGCAGCAAGGTTGATTTAAACTGATAGAGCTTACAGCCTCTGGGGGCCGCTGGGTCGAAGGTAACCTGATAGTGCTTACAGCGCATGCAGGGGATTCTTTTATTTTCTTCCATAAAAACCTCTAGATAGGCCCGATGTCACTTAATACGACACCTACTATAAATCTTACATAAGGCCCAAAATTTTTAATAGTCTTATTTTACTGCATGTTAGGATTCGTAGAGAAAGCAGAGATAAGTGCTTTATATGAAACAATTACTACTAATTATTACTAGGAACAACCACTCAAATGAAAACTACATCACTCACCACAGAAATCGACAACCTTGTTATGTTCCCGTCTGCAAAGAACTTTGCTGTCGAAGCTGATTTATTAGATCCGATGGCCGATCTCTTAAACGAGTACTCGCACATGAGTGATGCTGATATCCCGGGTCACCTTGACGACAGATTTGATGAAAATGACCTTGAAGAAGATACAGCTTTTGGAAGCCTCGAAGCTTTCATGGCACGCAACCAGAACGCAGATACATCAACACCTGATGACAAACTTGTCAGACTTATCAATGAGCGCCTTGAGGCCATTGCAGAAGCTAAACAACGCATAAAATTTTACCTCGATGAAATTGAAATGTTCTTGCCTAGAAGACGCTAAATCTTTATTCTAAACACTCACAATGCGCGGGTGGTGAAATGGCAGACACGCTACCTTGAGGTGGTAGAGCTCGCAAGAGTGTGCAGGTTCAAGTCCTGTTCCGCGCACCATTAGTCAAGCTATTCGAACCAATCATGTCAGAGTGAAAAAATGTTAAATTTCTGCGATTTGTTTTTTTTTCTGTTAAAGCCCATGGCTTTTCTCCAAAATTAGGAGGCAGGCTTCAAACGGGGGTCACTAACAAAATCATAAACATGAAAATTCTAAATGAATCACCGATAATTTAGATGTTGCAAGACCAACTTAAACAATTAGAGAATTTGATTACATTATATGTAATACAAATATTAAGTAGCATTAAAATAAAGGCCGGTGAAGAAAGAATTAAACCATCTTTAATTTTTAATCTTACTAAAAAACCCAAAAACATCAAGGCCGAGAGTCCAATTGATGAAAACAGAAGTATTAGAGGAAATCTTAATCCTACCAATAAACCAAAACCTCCCAAAAGCTCTAAAAAACCAGTAAGCTTTCTCAGCTGATCTGTTAAACCAAATCTTTTAAATTCGTTTTTCATAGAGGATGTAAGAAGGCAGAGCATTCCATAAAATATAAAAGTAAAACTAGAAAATAAAACCAACCCATTAGCTAAGTTCACTAAACGATCTTTCCAGCATGAACTGCGGCCGTGAATAGTGAAAGAATAAGTAGTACTAGAGATGGCAGGTATTTATACCATGGATTCCTTACTCTAAAATGGGTCAATTGAGCTCCTATCATCAAAGCGGCCATTATCAAGGCCGGAATAAGAACCAGTTCAGGATACCAGATGCCAATAATTAAAAATGTCGCTAAAGAAATTTTAGTAGCGCCTACAATATTTCTAACAGTGGTTGATAAATGAAAATACTCAAATTCTTTAACGATATTATCAAAGCGCCCAACCCATACGACGACAATAGAAATTGCGATAATGATTTGTGCAAATACGGCATAATTTAGCATTTTTTAATCCTTAAAAATTACAATAAACTTAAGTTTAGTGAGAGATGAGAAATTCCTCAGCATGACTACAGGTTAAATTAGACCACCTTTCTCACAAAATGCAACTAGGATCTTTCCCCACCTTTTAGAGAAATGAATTTCCTTCGGCGACTATGGTTATTTTTTAAGAGATTTTTTATGAATACGTAGTTAGAATATTCGAGATTTCTAAAAAAAAATTAGCATTAAAGTTGTTCTATTTGTTAATTGATAGTTTAAAATTCGCCGAACAAGGAAATAAATCGTCCCAAACTAAATTAAGATTAAGACTAAAATGTCGTCAATTTTAAAACATTGTGAAAGAACACGTTTATAATTAATATCTGAAAAATCATAATATAAATTTTTTAGAGAATTCAGAAATCAATCGTGCTTTATTTTGAACCCGAAAATAGAATGACCCCAAATTTCTCTGGTGTCATTCTATATATCGACACTTAAATTAAATTGTTATCTTAGCAAAAAGTATTATTACTGAAATAATTATTCTTTAGCGCCCTTCATTCCTCTTAAATCAATAAATGGAACAGCTCCACCTGAGACTTGAGGTAAAGTACCATCCCATTTATCGATCGCCTTACTTTGAATAATATTTTGGGTAATTGATGTTTGCAGAAGATGATTGGCGGCAGCTTGAGCCTTGGCACGAACTAATATTGCCTGTGCCTCTCCTTCAGCTTTTGCCACCTCGGCCTTGGCCAGCATTTGTTGTTTTTGCAATTCATATTCTGCCTGCTGTGCTTGTTGTTGTGCTGCCATTTTTTGTTGCATCTGTATCTCTAACGACTGCGGTAAATGACTTGCACCTAAATTCACTTTATCTAAATGAAACCCCATTTTTTCTACTTCAACAGATAAGCTTTTTTGAATATTATCTTGTAACTCATTTCTTTTTGCAGATATCACTTCAGATAGGGACATTTGTCCTGCTGTATTCTGAGCAACAGTGATAATCGTACGACGAATAAAAGTCGCTTCAATATCTTCGATATCTGCCCCTTTAAAAGCTTTGAAAACTTGAGCCGCCTGACTTTCAGAAGTATTAAAAGTGACAGAAATGTCTTGAGTAATATGTTGTCCCTCGCGTGTTGGTAAATCAATACTATCATCTTCTTTCGCTGAGCCTTCGCCGGCACGACGAACCATTGTATAAGTTCTCAGCGCCGTAGGGTAACTTTGAACTTGAGTCACCCATGGTAATCTCCAGGCCATACCTTGGGGAACTGTTCGTAAAGAGCCTGTCCAAACATTAAATATCACGCCTGTATTTCCAGGTGATATGACTGTGTATGAACTAAAAAAAGCTATCATCAAAGCTAAGGCCAAGAAAGCGACAATAATTTGGCTTGTAAATTTTGAAAAGAAAGCAGGGAAATCAAATTGATCACTCATGAGGTATATTTTCCTTTTTGGTAAAATCGTTGGGGGTTAAATGAATATCGGCATGCTTTTTTTTTGTATTTGATTGTCTACGAAATGCTTTATAAAGGCGAGTTTCTAAGCGTCGTCGCAATGGATTCAGAAAATAGAAAACAAGTGCTATTACTAAAACGAAGATAAAAATTTCTGCAAAAGTCATGAGGTATACTCTCCGCTTCTTATAATAGTTTGTCGATAATTATTGGTAGATAAGCGAGTAAAATGACGGAAACGCTGGTCTTAACAAACAAATGTTAGATCTTTATCCAACTTAAACCCTGCCACCAAGGAGCGTTACAGAAGCACTCGTTAAAAACACTTTTCCCCAGAGTTTCTCACGAGGTTTAAACTTGGGATAAATTTCTCAAATAAATCTAACCATGTTAAAGATAGAATATAATTAATCTAAAGAGGAATTTATGAAATGTTTATTATTAATAATATCTGTCTTTTTTACAACGATTGTTCTCTCGTCAGATAAAAATGAAAAAAATCATGTACAAAAAATGATCCAGAAAAATGTATTGATATCGCAATGGGAATTGCCTTTGAAGGAAATTTAAAAAAAGCTAAAGAGCTTCTAGTTCCTATCTGCGATTCTAAATATTGGTCGGGATGTAATTTTCTGGGAATTGTTGAAAATCAAATGGGAAATTTAATTGATGCTAAAAAACATTATGCTGTAGCTTGCAAACACAATGATATGT
This sequence comes from Bacteriovorax sp., assembly GCA_014376445.1. Taxonomy (GTDB): domain Bacteria; phylum Bdellovibrionota; class Bacteriovoracia; order Bacteriovoracales; family Bacteriovoracaceae; genus Bacteriovorax. The sequence continues at coordinate 4,257 of JACMRM010000084.1, read as the reverse complement.
TTGGGTGCTTTAGTTTTGGTTGATGCTTTTAGGATAAAAAGAAATGACCAGAGCGATGGCCACAATACAAGTTGGAATCAGACTCACTTTAGACAAATTCATGAAAAGGACTTATTGTTAATTATTATTCCTTTATTAGAGCCTATCTATGAATAATGAAATTACAACTGAATTGAAAATCACTGACTCTGAAATCGGTACAGGCAAAGAGACTGTTAAGGGTGCCTTAGTCATTTGCCAATATGAAGGTTTTTTGGAGGATGGGACAAAGTTTGATTCATCGCTGGATCGTGGAAAACCTTTTCAATTTGTCTTTGGAACTAATCGCGTAATTAGAGGCTGGGACCTGGGATTAGCAGGAATGAAAGTCGGCGGGAAGAGAGTTTTATTTGTGCCGGCGCATTTAGGTTACGGTGAAAGACAAATCGGGCAATTCATAAAACCGCATTCAAATTTATTATTTCACATAGAACTTCTCGATGTGCTTACGAGAGATTAAAATAGTTAATAGAAAAAGCCTCAATTAAATCTAGCTACATGCCGATAGGCTTTTGATCTGACTAACCCGAAAATCTGGCACTTTAAAGACCGTTTTTTTGGCTTCTATCAGATCTCGCCAGGTTACCAAACACTATTTTTTAGTGGGCTATAATTGCGACAGAGGTAATAGTTATGAAGCAGTTAATTCTATTTCTAATGGTCTTCATTCTGGCCGTATCATGCGGAGGAAAAGGGGACACGGGAAAGGCAAGTTTTAAACTGTCTCTCGGAAAAATGTCAAATGCTTCAGCATCTTATTTTAACGGCGGACTATTGATCTTAGGTCATCGACTTGATGAAACACAATCTTTTTCATTAGCGTATACAGACGGGCTTCAACTGGATCTTCAAAAAGGTGCATGGGAGTTTGCTACCATCGGATGGACTTTGGCTTCTAGCGGTCAAATGACCGGCCCTCAGCAGTGCTCATACCAGTACGTCGAGCTTCGTGATGATAACCAGTCAATAAATTTTTCCATGTCACCGGACAATTGCAGATCGCTGAAAACATCCATGAACGACCAGTTTGCAGATTCACAATTTATTAAGCTTACAAATGCCTCGGGAACGATAGGGTTCAAACGCTTACATATAAGTGTCTGCTCAAGTGTTGACGCCGTTGGAACTTGTAATTTTGCTTCGGGCTCTTCCACAATTAATTCATTTAAAGTTTCTATTCCTGCAACAGTGAAAGGAGTGAGTGTTACTTCTGCTCCGGCACTGACTTCTAATTGTGTTCAAATCATTAGCGGAAACGCCTCTTCAGATTTAACTTTACCGTTAGGTGGAAAAAGTGGATTTATAAAAATGAATATTGGTATTTATAATTCTGCAGACTGCAGTGGAACTCCAGCAATTCATACCTATAATCATGGTTTCGGTGAGGTGCAAACAGGCTTTTCGATTACCTCGTCATCAATAAATTTAACTGGAGCAAGTGCAGTTAATTATGTAGGCGACTGGGCAGGACTTACGGTCCCATTAAATTCAGGTTATTTAAAAGGGGATATATTCCACGTCACATCAAATATATCTGCTCTATCTGCCACTCCCGGGGATACAATTTATTTTAATGGTTCGAGTTGGGTAAATTATATTTCACCTGTAACTGTGATTAATGGCATGCCTTATTTTGATAATGAGTTGTTTGCCTACATGTTCATTAAGCAGTAAAAAAAATTTATTCATTGTATTTTATCATTATGATTGAATAAAGAATTCAACTTCCTACAAATTTGAAAAAGGACTGATTCGTTTAATCTATGCTGGAGAGAATTTCGATTATCTCTATGACCACTATTACGATTCTCGCTTGGGCGATGTCGAACCGTGGTTTGATCGCTCTCATAATGTCCTTCTAGGACTGGGGCGTGAGCGGAGGGGGGGCCGGAGTATTATTTTACCTGAGCATTTTTGCGGCAGCTTTTTTTGCTTGTGGAAAAATGAAAAATTATCGCATTTTTAACAGAAGTCTTTTCATAGATTACTCCATTAGAAAGAGTTTAGTTCGGTTTTTACCATATTATTGCTCTTTGTCAGACCAATATTTCATCAGTTTTATCTAATTTTGATATGGCCGCGGCCGTCTGGCCTTTTGTTTATTGTTCAGGCATTTCCATAAGTATATTCTATAGGAAGTATTTCTTTAACTAAGAGGACATTATGGATTCAAAAATAGCACAGATCGAATTTAAGGATGCTTCAGGAAACTCAAAAACGCTTTCAGACTACGGTGACGATAAAGTTATTATGGTGGTGAACGTGGCCTCAAAATGCGGATTAACTCCGCAGTACGCAGGTCTGGAAAAAATTTATGAAAAATATCAGGATCAAGGATTTATAATTGTCGGTTTCCCTGCGAACGAATTTGCGGGACAAGAACCGGGGACGAATGCTGAGATCCAGGAATTTTGCCAGATTAATTACGGCCTGAAATTTCCCGTTGCTCAAAAAGTTATAGTAAAAGGTGAAGGTCAGCATCCATTGTTTGAACTTTTAACTGAAGAAAAACCAGTGGCAACTATGAGGCCGGGTGGAGTTCTGGAAGCAAAATTGAGAGAGAAGGGATTGATCACTGGCAAGGCCGGTGACATCATGTGGAACTTTGAAAAATTCTTGCTGGATAAACAAGGAAATGTGGTGGAGCGATTTGCTCCGGACATAGTGCCTGAAGATCCGATGGTCATTCATGCGATTGAATCTGCTTTAAGAAAATCATAATTCAAAAAGAGGTTTCTATGCTAAAAAAATTATTGGTATTAATATTTATTTCCAAAACATTCGCATTGAATGCTGCGATTCTACCTGTTGCTAAAAGTGAAACAGCTGTCTTTGCGGCCGGGTGCTTTTGGGGAGCAGAAGAATACTTCAGACAGATTCCCGGCGTACTAAAAACGCAAGTTGGCTATACCGGCGGAAAAACCAGCAACCCAAAATACGATGAAATGCATGATGGCCGTACTGGACACGCAGAAAGTGTTGAAGTCATTTTTGATCCAGCGAAAGTCACTTACAAAGAATTGATGGATCGTTTTTATAAAATTCATGACCCTACAACATTAAACAGACAGGGCAATGACGAAGGGACTCAGTACCGTTCGGCCATTTTTTATACGACTCCAAAACAAAAAGAGGAAGCGCTGACCTTTAAAGCAAAAGTTGAAAAGTCTGCAGCATGGAAAAGGCCAATTACAACGGAAATAGCAGAAGAAAAAAAATTCTGGCCGGCAGAAGATTACCACCAGAAATATCTGGTGAAGAATCCTGGCGGATACGACAATCATTATGTTCGAAAAATTTCTTTTGATACTGCGGCGACGTTAGTACCTGCCGCTCCGGCCACTAAGAAGAAGTAGTTTTTTTAAACGGGAGATGTTCAGCAAGTTGGGTAATCGAGTGCGCAATCTGTTTTTTCTCTGTCTCTATAAAATCAGCAATAGCAGTTTTAAATCCAGGGTGTTTTATTTTGTGTGCACTATGTGTGCGAACAGGTCGAAATCCTCTGGCAATTTTATGCTCGCCTTGAGCTCCCGCCTCAAAAACTTTAAGTTCTTTTTCAATGCAGAAATCAATTCCCTGATAATAACAAAGCTCAAAATGTAGGTTTTCAACATACGAATTTGAACCCCAGTAGCGTCCGTAGAGTTTTTCATGGTCATAAAAAAATAATGAGCCCGCCACGCTTACTCCTTCAATACTTGCCTCAACATAAAGAATATTTTCCTTAAGATTTTTAAAGATGAGTGTAAAAAAATCTTTGTTCAGGTAATCATAGGAATTTTTATTCACGATAGTTGAAATATAAAACTGATACATCCGCTTTGCATGCTCTTCAGTAAGCTGGTCGCCCGTGTACCGCTTTATTTCAAGTTGCGGTAGAAATCTTTCATGTCTGATGGTTTTTGCTTTCTTTCCTTTTAGAGTTGATAAAAAATCATCAAATTTTTTATAGCTGTCATTAAAAAAATGATATTGCATACTTTCGCGGATCATATAGTCCTGCGATTGAAAAACCGGAATTTCTTCTTCTGTTAAAAAAAGAAAGTGACTTGAAGAAAAATCCTCTGACATGAAATAGTCGTCATGCTTCCTTAAAAGTGCTATTGCCTTTTGTGTGTTAAATTTTTTTAAAAGAAAATGCTGAGTCGTAACCGGTGTAAATGGAATCATGGAAGTGAGTTTTGGATAATAGGGAATACCGTATTTCTGATAGGCCTC
>JACMRM010000083.1 GCA_014376445.1 Bacteriovorax sp. | reverse complement strand
TAATAAACGGTTATTGGAGTCATGATGCAATTTTGAGAATCGTTGAAAATCTTTGCAATAATGCTGTCAAGTTCGGTAAAGAGCACAGTCCTGTAACGCTTTTCTTAGATATGGTTGAAAACATGGTAAGTATCAAAGTTCATAATTTTGGAAAGGTTATTACCCCTGAAAATCTGGAAAAACTCTTTGAGCCTTATCAACGTCCTGATGAAAAATCCACCTCTCATAAGCCTGGATGGGGTTTAGGCTTAACGCTTGTTAAGGGTTTAGCCGAAGCCCATCATGGAAGAGTTGAGGTTGAAAGTAGTGAGTTAGATGGTACTTCTTTTACGGTTTATCTCTCTAGAGATTGCAGACTAAAAAAGTAATTCTCTAAGATCCCTGACACAGATGGCACATGTGAACTTTAAATATATTTATAAGTAGCCAAATTTACAATGCAGAAGTGCATGCGGTTCGAAAGTCATCTACTAGAGTGCGCCATTTGCAAACGCAGACGCGTTTTCGACCAATAAATTCGAAGAAGCCAATGCCCTACGAAGGATTTTGTTGACACCAAAGGAAGCAATGTCCAAGGGGTTTTTCCCCTCAGCCATTTTATTTTTATCCCTTCAGTCATCTAGATCAGGCAATCAATCATTCTTCTTAAAAATCTTTTTTGCACAATCGGTGAAGCTTTTTTCCAGCCTCGTTTAAACTTTTCCAAGTTATCTTCAAGACTAAGTCTAGTCGCTCTAACGACTTATTCGAATTCCATTTATTTTTTACCAAACAATAATTCAAAGTTTTTTTCTGTAAACTCCTTACTCAAGTCTTGCTCGTGTTTAAGCTCTGCTGCAATTGCCTTCTCTGTTTTTAAAATCCGTTCACTACGGCCTAAAACAATTTTAGTTTCATTTAAAATGCTTTCAAAATGTTTTGGAAAGTCTACGGTATTTCGATTTAGAGTAACATTACGAAGCTCAGAGACATAACGTTTAAGAACGCCCTGATTTGTCATCATCTCAAATTCTTCATTCCATAAATCCAAACGATGGACTCTGCCCATTTCACCCGTGTGAGTTGTTATAAAGTCACCGACTTTGGGTAAGCGAGAACGTATGTCTTCGTAAAAAGGATCTTTATAGTCAAGACAACAATAAAATTCATTACACTTCTTGTTACCGTCTCTCTTATCTTTCATTAACGATTTGATAAACAAACAAAGTTCTGCTCCGCAAGGACCAATTCCTCTAAAATCAGAGATAGTTTCTTGAGCATTTATTTGGCATAATTGAATACGTGCTTTTAATTTGGCAGATAATGCCTTCAGCAGTTCCCGAAAATCAACTCTATTTGGAGCAGTATAATAAAATATTATTTTTGTACCAAATGATGCGAATTCCAGATCTGTGAGCTCCATCGGAAGTTGGTATTCACTAATTAATCTATTAAAAGTATTTCTGGCTTCTCTTTGCTCTTGGTAGGCTTGTTTATATTTAACAAGATCTTCATCTGTCGCTAATTTACTTATGCTTTGAATGCCTAACATGCTCTCAGAATAAGGCACTTCAAAAGGAAACGAGTTTACATATCCAATAGTCATTCCACGTTCAGACATAGCAACAACTTTTTGACCATACTTTATCAATATATTCCCTGTGAGAAAAGATGAAGACTGAAAAAGTTACAACTTGAAAAAGTGATAATCGTCGGCGGTGGTTTTGGTGGCTTAAAAGCTGCAAAAACACTGGCCAATTATCCAGATCTGGTTCAAATCGTCGTTGTCGATAAAAGAAATTATCATTTGTTTCAACCGTTACTTTATCAAGTGGCGACTGCAGGGCTTTCACCAGCGGATATTGCCGCACCTATAAGACATGTTTTATCAGAATATGCAAATGTTTCTGTTTTGATGGATGAAATTAACGGTATCGATCTAAAGGCGATGGCGATTTGTTCTGAAACGATGAAGCTGCATTATGATTATCTTATTCTTGCATGTGGGGCCACTCATAGTTATTTTGGTAAGGATGATTGGGAAGAATTTGCTCCAGGATTGAAAACGTTGGAGATGGCCACAGAAATAAGAAGACGTATTCTCAATGCCTTTGAATCGGCAGAAAAAGAAATTAATCCGCTCAATCAACAAAAATGGCTTACTTTCGTCATTGTCGGAGGCGGGCCCACAGGGGTGGAGCTAGCGGGATCAATTTCCGAGATAGCAAAAAAACAATGGAAAAAGATTTTCGTGTGATCAAACCAAAGTTAACAAAGATAATAATTGTAGAAGCAGGAACAAAAATTTTAGGTGGCTTTAATCACGCTCTCTCAAAACAGGCATTGATTGATCTCAATTCTCTGGGTGTTGAAGTACTTCTAGAAACACGAGTTACTGGCATTGATAGTAGTGGTGTCAGGATTAAAACTAGTGAAGGAGAAATGACGATTGAAGCGGCTACTGTATTATGGGCAGCTGGAGTCAAACCGTCACCTTTAAATAAATTTCTAAAGGAAGAACTGGATTCTACAGGAAGGGTGCACGTCACTGAAAATCTATCTTTGAAGAGTCATCGGGAAGTTTACGCGATCGGCGATCAAGTTCATTTTGAAACTGAAACAAGAAAAATTCTTCCAGGTTTAGCTCCAGTTGCAATCCAAATGGGTGAACATGCAGCTAAAAATATCATCAGACAGATTAGAGGTGAGATGGTGCTGCCATTCACTTACAAAGATAAAGGGCAGATGGCGACGATAGGCCGCCGCTTAGCTGTTATGGAATATAAAACCTTTAAAGCTAGAGGAATGTTTGCGTGGCTTGCATGGCTT
>JACMRM010000019.1 GCA_014376445.1 Bacteriovorax sp. | reverse complement strand
TTTATTTAAAGATTTATTTTCCATTGTCACAACTTTTGAGTTTTAAGCAGCGCTGGTATTTTAATTGAGAGTCATAATGAATTCATTAATAAGCCTAGACTTAATCAGTCAACCAACATGTCATCCAGATGAATTTCTTGATTATGTTCACGAGTCTATTTTAAAGTGCATTGAGAAAAATTCTGATGGTAAACTTCGAGTTATGGCGCTGAAGCATTTTGAGACCAAGGGAAAAATGCTCAGACCACTGTTTATACGAGACCTCGCGCTTTCTTTTAACCTCGATCTAGGTCTAGTCATCCCTTGGGCAGTCACTTGTGAATTGCTTCATAGCGCAACTCTGATTCATGACGACCTGCAAGATGGAGACGAATTGCGCCGCGGCCAACCAACGACTTGGAAAGAGTATGGGCCCGAGCAAGCAATCAATCTCGGTGACTTTTTTCTTATTATCGCGCCTCAAACAATGATTCTGAGCCATACTCCTTGTAAGAATGAACTCCTTCATCTTTTTACAGTCATGAGTTCTCGCATCGTCGCTGGCCAGGTTGAAGAATTTGATTTGAACAAGTTTGAAGGTAAAAAAAATCTTTTTGAAAAATACTTAATTTGTATTTCTGGAAAAACCTCATCACTTTTTTCTGGCTTAGCTATAGGAGTTGGAATAACTGCAGGAATTTCACAAGAAGCTCTGCAATTTTTAGAGAGTATATTTTTTCAACTAGGCCACATCTTCCAAATCCAGGATGACATTCTCGATTTCTACGGAGACAAACAAAAAGGATTAAGAGGCAGTGATATTAGAGAAGGAAAATTAAGTTTCCTCGTCGCTCACCATCTTGAAAGAAACCCTGAAGATTTTGAAATCTTTGCTAGCATCCTCAAGAAAAAACGAGCTGATACGACAGATGACGATTTAAAAATAATAGAACAATTATTTCACGAAAAAAATAATCTCGATCATTGCCTGGATCATTTGGAAAGGCGAGTGGATGATTTACTTTCACATTCATTTTTTGAAACAAATGAAATTCTTTTTAAAGTGGTGAACACATTCATTGCAAAAGTCCTAGTCCCTATTAATGAAATTTCTCGGAAGCAAATTAATTCTTAGAAGGATAAAAAGTCATGGCCAAAGCAGTTGTCATCGGTTCAGGATTTGCAGGTCTTGCTTCGGCTGTGAGACTTTTGAGAAAAGGGTATGAAGTTTCTGTCCTGGAGGCTCAAGAATCCCTCGGGGGGAGAGCAGCTGTTTTTAAGCAAGATGGATTTACTTTTGATGCGGGACCAACTGTCATAACCGCTCCTCACCTCTTGAATGAATTATTTGAACTCCTCGGTGAAGATCCAAAAGATTTTTTCGAGTTAATTCCCATCGATCCCTTTTACAGAATTATTTTTAATGATGGTTCTAAATTTGATTATGTAGGCGATGAAGAGCGAATCATAGAAAATATCAGGGCACTTTCTCCAGGGGATATCGATGGATACAGACGCCTAGCTAAGCATGCTGAAAGTATTTTTGATGTTGGGTACACACAGCTCGCCGACGAACCTTTCGACACTGTTGCCTCGATGATGCGAGCTGTGCCAGACATGGTTCGACTACAAAATTATAAATCTGTTTACAGCTTAGTTTCAAAATACATAAAAGATGAACGCCTAAGAATGGCCTTCAGTTTTGAACCACTCTTAGTCGGTGGAAATCCCACGACAATTACGTCCATTTATCTTTTAATCCACTGGTTAGAAAGAAAGTGGGGAGTCTTCTTCGTCAAAGGCGGCACCGGTGCTTTAGTCGAAGCTCTAAAGAAACTTTTAGAAATGAAGGGTGCCAAAATTTATACTGGGGCTTCAGTTAAAAAGATTGAAATCGAAAGAGGTCAAGTTAAGCGAGTTATCACCCACGATGAGAGAATTTTTGAATGCGATCTCGTCGTGAGTAATGCCGATCCTGTTCGAGTGTATAGAGACATGATCGATCAGAAGCATCGCTCAAAGCATAGCGACTTTAGGTTGGGTCTTAAAAAGCATTCTATGAGTTTATTTGTCGCCTACTTTGGCACTAAAAAACTTTATCCCGATCTCGCCCACCATACTATTTTGATGGGGCCTCGCTACCAAGGTCTATTGAACGATATTTTTTCAAAGAAAATTCTTGCTGAAGACTTCAGTCTTTATCTCCATGCTCCCACTCGCACGGATTCAACGCTTGCTCCTCCTGGTCACGAATGTTTCTATGTTCTTTCTCCAGTGCCTAATAAAGATGGGAAAATAAATTGGAAACAAGAAGAGCAAATTTATAAAGACAAAATCTATCGTTGGCTCGATAAGAATCACCTCCCTGGTCTACTAGAAAATCTGACAGTTGATTTTTCGGTGACTCCTGATTACTTCGAACATAATCTTCAAAGTGAAAAAGGAGCTGCTTTCGGTCTGGAGCCTTCGTTTAGCCAATCCGCTTATTTTAGATTTCATAATAAGTCTGAAGATATTAAAGGACTCTATTTTGTAGGTGCCAACACACATCCTGGAGCAGGAGTGCCCGGTGTTTTGAATTCTGCAAAAATAATTGAAAAATTAATCCCAGATCTAGAAAATAAATTTACCTCGCATGGATTTACGCCAAAGAAAAATTTCACCGACTATGCCGAAGGAATTATTTCTGAATAATCTAACCTTTGATCAATTAACCGAAGAATACTTTAAAGTTGATGCCAAGGATTTAATGGCAAAGCATGGTAAGTCATTTTATTTTGCAAGTTGCATTTTTAAAGAAAGTGACCTGGAAAAAATTGCGACACTCTATAGGTTGTGCCGCTTCATAGACGATTGTGCCGATGAATTACCTCCGGCCGAATCTGCTCGTGCAATGGCCTCCATCTTCGATGACTTGAATCACCCCCACAATCAAACGTCATTTAATTTATTGATGGCCGAAGTTGAAGCCTTCGGTGTTCAAAGGTGGCAGATTAAAGAGCTCCTTATAGGCGCGCAGTTTGATGTTCAAGGCGGACAAATTCTGACACAAAAAGATTTGATGCTTTATTGTTTTAGGGTGGCAGGAGTGGTGGGACTGATGATGTGCCCCTTGATTGGAGTTACCTCACCAAAGGCCTATGCTCATTCAATCGATCTTGGTCTAGGTATGCAATTGACCAATATTTGCCGGGATATTTCAGAGGATGCAGATAACAACCGAAGTTACTTACCCAATTTAAATTCAATGGCACCAGAAGATATAAAAAATCTTGTTAGGGAGACTCTCGATATGGCAGATCGATATTACTTCAGCGCTTACGATGGTCTTTCTTATATACCGATAAGACCTAGAATTGTTATTTTACTTGCTGGCGAGCTCTATCGTCATATCGGAATTAAAATTCGAAGAAATCATTACGACATAACTGGTGGACGAACATATTTAAAGCTCTGGGAAAAAATACTGGTGAGCATTAAGTGCTTATTCAAATTAGGCCAAAGCTTTTTTTGGAAATCCAAAGGCCATCACTCATCTCTTCATTTTCCAATCCAAGATCATATCCAAGGGTATACCCAAGGAAATATAGGATAAAGATTATGACTTACCTCCAATTTTTAATTCTATTTATGGGTATCCCACTGTCTGTTCTCATAACAAAATATATTTCTAGTGACTTGCCAAATAAAAAAGAGTTTCAAAAAGGAATAATCATACTCATTTTTTTAGCTGTTTTTTACACAACACCATGGGATAATTATCTTGTCATGACTGGTGTTTGGTCCTACGGGAGTCATCGAATTTTGGGCACAATCGGATATGTTCCAATCGAAGAATACTGCTTTTTTATACTTCAACCAATATTTTCGGGTTTGCTGTGCTTTTTAATGCAAAAGAAATTTGCCATTAAAAAAGAGGCTGAAATATTCGATCGGAATTATCAAGTCTCATTTGTTTCATTTTTTTATGGTGCTTTATTTTTAATTGGAGTCGCAGGCCTTAATTTTGAGAAAACACGCTACTTTGGTTTAATTTTAAGCTGGGCGATGCCTGTCATCTTGCTCCAATGGCTGGTCGGTGGAAGCCGATTGCTCGCAAATAGAAAAATTTTTCTTACTGCTGTTTTTGTTCCAACTTTATACCTTTGGATCGCCGACACTTTAGCAATATCTGACGGTATTTGGACAATTCCTGCAACCTACTCAACAGGTTTAAAAGTTGGGGGCTTGCCTATTGAGGAGTCGCTATTTTTTTTAGTCACAAATCTTATGCTTGCTCAAGGACTCATCTTATTTGTTGTGATGAAACAGGAGATGAATAAATTGCTCGATACAAAAAGGAGGATTCTGAAATGGATTGGCCTGCCTGGTTAATAATATTTGGGGCGACTTTTGTTCTCATGGAACTAGCTGCTTGGGCGTTACATAAATATGTCATGCATGGATTTCTTTGGTCTCTTCACCGCGATCACCACGTTAAGCCTAAGAATCAAAAATGGGAAAGAAACGATCTCTTTGCACTTTTTTTCTCAATTCCTAGTTTTCTTTTTATTCTGGCCGATAGTCTTTGGAAGATTCCATGGCTCGGGGCGATTGGTTTTGGCATTATGGCCTATGGTGGAGCCTATTTTCTGATTCACGAAGTGATTATACATCGACGAGTGAAGTTAATTCCTCGTTTCAACAATTGGTACTTGGAAGCTCTAAATTCTGCGCACAAGCTTCACCATTCTAATCTTGAAAAATATAACTCTGTTAGCTTTTCAATGCTGGTTGTTTCGTTGCCATATTTTAAAAAAGCTTGGAGAAGAAATCGTAAGAGATAAGACTGACTTTAAAATTTTCGTTAGATAGAGTTTATACAAGCTTTTTGTTTCCTTGCTTCATCATAAATAATTCTTTACAATTTTATATTTATAGAAATATGAACGTTAACTTTTACCTGGAGATTGTATGCCTAGTTTGTCAGTTGGCCAATATTCACTGGTTTTCAACATGCTTTCATTAGCAGTTGCGGCCATGCTTGGATCATTTGCCTTTTTTGTTATGTCTCAAAAAATCATCGGTGCTAAGTACAGAATTTCGATGATCGTTTCTTCGCTCGTTGTTTTGATTGCTGGTTATCACTACTACAGAATCATGGGAAGTTGGGAACATGCCTTCACATTAGTGAACGGTGCTTACGTAGCGAGTGGTCTACCTTTTAACGACGCTTACCGTTACGTCGATTGGATGTTAACTGTTCCACTTTTACTAGTAGAACTAGTTTTGGTTTTAAACCTTACTAAGGACTCGACTGGACCAATGTTAAAAAAACTAATCATTGCTGCAGTCCTAATGATCGGTCTTGGATACCCAGGAGAAATTTCTAACGACCTTATGACTAGAAATGTTTGGGGAGTTCTCTCTACTATTCCTTTCTTGTACATTCTTGGTGTTTTATGGGGACAACTTGGAGCACAACTTGCTAACTCAAGTGAAAAAGTAAAAGTTCTATTCACGAACATCCGTTACCTATTGATTGCAACTTGGGGCTTTTACCCAATTGCTTACGCAATCGGAACTTGGGGTGGAACAAAGTCTCCAGAGGCAGTTGTAGCAGTACAAGTTGGATACACAATAGCTGACATCACTGCAAAAGCTCTTTATGGTGTAATGATTTTCGTAATTGCTTACCAAAAGTCTAAAGAAGATGGATCTCTTCCTTCGATGATTGAAGAAAAGCAACTTTCTCGTTAATTTTTTGTTCGTCAATTTGAAAATTGATATTTGGGCCAAGATCGCAATTTTTGTTGCGGTCTTGGTTTTTCTTTCAACACTCTCTTTTAGTTATTTTTTTCCAAATCTTGATTTTAGATTATCTCTTTTTTTAACCGGCTTAATTTTTATTGGAATGCCCCACGGGGCGATGGATATATTTATTATTCATCAACTTCTTAAATCAAAAAAATTAGTG
>JACMRM010000082.1 GCA_014376445.1 Bacteriovorax sp. | reverse complement strand
GAAAATTGATATCGCAAAGATCAATCTAGAAACAAGTTTCGTTGACGATCTAAACCTAGACTCTCTAGACATCGTTGAACTAATGATGAAAATGGAAGATGAATTTGGTGTAGAAATTCCTGAGGAAGATGCTGAAGGCCTAAAGACGGTTAAAGACATCGTTACTTACTTAGAAAAGAAACAAGCATAAGAATCCAATCATAAGGCCTCGAAAGAGGCCTTTGTAGTTTTTACGGGATAAAAATTTCAGGAGGACACATATGAGCGAAGGTAAAAAACTCAACAGAGTTGCCATCACAGGTATGGGGATGATCAATGGACTTGGTCATAATCTTAAAGAAGTTTGGTCGAATGCTCTCGTTGGAAAATCGGGTGTGTCATTAATCGAACAATGTAATACAGAATTACTTACGACAAAATTTGCTGGTGAAGTTAAAAACTTCTCGCTTGCACCAAATATATTAGATGAAAAAGAAGCTGGTAAATACGACCGCTTCATTCACTTTGCTATGCACTCGACTGACGAAGCTTTGAGAGATGCGAATCTTTTGGAAAACCCTCCATACGATATGCACAGAATGGGATGTATCCTGGGAGTTGGTATCGGAGGATTTCCGGAAATTGAAAGCACAGCGAGAACAATGTTTGATAAAGGTCCAAGACGTGTATCTCCTTTTTTCATTCCTGCTATTATTCCAAACATGCCATCAGGTTTAGTGACAATTCGTTACAACCTCGGTGGATTAAATTACGGTATCGCTTCTGCCTGCGCTTCAGCTGCACATGCGCTGACGGCTGCCTGTTACGAAATTATGTTTGGCCGACAGGACGTGATGGTTTCCGGTGGAGCTGAGTCTGTTATTTGCAGCCTTACAATTGCAGGATTCGGAAACATGAAAGCTCTTTCAAAAAGAAATGATGATCCAGCTACAGCATCTCGTCCTTACGATAAAGACCGCGATGGATTTGTTCTTGGTGAAGGTGCTGGTATTTTAATTTTAGAAAATTATGACAAAGCTGTTACTCGTGGAGCAAAAATCTATGCTGAGATCATAGGCCACGGCGCGACTTCAGATGCCTATCACATCACTGCTCCACATCCAGAAGGAGATGGCGCTTCGAGATCTATGAAAATGGCGATTGATGATGCCGGTGTAAATCTTAATGAAATTGGTTATGTTAACTCTCACGGAACATCGACTCCTCTTGGAGACATCGGTGAGCTTAGAGCAATCAAAAAAACTTTCGGTGATCATGCTTACAAATTAAATGTTTCTTCGACTAAATCGATGACCGGACATTTACTGGGAGCTGCCGGTGGAATTGAAACTATTTTCTGTGCGATGGCACTTTATACAGGAATGATTCCTCCCACGATCAACGTGAAAAATCTTGATCCTGAATGTGATCTGGACATCACGGCCAATAAAGCAGTGAAAAAAGATATTAAGTACGCTCTGAATAATTCATTTGGTTTCGGTGGAACAAACTCTTCTTTACTTCTCAAAAAGGTATAAATATGTTTAACAAAAATGCTTTTTCTGTAAAAACTATGGACCCGGAAATTTTTGAAATCATCAATAGAGAACGTGCACGTCAGGAAGATGGATTAGAATTAATAGCTTCTGAGAATTACACTTCACAAGCTGTCATGGAAGCTCAAGGCTCAATCCTGACAAATAAATATGCTGAAGGTTTACCGAACAAGCGCTACTACGGTGGATGCGAGTTTGTTGATCAAGCAGAAATTCTTGCCATCGAACGCGTGAATAAAATCTTCGGATCAAAATTTGCCAACGTTCAACCTCATTCTGGCTCACAAGCCAATATGGGTGCTTACTTTGCAATCTTATCTCATGGAGACAAAGTATTGGGAATGAATTTAGCAGAAGGTGGACACTTAACTCACGGGTCACCTGTTAACTTCTCTGGAAAACTTTTTAAATTTTCTGCTTATGGGCTTCACCCTGAGACAGAAAGAATTGATATGAACATTGTTCGCGAAACGGCTAAAAAAGAAATGCCGAAGCTGATTGTTGCCGGAGCATCGGCTTACTCGCGTGAAATTGATTTCAAAGCTTTCAAAGAAGTGGCGGATGAAATTGGTGCGAAATTAATGGTTGATATGGCCCACATTGCGGGATTAGTTGCAGCCGGCATTCATATGTCACCTGTCCCGTATGCAGACGTTGTAACGTCGACAACACACAAGACTCTTCGTGGTCCTCGTGGTGGATTGATTCTTACAAATAATGAAGAGCTGTTTAAGAAATTAAATTCAAATATTTTTCCAGGTATTCAAGGTGGCCCACTTGAACATGTGATCGCTGCTAAAGCGGTTGCGTTTAAAGAAGCTCTAGAACCGGATTATAAAGTTTATCAACAGCAAGTTGTGGCGAATGCAAAAGCATTGGCCACAGCTTTGATGGCAAAAGGAATTCAACTTGTAAGCGGCGGAACTGATAACCATTTAGTATTGGTAAAAACTGACTCTGTTGGATTATCCGGTAAAGAAGCTGAACATGCATTAGAAATGGCCGGCATCACTTGTAACAAGAACATGGTTCCGAATGATAAGAGATCGCCTTTCGTGACTTCTGGAGTACGTCTTGGAACTCCTGCTATAACGACTAGAGGACTCTCTGAAAAGCACATGGAAACGCTAGCTGGATGGATCAACGATGCTCTAAGGTCATCAACTGATGAGACAACTCTAGCAAAAATTAAAACTCAGGTTCTTGACCTGTGTAAAATGTTTCCTGTTTATAAGGCGTAATTAGAATATGCATTGTCCAAGCTGTAATGCCGCTGATACACGAGTCATTGATTCGAGAATGCTTCTCGAAGAAAACTCTGTACGCCGTCGCCGTAAGTGCGATGCGTGCGAAGCTCGCTTTACGACGTACGAGAACATTCAGATTCAAATGCCGTTGATCGTGAAAAAAGACGGGCGTCGTGAAAATTACAACCGTGAAAAAATTATGAAAGGTCTAAACAAGGCCTGTCAGAAAAGAAATGTTTCGACTGACCAGTTGAACCTTCTTTTAAATAACGTAGAAAGATCTTTGCTTGAAATTTCAAGAACGGAAGTTCAGGCGCGCGACCTAGGTGAGATCATCATGGATTTACTTAAGCAGCTCGACAGTGTTGCTTACGTTCGTTACGCATCTTTTTATTGGGACTTCAAAGACATTGAAGAATTTGTCTACGGTCTGAAAAACAATCTGCATTCTGTAAAATCTATTAGTGATAAAGGTGATAAACGTGACTACCAGTAATCCGACAAAACGCTCTCTAGGCCGCGAGTACGCCTTCAAATTTCTTTATAAACATCTTCTTTCTGAGTTCAATGATGAAAAGGAAGAGATTCAGTCTGACCCGAAAGCGCTGGAAGCTGCTCTTAATATGTTTGATCAGTCTTATAACGAAGAAGACATTGAGCATCCAGATAACCAGATCGATATGAACACGAAAGTTTTTGCAAGATCACTTATTCTTGGTTCATTAAAAAATGAAACTGAAAATTCAAAACTTGTTGAAAAGTTCCTTGCGAATCAAAATCTTCAAAAAGTAGACCGCATGAATCTTGCTGTTCTTCTTCTTGGCGCTTTTGAGCTGTTAAATTCGACCGACACGCCTTCTGGTGTTGTTATTAACGAATATGTTAATGTGGCAAAGAAATACTGTCCTAACGACTCTCACGGGTTCGTGAACAGTGTTCTTGATAAGATCTCTAAGGAAAAATAATATCCATGTATTCAAGTCACAGACCCCCAATAACAATTCTCGATCAGTTCACTCCTGAAGTGCAGGGGATTTTTTGGGTGACTCGTGATGATTTAAGCCGCGAGCTTATCGGGTTTGATGATTTTAATTATCTTTTTGATGGTTTGATTTCCCAGTATCTTTATGGACAGGAAAATAACAACGACAAACATGCTCACATTTTTTTCACAAAAAATTACGACCATAAAATTTTCTTAGCACACTTGAAGACTAAAGAGCATACGAAGTCTCAGGTGGCCGGCGATATTGATGAGCAGCTTGCTTTAATTAAAGCTGGAGAAAGTGAAAAGAAAGTGATTTTGGTTTTTGATAATACTGATGATCATTGGTTCCCTGAACTCAAGAAGCGTTACCCGCAATTTGAATTCAAAGAATTAACAGTCTAAACGTAGATGTTAGGGTTGTGCCATGATGTACGTAACCCAAGATTCACAGTTGTCGGCCTTAAGTGATTTCTTAAATACACCATTACCAGATCCATCTTTATCAACGCCTTCCCAATAAATATGACATTTAGAAAATCCTGCATCTTCAAGAATATCTAAAAGTTCACGCGCATCCCACATACGCCAATCGTAAGTGAAAACCTTATCGTGTTTTACTCCGTCAGCTGTCTTGAAGTGGATGTAATAGAGGCATTCACTCGTAAGCGGATTGTATTTGCTGCAGTCCCAATAGTAAGTGTGTTTTTTATGTACGACTGATTCAACAAGCTCTTGTCTTGTTTCAGTTCCGCCGAAAAGATCGATGAAAAACGCACCGTCTTTTTTTAAGCCCTTTCTTGCTTCAGTGAAATATTTTAAAAGATCGGATCGACGTTTGAATAAGTAGTAAGAGAAGTTGAAAGCAACGATAACGTCAGACTTAAAGTCGTACTCAGACATAACGTTTCCGTTGATATACTTCATACGTTTTTGTTCTTCATCTGTCAGCTCGTTATAATGATTAACAACACCGTAAGCAAGAGGCTCCATATCCAGGTCGATTCCGAAAGCTTTATGTTCTTTAGACTGCTGCACCCACTCGCAGGCCATCATCCCTGTTCCGCAAAAGTCTTCACGAAGAATCATCGGTGCACGTCCGTAAATCGACTTAAATTCTTTGTTGATGAACTGAATATCTGCTTCAGGGTTTTGAACAGAAGATAAATAAAGCTGGTATTTTTCATCGCGAGAAAGCTTTGCTTTTTTAAGAGCAGCGGCTTTTTTCGTCGTCTTCTTTTCAATTCGAGTGTTAGTCTTTTTGATGGCCATTGATTTTCTTCCTTAATAATCTTGATAAGATTTGACCTCTATGAAGCCAGATTTATAGGTAGTGTTGATAGTATTTTTTCTCTTAAAGCGCTCGTCGTTAGTGATATAAACTGCACGGGCAAGCTTGATGAATTCTTCACCGAAGTTTTTTTCGCGTTCGAGATCGCGGATGTCATCTTCGATCTTCCAGAGCTTCAGGTTCACTTCGATCATTTGATCCAGGTGATGTTCAATTTTATCGAGCTTCAAAGAAGCTAGTGTTTCAGTCAGACTCTTCTCTTCTTTTTTAACGTGTTCAAGTTTTACGGTGTCAGTAATTTTCTGCGATTTGATTTTGAGAATTGAAATCTTATCAACTAATTCTCCTAAAGAAATTTCACAATTTATATTCATAACCTAAATGATCTCGACATAGACTATTTTCATAATTTCGTATGTTTTTTCGCCAACAGGGATTTTCACTGAGATTGTATCACCAACCTCTTTGGATATTAAAGAACTTCCTAATGGAGAACGCCAACTAATACGGTTTTTATGAGTATTAATTTCATCGACTCCCACAATGGAAATTGTTTTCTCGGAACTATCTTCTTCGTCACAGACTGTTACTGTTGCCCCAAACAGCACTTTTTCACTCTTGATTGTGGATGGATCGACAACGATTGCGACATCAATGCGCTTACTCAAAAATCTTGTGCGCCTGTCGATCTCTCTTAGTCGCTTCTTGCCATAAATATAGTCGGCATTCTCTGATCTATCACCGTTTGAGGCTGCCCACGCGACGGTTTTGGTGACCTCAGGCCGCTCTACCCTAGCTAGCTGATGAAGCTCTTCTTGAAGCTTTGAAAACCCTTGAGGTGTGATGTAATTTTTTTCCTTGTCCATGGGGTATAAGCTTACTCTATTCATTAAATTATGCTAATTCTTTAGTAAGGATCAGGAGTATTTATGACAGCAAGAAAAATAATTCGTATGGGCCATCCAACGCTCAGGAAAGTGGCCGAGCTAGTCGAGGTCAGTGAGTTAAAGACTCCAGAGTTTAAAGAACTCCTGGTTGACATGTATGACACGATGAAAGTTGAAGGTGGAATTGGAATCGCTGCACCTCAAATCAACATTTCAAAACAAGTGACACTTATTGAGCTTCCTGATGATAGTGACCGATATGGTGAACTGGATGGGACACCTTTGATGGTTATCATTAACCCGGTTATTAAATATCTGACTGAAGACCAGCAGGGATTTTGGGAAGGGTGTTTATCTGTTCCAGGTCTTCGCGGTTTTGTTGAAAGACCTAAGCATATTCAGGTTGATTATATAAATGAGCACGGTGAACCGAAGCAGATTATTGCTGATGAATTTTTAGCGACTGTGTTTCAGCATGAGCTCGATCATCTTTTTGGAAAGCTTTATATCGATCGTATTACTGACACGACAAAGATTGCCTATACAGAAGAATTTGCTGAATTCATCAAAGCAAAGCCGAAAGATACGCTAGATGAATAATGAAGAAGAATTATTTTCTCACTGTTGCGGTTATAGGCTTGATTAGTGTGGTGTTTGTCACCTATGCTATTTTTAGCTTTTCATTTGTTAACTTACTTTCAATCAAAGTTAATGCTTACGAAAAATTCAATGGCCTTGTTCCTGTGTTAGCTGGAATGTTGATTCCTGCGGCCGCCGGAGTTTACTTCGACAGAACGTCGGCTAATGCTCATTGGTTTCCAAGAATTTTTATCTTTCCTGTTTTAATTTTTTTATCGGGAGTTGTGGTTGGTGTTGGAACTAATTTTTTAGTGAATGGACTTAATAGTTCGGATCCGATGGCCTATCTGACTTCGCCGGCGCTAGCACTGACACTCTATGGAGTTCCCTGTGCAATGCTAGTGGGAATTATTTGTTTTGCAATTTATTCAATCAAAGTTCGTTCTACTTAATCGTGCAGCCAGTATCAGTCTTCCCTTGCAGGCTAAAACCTTTTCCAGATTCTGCAGAAGCTTTTTTCTTTTCTTCAAGTTTCTTTAATAAATCTTCTTTCGTATCACATGGAGCTTCAGCAACTTTTTTCGCAGCTTCCTTTTTCGCTTTCTTGTGGTCCTTATTGATTTGCGCACTTTCAGGAACTACGGCCTGAACTGCTTTAGTAGACTGAGAGTAAACATTGAGAGAAAGAATCATTAAAGATAAAACTAGAACTGCTTTCATATTACTCCTCACTGTAATTAAACATTTTTAAATTCATAATCAGACGATATAAACTTCTCGGCATCTTATCCAGAATCGTCACAACGATTTTCATTCTAAACGGAAATACATAAAGAACTTTTTTCTTCTCAATAGCACGCTTAATAAGCTTCGCCGCTTTATCAGCACTCATTAAAAAAGGCATTTTATGATTATTTTTTTTTGTTAAAGGTGTATCGACAAACCCAGGTGCAATCGCAGTCACATGAATCCCCTCTCTCTTTAAATCCAAAGAGTATGATTCACAAAGCTTCAACACTGCTGCTTTCGAAGCACTATAAGCACCGGCACCAGGAAGGCCCATGAAGCCTGCAACAGAAGCGGTCGCTACAAGGTGGCCTTTTTTTCTAGGAAGCATAATTTCGAGTGCGATATCAAAAGTATTCAAGACGCCTTTTACGTTGATATCGATAATTTCATTCGCGACAGAAAATTGCGGTGTTTTTGATTTCGCGCCGACTGATCTTCCGGCGTTTGCAAAAACCATATCGAGATCAGTAGGTGCAAAATCATGAATTGCTTTATAAAGAGATTCTCTGTTTGTTACATCAACTTCATAACAGACCAGTTGCTTATATTTATTCTTAATTTCAGACGGAAATTTACCCATGTTTCTCGCGCAAATTCCCACGCGGTGGCCTTCTTCCAGATAAAGTTTCGCTACGGCCAAACCAATTCCGGTTGTCCCACCAGTAATAAAAATATTCACAAGACTCCTAGGGCACTTAAGCTGCTATTTTTGTACTAATAGTCTAGGAGTATTCTCACGCAGGGACAATCTTTAAGCATTGCAAAAAATCATTTTTTACTATTAGATAGCAATTTTATCTTGACGGAAAACCTCTGAATCCTTATATTTTAGCTTCTTTAAGATAGTTGGGGGCGTAGTTAAGTTGGTTATAACGTCTGCCTGTCACGCAGAAGGCCGAGGGTTCGAGTCCCTTCGCTCCCGCCATTTTTGAAGAACAAATTCCTAGTAAAAATCCAAGACATTGAAAACTTAGTAAAACAATCCCAATCACTTGGGATTTTTGCTTTTTATATCTCAAGTCCATAATCACACAACATCACCAGACATCACACTATTTGTTCACCTTTGTCATACCTGGAGTCACCTTGGGGAATTTGAGTTTAATTTCCCACTAAATATTTTTTTGAGAAAACAATGCATGCCATAGATTTGACCCCACTCATTGTTTGTTTAATATGAGCATAAGATATGATAAAAAATAGACATATTAAAATTGAGGCAAGTTCTTATGTTTGAAAATAAAATTGATAAATGTGATATTCAAAAAAAAGAAATGGACTCACTTAGGCCCTTATCAAATGATCAATCAAAGGCCCTCAAAGAACACTTTAAAATTGGCCTTACTTATTCTTCCAATGCACTCGAAGGCAACACTCTTACTCTTATTGAAACCAAAGTCATTATTGAAGATGGTTTAACTATTGGAGGAAAAACTCTAAAGGAAATTGACGAAGCAACAGGTCATGCTAAGGCCTATGACTTTATTTTTGATATTGTTCAAAATGACAACATTACGCTTCAAGATATTTTAAATATACACAAACTATTTTATCAAAACATTGATCCAGATAATGCTGGAACTTATAGAACTAAAAAAGTTTTTATTTCGGGTATGGATATCACTTTGCCAGGGCCCGAAGAGCTTAATCTTTTAATGAGTAACTTTGAAAAAGAGCTAAAAGATCTTTCAAGTAAACTTCATCCAATAGAACTTGCTGCCACTCTCCATAATAAATTTGTCACCATTCACCCATTTCTTGATGGCAATGGAAGAACGGCAAGGCTGTTGATGAATTTGATCTTACTTAAGAATGGTTATTCAATCACTATCATTCCTCCAATATATAGGGCCGAATATATTGCTTGTGCTTATCAAGGTAATAAGGGCAACAATATTCCATTTATTAATTTATTGAGTTCAATGGTCTATGAAAGTCAGAAAGAATTTTTGAGACTATTGAAAGAATAAATCAAACTTTTTCACAGAGAATTAAATGAAAAATATTAGACCCGACTTTATTAAACATTGTGATGAACTTGTTGTTAATGAATCATTTTCTTATCCAGGTGACAGTGAAACCTTTGGAACAGGAGCAGCTTTAGGCAGAAAGTTGGGTTTAAAAAGAATAGGTATCAATTATGAAATTTTGCAACCAGGTGACAGAAGTTCATGGCCACATGCTCACAAAGAAGATGAAGAATTTATTTTTATTTTAGAAGGGCATCCACAAATGTGGATTGATGGAAATATCTATGACTTAAACCCTGGTGACTGTGTGGGATTACCTCCTAATACCGGTCATGCGCACACCCTTTTAAATAATTCAGATAAAGTAGTTAAGGCAATTGTTATAGGAGATAGTGAAATACCTACCGACAAAATTTTTTACCCAAAACACCCCAAAAGAAATGAAGAGTGCAAAGAAAAGGGATTTTTTTGGGATGGTCACCCAGAAAATAAGATTGGAAACCATGATGGATGGACTGATCTTAAAAGACCAAAATAACAAAGGAACAGCTCATTCTGATAATTGTTTCAACTCTTGAAGAAAACAACATGACGTTTGAAAATATCATTTAGAAAAATTTATCACCTAGGGGCTAAAATAAATCACAAACAATGATCTATTTAAAGCAATCAGTATCAAAATCTTACAAAACTTTTGCAAGCAAGAAATTATGCAGAATTATTTCTACCTTCCTCTTTTATTTTTGTTATTTTTGGATACTGATCTTCCCCTGTTAAAACGGACATTCTTTTAAGTACATAACCCAACATGGGGTACGTAAAATGAAGTCGAATCTAAAGAAAGTTCCGCAAAAGAGAAGGTCTTATGATACTTCGTTCAAAGAGCAGGCAGTTGCTCTTGGGAAGGAGTTCGGAATGAAAGAGGCCACAGAGAAATTAGGACTTAAAAACGATCAAGTTCTTGGAGTATGGACTCGAGAAAGTCGTAAGAAAAATTCGGAATCCAGTGCTGATGAATATGCAGCATTGAAAGAAGAAAACAAAAAATTAAAACGAGAATTAGAAAAAGAAAAAAAGATAACAGCCATCCTTAAAGATGCTACGCTTTTTTTTTGTCAGGATCAACAGAAGTGAAATTTCGTGAGATCGTTTTGCTTGCAAAAGAAGGACACTCGACTTTACTTTGTTGTGAGCTTTTAGATATTTCGACATCTGGTTTTTATGATTGGAGAAAGCGTCCACCATCAAATCGAGAAATTAAAAATGGTGAGCTCACTGCAAAGATTTTAACAATTTTTGGTGATTCAAAAGAGACATACGGATCGCCTCGAATTAAAGCCTCACTTGAAAAAGATGGTGAGGTGATAGGAAAAGGTAAAGTTGCAGGCCTAATGAGACTTGAGGGACTCTCAGCGCGACGTAAGAAGGCATTTCGTCCGAAGACAACGATCAATAATCCAAGTGATAAAAAGTCACCGAGAGTTTTTAAAATTGAAGAAACTAAAGTTACAAAATTAAATCAAGTTTGGGTTTCTGATTTGACGTACATTCCAACGAAAGAAGGATTTATGTATCTTGTGGTTGTCATGGATTTATTTAATCGAGAAATAAAAGGATGGGACTTGAGTGATTCGATGGAAGCTTCTCACACCACAAAGGCCTTGCACAGAGCACTTGTTAATACTGACGGAAGACCTGATGACTTAATCTTCCACTCAGATCAGGGAGTTCAGTATTGCGCGAATGAGCTGAGAAAAATTTTCGATTTAGTGGGAATTACTCAGTCAATGTCG
>JACMRM010000081.1 GCA_014376445.1 Bacteriovorax sp. | reverse complement strand
TTCAAAACTGGCCTGACCGATTGATTGAGAAATAATTTCTGAATCATTATTTAAATCGCGGCTGAACACCAGACTTGTCTGAAAAACGTTCTGGTCGATCTGGATTTCAATCATGATATGTGAATCGCTTGCCATATCAACAATCGTTCCAGTTACTGGTAGAAGCAGATTTTTGTGAGCTTCAATTGATTCAACAGAAACACAGTTCTGGTCCATCTGAATTGCAGTCGACTGCGAACGTAGACAAACAAGACCTTTGTAATTTACGTTCGAAAGATTTTTTAAATTCAGATTGAATGAAAACTTTCTGTCGTTGGCACTGAACTTAACCTCTGTAAGAGTTTTAATCTGTGGGTTGATAAAAGCTATTTCTTCTTCCTTACTAGCAAGGTCAAGAAGCGCCTTCATGTCTAGACTTCCGAATTTTACAAAACGGTTATCTGCATCTTTGTTCGATAATTTTCTACTGCTTCTGAACAACAGGCTTCTAACCTGGTCATTTGTCAGTCCCGGGTGAAGAAGTTTTAAGTTTGCAATCGCAGCTGTGACAAAAGGAGCGGCCTGGCTCGATCCGCGCTTTGATTCGTAGTTTTTAATTCTGAGTACGCGCGACTCCATTGCTACCGGAAAAGTACTTACGATTGATTCACCTGGAGCAACAACGTCTACTTTAGATCCGTGGTTTGTAAAATCTGTAAGGTTACCGCGGTTGTCGATGGCACCTACACAGATAACGTTTTCATATGCACAAGGAAAAGTAGGAAGATCTTTATCATTGTTTCCGGCAGCAGCGATAACGATTACGTTATTTTTCTCTGCAAGATCAAAAGCTGCTTTTACTTTTGCAAGGTCGATAAGTTTCGGCCATCCAAGAGAAAGGTTTACAACTTCAGCACCGTTTTGAATCGCAAATGTCATCGCATCAGCAATAACATCTGTAATAACTTTTCCATTGTAAACGAAACCATTGACCTGAGAGTTTAAAACTTTCAGTGGCATAATTTTAATACGAGGGTCGCCTGCTCCGGCAATACCGATTGTATTTCTATTTGCAGCGATTACACCGGCAACATGAGTTCCGTGCCCGACATCGTCGATTACCTGATTATTGTTATCGAGATAGTTGAATCCATTACATGGAAGAATGGCAGCGTTCGGTGCATTTTTACAGCGGGCTTCATTGTACCAGATACGTCCCAGCAGATCCGGGTGTGTGATGTCTAAACCACTATCAAGAACCGCAACGACCAGTTCTTTTTTTATAGAAGCGATATCTTTTGTATCAACATAATGAATATCGGTCCCGAGAATTCCCTTAACCTGTACCCGCTCAAGATCAGAAACATCTTTTAAGATAGTTTGTCCTGTATTTTCCAGTGCCCATTGTTTTGTATACAAGGGATCTGTGCTTCCGGCGAAGGCAGTTAATGATTGAAGTGCAAGAGTAGTTATAATTAAATTTTTCATATATTTCTCCTTAAAGTCCCGTGCGAATCCAGCCACCGCTGAGTTCTCCGCCAGTAAGACCTAGAAGTTCGCGAACGACATCCAATGGGCCATCCCATTGTTTCGCTCCGATTTTTCCGATCGTGTTCGAGAAAAGTGTATCGTTTAAGATTTCAGATTTTTCTCTGAATCCATCGATTGATCCGTACACATAGAAATTGTCTTCACCTAAAAGAGTTCTGAAATCCTTAAAGTCCAGATCGTCCATCAGCTGTTGGAATAGTTTTACACTACAGTCTGCTTTGTCTTCATCGTTGAGAGTCTTCTCACATTTTTTTATGACACTCTTAACGTACCAAAGGTCTCCACAAAATGCGGTTTTCTTTTGCTGATGATCTTCAGGGCAAATTCTTGTCGTTGACTGGTACTTCTTCTGGATAACATTCAGCTCGGTTGACTTGATCGTATGAAGACGCTCAAGACCTTTGTTATAGATGTTCATGTGGTAACCGATATTAAACAAACGTATTTTCTTGAAATCCACTGCATCCGGTTCAAACAGGTTGTACTGGAACTTCGCATTGGTCTTCTTCATAAAGTTTTTAATTTTCAATTCACTCATTGCCCACCCTTGTTTTATGTCCGAAAGGGCAAGGAATTTTTGTCCGAATTTTTTATCAGGGCCTACAGTCGCTTCGTAACGAAGTTTTTGTGTGTTCGATCTACCGAAGAAACTTTCTCCAGGGTTTTTACTCGTTTCCTCGTTAATTGAAACGTCCTGGATGTCTTGTTTTTGTAAATAGTAGTTCATCAATTGTTTTGAGAACGACTCAGGATTTAATCCTGTTAAAAAATCTTTCTCCAGAGAGTAATAAGACCCGACAACACCGTCTTTTGCCTGAATGTCGTAGTATGTCTTTCCGGACAAGGATTTCATTCTCCAGAAAAGTAATGATAACGTTTTTGATTTATCCTTAAACTGAACATCAAGTTTTACCGGTGGATTGTTTTTATCCAGGATTTCAAAATCTTTGTTCTTAAGAACGTTATAAATTCCCAGTGCATTTGAAAACATGTTAGGGTTTTCAGCTGTGTCAGTTGAAAGGTTAACCATGTATGAGTTCACGTTGTAATGACCTTTATCGTAACCAGCGCTCAATTTAACAAGAGTAAGGTAATTGCTTACAGTTAAACTTAAGTCGATATTTCTTACGAAACCAGAGTCATCGTAAATCTGAAGCATCTTTGCACTTTTCTTGTACAAGTGAATACGTTTTAAAACCGTTACTCCACCAGTTACACCGACACCTGCACCGATAAGACCCTGGCTGAAACTTAAACGAACACTTGTTGTAGGAACAAGGCGGTCAGTGATGATTAGTGATTCACCGACATCGAGATTTTTGTCGATTTCAGAAAATAATTCTTCGATCTTTTTCTTGCGTTCTTCTTTTTTTGTATCCCCGTTTGCATCTTTTTCATCAATTTCTTTTAGTTCAGATAATGAAAAGAATTTTTCTTTCAGCGATCTTTTTAAAAGCCCTACGAACATATTTTTGTATGGCTCTTTTAAGCTTTCTTTTAAGTTTTTAACCGGTTTCAAATGGGTGAATGATCTTACAAGTGAAGTAGATACTTTTACCCCACCGCTTAATCCTGCTCCGATTCCTTCAATCCCTGCGAAAACTCCGATATCAGCACTTGCACCAAATGTATCAGCAAGCTGAACAAGGTTGTCTGTACCTAGATAGTTACCAAGAATGATGTCTCTAGAAAGTAATAATTGAATGTCTAAAACCGGCGCGTACCATGCTCCCACTGAAATCGGAATTAGTTCACCAGTCTGTACGAAATGGTCAAGGCCCGTCTTGAATTGTTTTTCGAAATAATCAGTTCTCTTTTTTGTTAAATCGAAAACAGTCATTTCACCGTTAAGTTTATTGATAAGGTTATCAATAACTGTAGCCTGAATTTTTCCGTACAGGAAAAATCTTAGCTGCTCAAGTGGAGACTCGGCATCACCGTAAGCAAAACGTGAAGCGTAGTCCGGGAATTCTTTCTGGATAACTTTACCCTCTTTAACAGAAGACCCTACATTGATCATACTGTTGAAAGCGATCTCGGAAGTCTTGACGTTGAATAAGCGGTTCAGTGAATTTCTTCTTGATATAAGTTTTTCAACAAGTACTGATTCGATTTCTTTTGGAAAATAAGCGCCTGCAACGATTGCCTGATAATCAGCGCGTGTAAGATTGTTCATCTTAATAAGCATCCAGACAGCATCGTCTACAGTTGTAGCAAAATCATTTCCTGTAAAATGCGGAAGGATAACTGATTTGTTATCCTGTTTTCCATCTACCCAGCTAAACTTATTAACACTTTCATAAAGGTCAACCAGTGAATATGGAACAACAAGTGCTCTAAGTGATCTGCTGTTTATTGTTTGAGTTGGTACACCCATTGAAACGTTATAGAAGTCAAATTCATTTGGCTCTGTAATCGCAACGTCTTTAAGGGTTAATGTTAAGTTAGTTGCTTTTGTTAAATCAGTATTCGTCCATCTGTCAGCTGCACCAAGTGTTGCTTCAGGAACTTCGCGCTTAATGAAAGCTTCCATCGCAAGTTTTGAACTGAATTGAATTGTTACTTTTTTAAGGTACTTCATCGCAGGGATTTTATATCCTAAAGCACGAAGAAGATTTTTTCTCATCAGCATTGTGTGAAGAGATTTATCCATATGAATTGTATAAATTTTATTTCCGTTAACCGGAATTGCATTGAATCTGAATAAACCTGTATTGGAAAGGATGGCCCCTTCATAACTTAAAACATCATTGGCATTGATAGCAATTGCTCCCTGGTCATCAACACTTGTTACAGTGTCATCCCAGATATCATTTGATTTTGGATCAAGTTTTGATAAATCAATTTTCTGAGCGTTTCCCAGAACGTCAGCGTCTCTTGAAGTAAGAATTCGATCCTGATAGATCAAATCATCGCTAGCGATCCTTAGACCTTTTTGCAAAGGAACTGAGGACTCTCCAGCTTCAACATTTGTGAAAACAGAGCACGCCAATAAAAACGAAAAGCACACGACTTTATAAATTTTATTTTTCATAATACGCCTTTAGAAGCAAAAAAGAGTCCAACTTATGAGTTTTAATAACCAGATCAATATCAATCGATTGCGGCTAGCTTAGCGACCAGGTACT
Organism: Bacteriovorax sp.; assembly: GCA_014376445.1. Classification (GTDB taxonomy): domain Bacteria; phylum Bdellovibrionota; class Bacteriovoracia; order Bacteriovoracales; family Bacteriovoracaceae; genus Bacteriovorax. Next base: position 22,233 of record JACMRM010000081.1, on the reverse strand, counting down.
GTCTAAATTTTAGACATCTGTGTTGACCTGAAACATAGCATGTTTATAAAAGCGTTCTCAAGAATTGGAAAAAGTTACTCGATGTCTCCCTCTGAGAGACAAGTTTCTCAGAGGGGGATCAGATGAATTATTTAGTGAGTGAATTATAGCCCTGAAGGTAAGCTTTATACTCACGAACAAGAGTTGTCGGGGTACTAGTAGCATCATTTCTCAAAGTACAAGTTCCTGGTCTTTGAACACCAGTGAAAAGAATTTTGTCACATGTGATTTCGGCCTTACAGCCTTTGAAGTCACACTCGATAGCAGGACGTGAGAATGGATTATAAGTCTGATCTCCAGTTAATAATGCTTCTTCAAGTTTTGCATGGCACTCAGCTCTTAAATCAGTCTTCGAATTTTTTGCAGGAACCGGGCAGAGAAAATCGACAACGCCTTTTTTGTACTCTTCAAGAGTCGAAGTCTTTTTTAAGTTAATAATCAGTGAGTGTGACAACATTGTTTTTGCCATAACTCTTGTACAATCTTCATTGTTGTTTTTTGCACAGAAAAATTTATAGAATGGAAGTCCACCTTCACTGTATTGACCCCACCATCCGAAATAAGCTGTGTTGTCTGGTTTTAATCTTTCACAAGTTCCAGTCTGACAGTTTGTTTCCTTGTCAGTTGATAGAGTATTCGTGGTTGCCCAGTCAGAGTTTGGTGCATACCCTTCTTCAATTAAATAAAAGTTTCCATCAGAGTGAAGCTTCTGGAAGTTTGTCGAAGTAAGCGACCCTGCAACAGGAATACCCCAAAGATTTGATAAGAATGGTGCCAAATAAAAACCCGAATTACACCCGTGAAGGAAAACATAAGAATCTTTCAAAAAATTTGGTTTTAAAACTTCAAGACCTTTTGTTCTTTCGTTGATGTGGTTTGCTTTACCAGCTAAATGAGCACCGTATTGGGCTGAACTATGGCTAAAAATATCAATTGACTGGATTTTTTTAAATTTAGAAGCTTCATCAACAAAAACTTTTCCATCAATTGTGGATTTATCAGTACCTTCGATCTTAAATCCCCAACGAACTAATTCATCAGCTGTTCCTAGTTCTTTATCATCGAATGAAATAAGTACGACCTGGTCTCCCGGATTGTTTTCCGCATATCTAAGTGCACGCGCTTTAGCAACTTCCTGGAATAAAAGTCCAAGGCCGTCACCATCACCGGAGACCATGATTCTTGTCGGTTTATTTTTATCCAGATTTGGAGTGTTGTAAGAAGCAACAATATAATTAGCTTGAGCATTGGAAAAAATCACACAGGCCAGTAATGAAACAATATATTTTAACATAAACCTCGCCTTAGTTTTTTTAACTTCCATGTTCTACACCCGTGGCAGGTACGAAAAAAGGTATTGAGAATTTTTTACAACCGTAAATAAAAAAGGCTCGCCGAAGCGAGCCTTTTCACAATGATATCAGGCCAGGGAGCAATTACAAAGTAATACCAAAAACTTCTGGTAGTACTTTTTGTTCCAGGTTTGAAGCAGATGTACCAAGCTTCGCAGCGATTTTTGCAATTACATCTTCTTTAGCAGAAGCTGATTGAGTTGCTTTTTGGATTTCTTCTAGAGAAACACCTGTAAGAGTCTTCATATCGCTAACAAGCGCTAATTGATCTTCCTGAGTCATTTCTCCGTTTGTTCGAGAAAGCATTTTTTCGATTTTCGATCCAAGAGTAACCATCGACATTGAAGTCTCTAAGCTAACACTGTAAACGAAAGATACTTTAGCTGCTTTTGCGTAGAATGCTTTTTGTTCAGATTCTTTTGCCATTAAAGATACATCAGTTGAACCAACTTCATCTTCGTATAGGTAACCTGATTGTCTACCTTCGTAGTAACCAGAAGAACGTAAATCAACAACTTCATAGTCATTTCCGTAACGGTCACCGTTTAGATCACCACCAACGATATCCCCGTGCTCGATATTTCTGAACTCAGAAGCCACAGCGCGGTTATTAGAGTAGTAATCGTAGTAAACGATAGAACGTACATATTGAAGCGATACTGCTTTATATTCGCTGAATTTAGCGTCGTAGATAACAAACCAGTCATCTTGTCCCGCTACCGATGATCTTAATGTTTCATTTGAGTAAAGTTGAACTGCCGATGAATAAGTTCCATCAACTGAGTTTAGCGAAGATACAAATTCAGAAGCAAGGATGTTTGGTGAAGTATACGATCCATAAGTAGATGTAGACGTTCCACCTGTTGAACCACCAGTTGTTGTTCCGCCAGTTGAAGGTGGATTATAAACAGTCCCGCCTCCACCGCCGCCGCCTGAACAGCTTGCTAGTGTTGCTAATAGTGCAAGTGTAGATAATTTAAAAAACGTTTTCATTGTGAAGCCCCCCTCAAAGTGACTGTCATTCAAAGTGACATTAAAACATTTGTAATAGAGGTTTAAAAAATAGTCGAGTATTTCGCTCAGTCTGTAAGTATTTAGTATTTTTCGAAATATTTTCAGAATCTAAATGACACCAATCATGGTTTTTTAGTTACCTTTTGGCACCGATTTGGTCTGGTATTTGAGTTTTGATAAAAAAGGCCCGCATAAAGCGGGCCTAGTTTTTATAATAAGATTCTTAAGATCTATTAAAGAGTAATACCAAAGACTTCTGGCAAGAATTTTTGCTCAAGGTTTGAAGCTGAAGTACCAACTTTAGCAGCAACTTTCGCTAGAACGTCTTGTTTTGCTGCTGAGTCTGTAGAAGCTTTTTGAAGTTCTTCTAAAGATACACCAGTAAGAGTTTTGATATCTGATGCAAGAGCAGCTGAATCGTCAGCTGTTAATTCACCGTTAGCACGTGAAAGCATTTTCTCGATTTTTGATCCAAGAGTGATCATTGACATAGATGTCTCGATGCTTACGTTATACACGAAAGAAACTTTTGCAGCTTTTGTGTAGAATGCTTTTTGTTCTTGTTCTTTTGCAAGAAGAGAAACGTCTGAAGAATTTGTTTCGTCTTCATATAGGTAACCAGAGTTTCTTCCTTCGTAGTATCCAGATGAACGCAGGTCAACTACTTCGTAGTCGTTACCGTAGTAGTCACCGTTCAACTGACCAGAAATGATATCCCCGTGCTCGATATTTCTGAATTCAGAAGCCACCGCGCGGTTGTTTGAATAGTAGTCATAATAAACGATTGAGCGAATGTACTGAAGAGATACTGCTTTGTACTCGCTGTATTTAGCATCATAGATAACAAACCAGTCATCTTGTCCCGCTACCGATGATCTTAATGTTTCATTTGAGTAAAGTTTAACTGCCGATGAATAAGTTCCATCAACTGAGTTTAGTGAGTTAACAAATTCAGAAGCTAGAACGTTTGGAGAGTTGTAAGTGCCGTAAGAAGAACCTCCGCCAACAGATCCTCCGCCAACAGATCCACCGCCAGCAGATCCACCGCCGCCGCCGCCACAGCTAGCAAGAACAAATAACATAGACAGAACAGATAATTTTAAAAGCGCTTTCATTAAAAACCCCTTTTGAAAGTTGTGTCGAATTTTTCGACGTATTAGCTCGTTAAATAGCACATCAAATTTATTTAATCGACTGTTATGATCAACTGTTAGTTTTTTTACTTAGCAGGTGAGAAAATAGTCTCTTTTGGCATCAAATCTTAAAGTCCGCACCGATAAAAGCCGTTAAACCATGGAGACGTAAGATTAGGAATCAAATATGAAATTTTTACTCACATTAGCGCTGACTGGGCTATCTTTAAGCATTCATGCTGCCGAACTTGATTCGATAGCACTGCTTATGCCGGTGTCTTATTCAAGGCCATCTTCATTCTCACAAACAGTAGGATCAAAAGTTCTGGCCGGTGCAGCGAACACTTTCAATATTGACATTGAGCAAAAAGTTGTTTCAAAAATTGCTCCTTATAAAAAAGACCTCGAAGGTTATTTTTCAGGCCCAGGTGAGCTCGATGCTTTTGTAAAAAATATTGTGCAAACCGGGATAAAAAAACACCTTGGACAAGTGACAGATGACAACCTCATAAGCTTTTTTGGCTATCTGGGTAACAACTTAATTGGAAAACTGGCCGACAAAATTTTAGAAAAGGAAGGTGTAGCAGATCCTGTGCGCCGCACTTTGTGGGTTGATAAATTAACCCGACCTTTCAATAACTGCATTCAGACTTCGATGAACTCGCAGTTTGATGCTAATCACTGCATTGATGCACTGACATCGAGTCTTGTACCTTCTACCGGTATTGGTATCGTCTATGAACTTTCACGTTCAAATTTAAACTCTACTCTACCAGCTGATAAGCGCACGCCGTTCAATCTTGAGCAGGCCGGTCTTTATAAGACATGTATTTCAAAAACAAAACTGACTGCGACTGATGTATTGAGTTGTGCTCTTGGTACAATGAAAACCGGTGTTTTAAAAGTGACATATATGTCACTTACAAAAACGATAGATGAAAAAGCTTCATCAAAAAATGCAGCAGCAACAATAAAAAATTCAGTATGGCCTGCGTTTAATGTGTGTACAAATAATGTAGGTGGAAATCCTGCCGTTAAGACTTCGCTCTCAAATCAATTCCTGACTTGTATTGATGATCTGGTTTCAAACACGGGAACACTCATCGTCAAGGATAAGGTAATAAGCACTCCTGTGATCACAGGACTCTTCTCTGCTCATGAAGTAAAAAAACTTTCTGATGAAAAAAGCTCGCAGTTTAAAAAGTGTGCTGAAGCTCAAAAGGTAAAAGGCGCAAAGAGAGACGGAATGCTGGACATCGGTCCCTGCGAAAACAGTGTGACAAATGAAATCACATATAAGGTTGTATCTCAGACATTCAGAAATACTGCGCGAGACTCTCTTAAAACTGACAAAGAACAATCGTTAAAAGTTGGAAATGAAGGTGTCGCAATTCTTGATAAGTGCTGGGACAATAAACAGTCTGCAGAAGAAAGAGAAAGCTGCCTTAAAAAATCAATCATCACTTACTCGCAAAATGTAGCGACTATCAAACTTGATGCTGCCATTCCTAAAGAAATGCACGGAAGGACTGATCTGAACAAAAATTCGGTAAGCGATCTTTCAAAATGTCTTGATAAAGAACTTCCATCAAATATTTCAGAGTCGAATGATTTAACTCAAAGGCTCGGATCATGTACTGGCAAACTGACAAGAAACGTTGCTTTAAAAGTTGCTGACTACCAGATCAGAGATACAGCGAAAGGAAATTTATCTCCTGAAGATACTGACAAGCTGGTCAATGCTATGGTCAAAGATGAATTTGCAAAATGTATCGGAAACGCACCTGACGATGTGACTCTGGAAAAATGCAGTAACTCTCTTACGACTAAAGCTGCAAAACAAATTACAGAAACCAGTTTCGTTAAAGAAGTAAACTCATATTTAAAAAGTGCCGGCGGTCTTGAGGCCCTTGGGATTACTCAATCGACAGTAGATTCTTTTTTAACCAATTTGAACAACACCAATCGTGACTGTATCGACCAGAAAACGTCTGGCCCTGCAATGGACCAGGTTAATGCATGTGTAAAAGGATCAGTGAAAAAAATTGCTTTCTTCTTCGGTGATTTAAAATTCAACCAGAGTATTGGTGATATGTATAAAGGACGCGAATCTGATAAAGAAGCCGTTGAAGCTCAGTTCAAAAAAACTCTTGGTGGCTGTCTTGATACGAAAGGCGGGAAGGAATTTTCAATCGGCGACTACACTAAAAACTTATACGCCTGTTCAGATAAAGTTGGAACCTCTACAACTTTAACAGTCGGACAGGATCAGGTTAACACTGCCCTCGATCAGTATTTGAAAGACCGTCCAGAAATGGATCTTTCTGCGAAACGAGATTCAATCAGAAAAGAGCTTCTGGGAAATTTCCAGACGTGCATGAACAAAAATTCAAACCAGAATGCCTGCATAGATACGCTGAAAAAAGGCGCGACAAAAAATATAGTTGTCGAATACGGGCGTGTTGAAACGAAAGCTCAGATGAACGCCGACAAAACTCCTGCGAAACTAAGGCCAGTTGAAGATAATTTTATTGCGTGTACAGATTCAGAACTTGTAGGCGAGGAACTGGCAAAACATCTTGATGAGTGTACTAAAGACTTTGCTCTTAATTTTGCAAAAGAGCTGGGAACATTGAAGCTGACTTATTTATTAAAGCAGACTCTCGGAACTGCAGACTTCACTTCACAGAAACAGGCCATTGATGATTCGATTGCCAAGTACTCTACATGCCTCGATGATTTAAAAAAATATAAAATGAGTGAAGGTTTAACTGACAAGCTGACTGTTTGTACTGACGGTCTAACTACGCGCGGACTTACAATCGTAAGAAGCAATATCAATAACTGGATGAGTTCTGAAGATAAAGATGCAGCGACACTAACGCTTAAACGTGAATTTGCTGTTTTTCTTCCATGCTTGAGTGCACTGATACCTGCTTCTCCATATTCACAGCAGTTACAGCAAAATATTGATTCATCTATCAAACCACTTGCCATATTGCTCGGGCACTATATTGAATACAATCCTGAGAATGCCAAGCAAACTCTCGACGGTATCATTTCAAAACTCAGCGTTGATTTATCCGATGTTGCAAAAACAAAACTGGCGAAAAGTGATCTGCTCGATTTTCTATATAAAAGCGGTGCCCTGGATCAGTTTCTGAAGGCCATTGTAAGAGGAACAGTTCAGGATGCCCTTGCCGGTATTTCTGATAAAGATGTATCACCTGAACTTAAAGCTGCACTATTAAAAAAACAAAGCTACGAAGAAGTTTTCAATACACTTGAAGGAAATAAAATTAAAGATGCTGTCATGGAAAAAATCTTGAAGCCTATTTTAATGGATAATGCTGACACAAAAGCTCCTGCCTACAAAACCAATATGGACGCTGTAAAAGATAACGTCATTAAACTTCTTATCAACTCTTCTCAGTTTGGAGAAACGGCTATCTCAATGACGATCCAGAAACAAATGGACAGCATGGGCGGCATCACGAAATTTTTTGCAAAAACTCTTTACGGTGGTGAATCTCTCAATTGGGAAAAAGTGCGTCTGAGTAATGATGGAAAAAAAGCAGAGGCCTACATTAAAGAAAATGTTCTAGGTCCAAAGTTCAAAGGTACTGTACAGACTCCGGAAGAACAAAAAAAAGCAATGGACGAAGCTCAGGCCATGGTCACAAAGGCCGTGAAGTCCCACGGGAAAAAATAATGACAATTATTAAAGGACCGACATTTAAAATTTGCATATTAAGTGAAAGACATAATTTTAAAAACATTCTGGCCGGTAAGCTTCGCATGGAAAACTTCGATGTTGAGTTCGCAGACGGTGGCTTTCACCTACTCCATCTTCTTGAGCGCTTTAAAGATGAATTTAATATGATTATATTCAACGAAGACATGAGCGATATGCCTGCCTTTGAGATTATTTCGATGATAAGACAAACCAAGTCAAAGAGCGAATTACCTATTTTATTTATCTCTAAAAACGATAACGAAGAAGAGATCTATGAAATGGTTCTCAATGGGGCCAACGAATATGTGGTCCAATCGGCAAACTACAAACCCATTGTAGAGCGTGCACAAAAATATTCCCTGTTAAATCAGAAAAATGCTGCCTAAATCATAGCACTGCATATCGACTTACACTGCTTTTCACCCTTAAAATTGGGGCTCAATTAAAGCAACGTACGATACAAGGAATATGCGCATGAAGAAAATCAAAGTGGAAAGTCCTGTGGTTGAGCTCGATGGCGACGAGATGACCAGAATCATCTGGATGTTTATTAAGCAAAAACTAATTCTCCCTTACCTTGATATTGAAATTAAGTATTTCGATTTAGGTATGGAACATAGAGATGAAACGAATGACCAGGTCACTATTGATGCTGCAGAGGCCATCAAAAAATATAATGTTGGTATCAAGTGCGCGACAATCACTCCTGATGAAGAACGCGTAAAAGAATTCAAACTAAAAGAAATGTGGAAATCACCAAACGGTACAATCAGAAATATTCTTGATGGTACAGTTTTTAGAGAACCAATCATTTGTAAAAACGTTCCTCGTTTAGTTCCTAACTGGACGAAGCCCATCATGATCGGTCGTCACGCTTTCGGTGACCAGTACCGCGCGACTGACTTCGTAACAAAAGGACCTGGAAAGTTAACTATGACTTTCGAAGGTGCTGATGGACAAAAAATTCATAAAGAAGTTTATAACTTCAAAGGCGACGGTGTTGCCCTTGCTATGTACAACACCGACGAATCCATCAGAGGATTTGCTCACTCATGTTTCAGCATGGCGATGACAAAAAAATGGCCTCTCTACTTCTCTTCTAAAAATACAATTCTTAAAAAGTACGATGGTCGCTTCAAAGATATCTTCGAAGAAATTTACCAGGCCGATTACAAGAAAAAATTTGAGTCTCTAGGGATCACATACGAACACAGATTGATCGACGACATGGTAGCTTCTGCTCTTAAATGGAATGGAGATTTCGTTTGGGCCTGTAAAAATTACGACGGTGACGTTCAGTCGGATATAGTGGCCCAAGGTTTCGGTTCACTTGGTCTTATGACTTCAGTGTTAATCACTCCAGATGGAAAAACGATGGAAGCAGAAGCTGCTCACGGCACTGTTACCCGTCACTACAGAATGCACCAACAAGGAAAGCCAACTTCAACCAACCCAATCGCTTCTATCTTTGCATGGACGAGAGGACTTGGTCACAGAGCTAAACTTGATGGCAACACTGAGCTAGCTCACTTCTCTGAAACATTAGAGAAAGTTTGTGTGGCAACAGTTGAGTCTGGAAAAATGACGAAGGATTTAGCGGTTTGTATATATGGTGGTAAAGTAACTGCTGATAAGTATCTAACGACTGAGCAATTTCTTGATGCGCTCGATGAAAATTTAAAAAAATCTCTTAATATGTAGATATAAAAAAAGCCTCTAAAAGAGGCTTTTTTGGGTTTAATTTTAAAGATCAGATTATCTTATCTGCATAGTGATTCGCGATCAACGATCTTATCAGTGTCAATGCCTCTAGCAGTTAAAACACCAGCTACTGCTGTAGAGTTTTCTGGCATGATTTCTAAGCTTACCTGACGATCTGTGCTCAAGTAGTGGTAAGAAACTTCTTTTTGACCGTAGATTGTGGTAGTTACGTCTTTACAAACAGAATCACATCTACCTTCTTTAGTACAAATTTTTTCACATCTGCTTTCTACGATCTGTCTATCACATGCTTCAATCGCATCTGTGTATCCATAATTATTGTAGTTAGTAGTAATTGATCCACTAGCATTAAATGGCTGATCGATTTTTTTACCTTCGATATAGATCTGACCATTTGCCGGGATATTTAAACTATCATCAGATTTAAGTGGAATTTTAACATTACCAAGAGATCCACCTTTAAGTTGAAGTGTAATGTTCTTAGAACTTTTAATTATAAGTTGTGCTGGAGTTGTTCCAGGAGCGATTGTAATTGTTTTCGTTTTTAAATTTAAAAATCCAGATTTAATTTTTACTTTTAGTGCTTCATTCGTTTGAAGTGATCCGTTTAGATCTACACATGATATAGATAAAAAAAGAACACTTAACATCGTAATTATCATTTTCATAAAATCCCCCTCAGAATTTTTTGTTTGCAGGAAGCAGCACTCGTGACCACTAAAGCAAAGTGAATGCCAAATACTTAAAATACAGTTTCAGTTGTTTACTTGATTTTACTGGTCACCTTTTAAACCACTGGGGCCAAAACGCAACTAGAATAGTGATACCACTAAAATTTTTACACTCTACCTATCTAAATTTTCTGATTGATTATAGAACGCTATTAATTAAACACTGGGGGAAACCATATGAAGTACTTAATGCTATTAAGCGTTCTATTAGCTTTCAATGTAAAAGCAGATACAGAAATTTCAGTTTCAGATGATCTATCTTTAGCCGACGAAGCGATCTCATCTCCAACGATGAATATCGAAGGACAATATAAAGTAGAGGCACCGGCACCGGTTGCAGCTCCACAAAGAGTTGTAGCGAGAAGACCTGCTCCAGTTATTAAGAAGCCATTATCATCTTCTGAGCGTCTTAAACTTCTAAGAGAAAGATTGGAAGAAAGAAACAAGATCATGGTTGAAAAGAAAATGGAACAAATCCGTTTTCAACAGGAAATGGCCCTTGCTGGTCAGTTAGAAGCTTCAATGAACAACACAATCAAAGCTATTGATAACGTAAAATAATTTCTAAAGTCCGATATCTTAAAGGCCGCGAAAACGTCACGGCCTTTTGCGTTTGAATCGTGTATGTAATTTTTTCAATTTCATCCTTTTTACAATAAATTCTGTAAAGTAAATCATTAACTCAACTGGATTAATTAAATGAAAAAAATAGCATTAGTTACGATAACCTTCTCTGCTCTTCTTCAGTCATGTGGTCAACATAAAGCCGTCGACAGCGGAAAATATCAGACGAGCGTGAAGCTTGGAAAATTCAGTGATAACGTCACTAGCTCGACATTCGCTGAAGACCAATTGAAAGACCTTCCCAGAGCAGTGGATCTTAAAGATGATATGAGCCCTGTTAAAAACCAGAGCGACCGAGGTTCTTGCACATTCTTTTCAACAGCGGCAATGCTTGAAGCGACGATTAAAAAAGATATGGAAATTGCAGTTAATCTTTCAGAGGAATTTCTTAATTATTCTGCAAAATCCAACGGATACTTTCCTACAGATGAGGGCTCAACTGTTCTTAATAATATTTATGCAGTGAGAGCTTCAGGTATTATGTTAGAACGTGACTCTGCTTTTCAGCCTACATGGTTCAGCAAAGGTCTTCCATGCGAAAAATATAAAGTAACAGATGTAAGTGCACCTGTAGTTTGTTTTTCTCACAACGCTCCGGATGCATCGTCTTTAAAAAAAGTTATCAAAGCAGATAATTTTGAATTCGCTGGAATTGAAAAAAACACAAATGACATTATAAGATATCTTGCTGAAGAAAAGCGTCCTGTAACTGTAGCAATCGTTGTTAATTTCAATGGATGGCCCCAGACTGGCGATACATTTTATAACGAAGATCTACGCAAGGAATGTCTTGCTGATCCTGATAAATGCGGAGGACACTCTGTCCTGTTAACCGGGTATGACCTTGATAAAGGAGTTTTCTTTTTTAAGAATAGCTGGGGGGCCGACTGGGGCCAGGCTGGTTATGGAACAATGACTATCGAATCTCTCGATAGATATGCTGAATCTGATTTTTACTCAGCCAAGTTAAAGGCAAATCTTGATATTCCAGCAGACCACAAAGTTGATTCTGTAGCATTGAAAAATTTTTCGTTTAAGACAGTGAAAGATAAGAATAACAAGTTGAGTGTTAACCTTGCAGCTGAAGTTTCTGGAGCCAAGGGACATCTCATCTATATAAGCACTTTTCTAGCTAAGAAAAATGATGGTGTAACGGAAGCCCCAGGGGATGCCAACACTCATCTGATTCAACTGACAGCAGCTGAAGCTGAAGCAACCGGTGAAAATGCAGTTCGTGCTTTTAAATACGTTACAGCACCGGCAGACAATCTGGCGTGGACATCAACCTCACCATTGGCCTTAAATTTCCTTCCTGGAGTTGATACGACCTTTAAAACAGCAATGGACACAACTGAAGAAACTCTCCTTAGAACAACCATCTATGTTCATACAGATGACTCTACTTTTAAAGTCCTTGAAAGAATCTACTCTCCAATCACAAAATAGAATTCTGTCTAAATTTTTAACAGGTAATATTTATCTGTTAAAAATTTAGACACCATCATTTGATCTCCTTTATACAATCCATGATCTTACCCATTGGCACGTTTGTTGTATTAGTAAGCTCATACAATGCTCAATGTCCACAAAGGGGAATTTATGAAAAAGCAAACTGCTATGGTCTTATCGTTTTCTGCTCTATTAACAATGGCAGCAATCGCTCCACATGTTATCTGGCAAGCTGATAAATCAAACAGAGCTCCTGCGAGCGTTGAACAAAAAGATTTCTTCTCTAACCAGACAAATAAATTACTTATTGAAAAAGTAACTGCTAAAAAAGATAAGGTGGATAAATTTTTAGATGAGCTTGGTGAAGATACAAAAAAGAAATAAGAAGAAGAAGCAAAATTAACAAAAGCTAAAGAAGATTTTAGAAAATCAGAAATAGCTGATCTTAATAAATCTGCTGAAGAAGCCCCTTTAAAAGAACTTGAAAAAATTGAAATCAAATCTTTAATAGTAAAGAAAGTTGATATCGATACCCAGAATTCATGCTTAAAAGATAAACAACCGGCTGACCTTGAGTTTCAAATCAAAAAATTGATGGAAGATAAAGAAGCAGTTATTAAAGAACTTGCTGAATTAAAGAAATCGAAAAAAGAAAAAGACGAAGATAAACTAGAAGCTAAGAAAGAAAAGAAAATAGCAAAGACTGACAACACTGAAGATGTTTTAGGAATCATGTCTCAATTAACGAGCTTAATGATTTCTCAACAACAACAGCAAATGCTGATGATGACTCAGATGTTCTCAATGTTTCAGGCACAACAACCAAAACAACAGTCTTATTATTCTGGATTCTCACCAATGAGTGATTACATAAGCCCATACGCATTTAATGCAAGTTCATTTGAATTTCCAAGAAACGAAAGTCCATATTCATTAAGTGGATTTAACAGCAGAGTTGGATTGAACTCAGATTACGGAAGATCATATTTAAGCTACGATCGTGCACCAGCTTCACAAAGAGATTACGGGACAATGTTCGACAGAAGCTACCTTGATAACTCAGAAGAGTCTGCTTTCCAGCCGCAAATTCTTCAGCCAAGATCTCATAATGGTTTTAATTTCAGCTCAGGAACAAACGCGATGGATATGCAAAAAGTTCAATTCTAGTATTTAAAAAAATTTCACGCGCTCTCAAAATACTGGCCGAAGCATAGCCCCCTCTATCGCTTCGGCTTTTTTAATTTTCATAACTTAAAGAAAAACCAAATCACTCAGGTATGAATCAGGAAAATATTTCCTCTTTTCTCTAAATATTTTTCCTAAACAAGACGATCTACTCTTTAAGCCAGCTTGAGCTAAGGAATGTTCAAGTAAATCTGTAAGGATGCAACTCTTCGTGAAATAGGAATCATCATGAAAGTAGAATTAAAAGGTCAGACTAAGAACGACAAAATTATTATCAAAAAATGCCACATGTGTGGCCATATCGCTGAATCTCACCAGGAACCGCAGAAATGTGGTCAGTGCAAGAAGTCATTTCTACCTGTCAACTACTTCTCAAAGGTTCATTCTAAATCCCAAGCTGATTATGAAAAACTTTTTGCCTTCGGTCATGAAATGCATGATGAAGATGTCATAAAAGGTCTTACAGTTCTCTGGTAATGCTCCCTTTTCGTAGCAAAAATGCTATGAATAGATATGCAGCAACTTCACCCAATTATTCAAAGACTCTTTGATAAAAAAGGTTTCACTCACAAAATGATTGAGGATTTTTTATCTTGGGATTTAAAAACAATTCCCGACATGAGCTCACTTAAGGATCTTCCGAAAGCTTCGGCAAGAATCATTGAGGCGATAAATCTTAATGAAAAAATCGGAGTCTACGGAGACTACGATGTAGATGGGACCACTTCGTGTGCTCTGCTCTACCATTTTTTCAAGATGATTGACGTAGAAATTAATATTGTTCAGCCATCGAGATTTATCGAAGGTTACGGACTGCATCTTTCTTCAATTGATGAAGCGGTAAAAAACGATATTAAAGTTTTGATTACTGTCGACTGTGGGATCACCAATAATGAAGCTGCCGATTACGCTCGTGAGCGCGGTGTAGATTTAATTATTACGGATCACCATAAAGATGGCCGCGAAAAGATGCCAGATGCCTTTGCAGTCATCAATCCGAATCGCCGTGATGAACTTGATACTCCTCACCATGATCAGCTTAAAACTCTCGCTGGTGTAACAGTGGCCTTTGCTCTTGCTGTACAAATCAGAACTGATTTCAATAATGATGGAAAAAATATTCCATCGCTCTATTCACTCTTGCAATTTGTAGCGATCGGAACAATCTGTGACCTTGCTCACTTAAGTCCAATCAATTTAAAACTTGTCCGCCATGGATTGAAGCTTTTAAAAGAGACGACGTATCCTGGTCTTCGCGCATTTTTTACCAGTGAAGAACTCAAGGCCAAAACAATTGCCTCTGAAAAACTTGCTTTCCACATTGGCCCGCTGATCAATTCAAAAGGACGCCTGGAGCACCCTGAAGCTTCTTTGCAGCTTCTTATTTCTGATAATGCCGAGAAGGCGCGTGCTTACTACGATTTATTGGTGAGCTGTAATCAAGAAAGAAAATTTATTCAGAACGAAGTTTTTAACGAGGCAAGAGATCAAGTTGTGCGTGAATTAAAACATTCTGACGGTGAACATTTAATCACTATCGTGTATCAGCCTCACTGGCATGAAGGCGTTATTGGAATTGTTGCTTCAAAACTAGTTGATGCTTTTAAGGTTCCTGCTATCGTTTTTACGGACTCTGAACAACATGGAATCATCAAAGCATCTTGCAGAAGTGCGGGAAGCCTCGACATGTTCTATGAATTAAAGAAACAAGAAACTCTTTTTATAAAGTTTGGAGGCCACAAAGCTGCTGCCGGGCTTTCGATGTCGAAAGAAAATCTTCGCGCGTTTATAGATGGGATGAATGTTTCTTTGAAAGATATTCCTGCAATCACGCGCACGCGAATGGAATTTTATGATCTGGACATTGATGCCAGTGAAATCAATCCGCAATTAATGCGTGATCTGGATTTGTTGGAACCATTTGGAATGGGGAATGAGAAACCTAAGTTTAGAATTAAAGGTGTAAAGCTGGATTCGTTTGATTTAATGAAAGATGTGCATGTGAGATGGAATCTTTCTCAAGAGAAGACGAAGTTAAAAGGTATTAGTTTTAATTACGTTGGTAAATTTGATACGACATCGCCTGCTGAAATTTACTCAGCTCAAGGGCTGAAGCATGAAGATTTATCGGTGTATTTTACGTTGGGATTAAATAGGTTTAATGGGAATGAGTCGATACAGTTGATGATTGATAAGCTTGAGTTCGATTAATCTTAAAAAAATAGTAATAAAAAAGGGAGCTTTTCAGCTCCCTTTTTTATTACGTATCTGTGAATGAAATTACTTCAAGATGTTGTAGTTGAAAGCAATACCAGCATAGATCTTTTTATCTTCAACTTTTGAAGTTGGAGTAGCCGACTCTCTCTTAGCTTTAGAGCTGTTATAAACAATGTGGTATCTCATATCTTCGTCTTTATTAGGCATGTACTCAAGGCCTGCTTCCCAAGCAGTTCTTTTTGATTCAAGCGAACCAGCAGCGATACCTTGGTAACCTTTTTTACCTTTTTCAGTAATGAATTTAGCAAATGGTTGGAAGCTTTCGTGAGCGTAACGAACTTGAGCAACGACTGAATCTAACTTAGCGTCTCCAGCTGCAGAAAGTTTTTCTTGTTTAAGCATTAAGTAGTCTGCTTCGATAATAACCTTAGCAACTGTAACTCGTAGACTAGCTGATCCGAAGTTATCGTAAGCACCTGGGCGGTTTGTTCCTTGCTTGTGGTAAGATACGATCGGCATGATCATTTTATCCATGAACTCACCGTAGTAAGCTGCACCAATAACTTTCTTATCAGTTAAAGGAGCTTTTTTAGCGTCAGTTTGTTGAAGGTATTGAAGAAAAAAATTGTGGCCTGCCATTGAGTAACCAAGAGAAATACCTGTGATGTTATCAACGATTTCGTCATTGAATTTAGAAACGATGTAAAGATCTCTCGGTGAATAATCGTTTTCACGCCCACCAGTCATAACAGCTTGTTTACCGAACATTGCTGTAATTCCGTGACCAAGATTTTTTGTGAGGTAAGCTTCGTCTACAAGATTAGTTAATCCGTTATCTATAGTTGTAGCTGGTTGGAAATCTAATGTTAATTTTGCAGAAGTCGTGTCGTTGATTTTTGCATCAGTTACTAATCTTAAAAAAGATGTCGTTAGAACACCTGATGATGTCTTACCTGGGTTAGTATTAGTTTTAGTATTAACGTAATCAAAACGTCCTTTGATACCCATAGCAGTTTCGACGGCCATTGCAGAGCTTGTCGTAATTGCTAGAGCAGCTACGATAGTAAGTAGTTTCATTTTCTCTCCTCGAGATATATTAATAAGTACAAAACAATCTTGCTAGCACTGTAAATTACAGTCAAACAAAAAATTGCTTCTTGACTATCTTTTAATCGTTACTTTTTCGATTTTAACTTCATTAACCGGACGATCCCCTGCACCAACTGCAGTTTTTCCAATTTTAGAAATAACATCCATACCACTCGTGATTTTTCCAAACACTGTGTGTCTTCCATCCAGGTGTGGAGTTGGAACCAGAGTAATGAAGAATTGTGATCCGTTTGTTCCTGGACCAGCGTTGGCCATAGACAGAATCCCTGGGCCTGCATGACGAAGACCTGGCTGAGTTTCATCCTGGAATTTATACCCTGGTCCGCCACGTCCTGAACCTTCCGGGCACCCACCTTGGATCATGAAATTCTCGATTACACGGTGGAAAACTAATCCATCGTAGTACGGGCCGGTTTTGGCCGGAGTTTCTTGTCTTCCTTCTGCAAGGTTGATGAAGTTCCAAACTGTTTCCGGTGCTTCTTTAGCGTAAAGTTCTGCTTCGAACTCACCCATGTTAGTTGTAAAAACTGCTGTTACACGGTCTAAATTTTCTTTGTAGTCGATTTTTTTAACACTTCCCATTCCAAACATATTCTTCTCCTTTTAATAGTTCGCTGTCTTATATTTTCCGATGATGTCATCTGCGGTTTTTTTCTTTTCTTGCATATAAAAAATAATTTTCTGATCCGGTTTAAAAAATGTATCAATTCTCAAATGAAGATTAGGCAGTCTCGCTCCTTCTTCATCGTAAATTGAAAACATTTCTGCACTGATCATCTTGATAGAAAGGTTGGGAAACTTTGCTTCGATTTCATTTTTCGTTAAACATGCTGATACTAAAACCGGAAAGCCATTATCTTGTGTCGATGACGATAAAAAATTTCTTAGACGATCTTCTTCCTTCTTTCCTTTAAGCGCTTCATCAAGCCAGATCAGGTGAATCTGCTTAAAAGTCGGAGCGTCGAAAAAATTAATTTTGCTTCCGACTCTCTCACTCGCTTTAAAAAAAAGAATTTCTTCATCCTTTAACGTAATTGTTACATCATGCTGTTTTTTGAGGGCCAGGTATTCTTCGTTGAAAGCTGCCTGCACCTGCACGGCATCGGCATATTTCATGGAATAGCTTTTCATCATAGCATTGATGTCGAAGTAGCGGATTCCTTTCGTGCGAAAACATCCTGCCGACTGGCTGAAGTTTGCCCACTCAGGAATATCGGATAAAAAATATTTTTCAATACCAGTGCTGGAGTAAAACTGTTCTACGGTTCTAGGTTTTAATCCTGATGTACAAGATGAAATAACAGAAAGAATAGTAAATGCGATTATTGTTTTCATGATTATGCTTTTTTAAAGTAGTTGAGAATTTTCTCTTCAATTTTTTTTATTTCAAACAGAGCTGAATCAATATCTGTTGATTGAAGTGCATAGAAGCCTGGCTCATCGTTAAGCAGACCACTTGCTAAATTTTTTGAACTCACTCCGCGTGCTATACAAAGAGCATCTGCTGCAAGAGTCATCATTTCTGCTTTGTTGGTATTAAAGTCGCGAAAGTCCGGCGCTTCAATTGTTGCAAAGACGCCTTCTCTATCCAGGAGACGATCAACGGAAGTGACGTCGTACCCCTGATGAATTACAAGAAGAGGGATCGGCTCAACAGGCTTGGGGATTTTTACTTTTACGTAGTCTTCCAGGTCACGCCACTCGCGCATCTTCTTTTCGAATTCCAGTTTTGATTTATCAAACTTCGTTTCTACTTCAATTAAAAGTCTTGCGACTTCAGAATCAAGCCATACATTCCCGCACGGCGTATTGGCCGCTTTGTAAGTCACCCAGTGAAGCTCACGCCCTGGAATTTTAAACAGCCAGTCCTTGAATCTTAAAAGTGCCAGCTTTAACGATGCCCCTTCTCCGGCAATAACAACGGATTTTTTATTTTCTAAATCGAGTTTAGTGAAAATATCTTTTTCGTAATAAAGCAGCGAACTTTCTTTTAAATTATTTTCATTCAGTGCCAGGCTTCCCCCTGCACCAATCGGCACGGGAGCTTTTCCCATTCCGCTTGCTTCAATAACGATATCGAAATCTTCAAAGCTCTCAACAGGCTTATGAAGCGAATTTATGACATCATCGCCGAGCTGCTTAAAGAACTCAGGGTTCTCTTCCAGTTGCTTTAAAATGGCATCCTGAGGGTTCTGAGAATAGATCACACGAAACAGGTCATGCATGCGCGTGCGGTTAGGAGCTGTTTCTTCTTTGTGCAGAAATCTTTTGTGCACGCGAAGAACGTCTCCTCTTTTTGTCAGCTCAAATTTCTCAAGTTCAACTACGGCAGGAACAATTACTGTCTCAAAAAAATCAGCGACTGAAATATTTTCATTTTTATACTGAATTTTTAATTCAGGAAATTCTTCCATCAGAAAGCGCACGTTTCCACCCAAAGGTGATCTTTGGAACAAAACAACCTCCGCACCAATCTGGTCGAAATGAGCTGCTGTTAGAATTGCTAATGGGCCTGAGCCAATGATGGCCATCTTCATAGATTTGCACTCCCCTAAAGGAGCACAAATCTATCATATGAGAGTTGTGGCTGAATAGTAATTACGAGAGATAGGGACCAGCGTTATCTGAAATAGACCTTCGTGTCACCCTTATCAATTGCTGAGTGCTCTGCAAATCTATAAATGAAATCAATAAAACTCTGCATAGCTTCAAAACTAGCTACTGTTTTATCGAATTCACACCCGTATTGCATATAAGTAATCCCGTCAGAGCCAAGAACTTCCTTGCCATGGCGAATATGCATAATGACCGGAATGTAAGAAGCATTTGTAAAATACATGCGCATGTTTACTTCGAAACCCTGAGTAAGTTTTTTATCTTTAGATGGATTCCATGGAACCTGGAATGAGCAACCGTCACCTGCGATATCAACCATCGCTACCGGATAGATTGAACCGTTGTCATCGATTACCGAGTACGCTCCCAAAAAATTCTTGAAAACAATACGATTAAAAGCTCTGCGCTTTTGTTCGATTGTATCTGCTTTTTTCTTGTTGAAATCGAGTACTTTAAATTCAGACATAGATAGACTCCCCGTTAGACTTATATTCTTATCGGAGCTGGCTGAATTTGTTTTACTATTTTTTGAGGTAACTTGGGGTCTCGGAAATTTCTTCTCTCATTCGCAAATAAGATTCTAATCGAGACATGATCAACTGGGTTCTATGATCGTTTTGGTCAAGTTTATTCCAGAAAAAACATCCGTTCGTTTCTTCTTCGTGATTGCAATTCGAGAACTTGCACTGAACTGCACCTTCTTCGATGTCGGGAAAGTACGTGATTAGGTCTTCTTCTAAAAGATCCTCGACACCAAATGATCTGATACCCGGTGAATCAATTAATGCCATAGTGTCGCAGTCAACAATCTCAGACCATGTCGTCGTATGCTTTCCCTTGCCAACTCTTCCAACTTCCATGGATAAAAGTTTAATCTTTCCGTCAGATACAGCAGAAATTAATTTGCTCTTTCCCACACCAGATTGCCCTAAAAATATAGACGTTTTATGCTGGAGACGATTTTTTAAATCTTCAATTCCAAGCTTTAGAAAGCGCGGTTTGTAATCTTCATGGGCCGCTGAAACTTCAAAACATTCAATACCTAAATTATCCATGCGATCAAATTCAAATTGAATATCTAAAACATCACCATTGTACTCATCCATCTTATTAAAAACCATTAAAGGCCGAATCCCCCACTGATGAGCACGGACTAAAAATCTGTCAACGATTCCTCGTTTGTATTCCGGACGAGAAACAGAACTCACTATAACCAATAAATCGCAATTTGATGCTGTTACTTTTTTCTTATTTTCACGAATGATAAGACGGTACATTTCGTTAATGCGTGGAAGAACTTCCATGATGGTATTTTTATCATCGATCATAACATAGTCACCGACGACAATTGTATTTTCATCACCTTTAAGAAGATTTCCTAAAGCTGTGGCCATAACTGATTCACTACTCTCGTCAAATTTGCATTCAAATTCACGCTTACCAGATTTATGAACTCTTGCTTTTTTTAGCATGCCATAAATCCTTCAGGAAAAAATTGTCCTTTCGGATCATATTTTTTCTTGAGCGCACGGAAGACATTTTTTTGAGTATCACTATAAAAAGGAGCAATGAATTTTCTTTTTAATAAACCAATCCCATGTTCAGCGAATGGAGATCCTTTCCACTTCAATACCTGCTCATATAGACTCTCCAGCTCGGCATTGCAGAAATTTTCTTTATCAGGCGTAGGCAT
Source organism: Bacteriovorax sp. (assembly GCA_014376445.1). Taxonomy (GTDB): domain Bacteria; phylum Bdellovibrionota; class Bacteriovoracia; order Bacteriovoracales; family Bacteriovoracaceae; genus Bacteriovorax. The sequence continues at coordinate 1,612 of JACMRM010000081.1, read as the reverse complement.
AAAATTGAAATGCAAGTGAGCATCTCCAAAATGTCCGAAAAGATTGTATGGAACACCAAGAGTTCCAAGTTTTCTATAAAACAACAACAGATCTTTAAACTTTTCTGTACTGACTTGCACATCAGTTCCTTTTTTTGTCACTCCCATGCGACTGTTCATTTCAAAAATTGCACGCGGAACACTCATCCGAAGATCGCGGCACTTTGTTGCATCCATTTCAAAAATCTGCTCTTCGTTAAGCAGAGTAAGATGACTCAAAAGATCATCATAAATATTTTCGAAATCATCCTTTCTGATTTCCAGAAAAACGACGTCATTGTTTTTACCGGGATTTTTTTCAGGAGGCAGATATGCAAGCGAGTTCGAATCCAATAATTCACACGCGCGCACTCTACCTCTGAATTTTTGAACAGCATTGAAGAGTTCAAGATGCGGTTCAAAATTATCTTCCCATCTTGGAAGCAGCATAAAAATGTATGTCTCAGGAAAATGTTCAATCGTTTTTAAAACAGCACTGTCAATCACACCCAACTGCCCTTCAGTCCCTGTCATTAAATCTATTTCAAATTCCAGACGGGGATAAGGTGCATTTTTATATTGAGAATAGTGAGCGAAATCTTTTTGATAATCAGCTAAATCAATTCCAGTATCCAACTTCTTCGAAGCACTCAAGGTATGTTCTGTGCCATTAAAATCCAGATAACTGCATTCAACAACCTGTGAGCGAAGATTTCTAAATCCAAATGAGCGCTCTCCGGTACAGCTTGTAGCAATTCCAGCAAGAACTCCCGCAAGCTCTTCTGTCGGCGAAGTCATGATTTCTCGGCCTTTTGAAAGACAAAATTCTTTAGCCTCTTTCCACGTTACAAAACCACTGACTTTTAAATTTCCATTTGAAAGCATAACAAGCTCGCCTTTAATCGTTGAAAGATTTCCAAGAACAGTATTTTCTTTAAGCATGCTTCCCATTTTTTCAAACGGAATGACTGTCGAAGTTTGCGATGAATGAAACAGTGTCGGCAGCCCTGTTTGCAAATGAGCGACAACGTCTGAGTTAGAATAAAAGCTTTTTGTGTTCATCTCTTTAGTCTAGGAAAGATTCACTGATTGGGAAAGAAATATTATATTTCTAAGCACTTAGATGGTGTTAAACCTCATCTTTCGCTTGACATTAGGCCTTCAAACTATTAATTTTCTTTCACTTCGAAATTATCCAATGCACCCGTAGCTCAGCTGGATAGAGCAACCGATTTCTAATCGGTAGGTCTCAGGTTCGAATCCTGACGGGTGCGCCATTTTTACAACTATCGAACTTTATAAAACACACCATGACAATCCTTTAAGATTAATCTTTGATAAAGATTCAAAATGCAAAATACTTCGACCAGACTCTCACATATAGAAATCAATGTTTCTGATTATGCAAAATCTATTCGATTCTATGACATGATTCTCTTTCCTCTAGGTTTGGAAAGATTAGTATGTACTACCGATTGTGCAATTTATAGCGATGGATTTTTAAAACTCATTCTTAGCCCGACAGAAGAGAGATTTAAAGAAATAGGTTTCCATAGAAAAAGAATCGGCCTTAATCATTTAGCCCTATATGCTT
>JACMRM010000018.1 GCA_014376445.1 Bacteriovorax sp. | reverse complement strand
TCAGAAACTTGCCTTCATGCAGGCCTACGGTTCAGGGGCATTATCACTTTCACTCAGAAATAACTCAGATAAAGAACCAGTGCGCTTAAGGGCCACACAAATTTACGATGTATTGGGAGATGATGCTTCTGAAGCAAAAACTTTCTTCTCGGAGAAATACATAAAAGAGTCTAAAAATGCCCAATAAAATTTTAATTTTTTTCCTATCATTATTGATATCAACTCATTTGGCATTTGCTCAGGATGAGGCTGCTGATCCTAATGAAGCCTTGAAAGAAGTTGAAGTCATTGTTGGTTTAGAAAAAATTATTACGCTCGACTTCATTCCAAACTCTATCATTAAAATCGCCAACGAAAATTTAGTTACTTATCAGCTGGTTCCTCAAAAAAAGCAGATTCTTTTAACAGGGATCAAGGCAGGGGACACCACTCTTACGGTGAGAGATCTCGCTGGAGATATCAAAGCACGTTACCTTTTAAAAGTAACAGCATCGGATCAGTCCAAAGTTGTGGTGCAGTTAAAAGAATTATTAGGTGATGTTGAAGGACTAGAAATCGGAATCAAAGGAGATGCAGTTTATGTCGGCGGTCAGATCGTTGTTCCAAGCGACATCGGGAAAGTTGTTGTTATTCTCGAAAAATATCCTGACGTTCTTCGCCTTGTAGAGCTTTCTCCACAAACTCAGCTGGTCATTGCGAAAAAAATGCAGGATGAGATGAAGAAGAGCATGCTTCAGGATGTAACCGTCAGAGTTGTTAACGGAAGCTTCTGGATTGAAGGTGTCGTTGATAGCCCTGATCAAAGTACAAAAGCAGAGCAGATTGCAAAAGCTTATTTGCCTGATCAGATTCAAAACTTGGCAAGAAGAACAGATGCAGTTCAGTCTACAAAAAAACCGCCGTTTGAAAACCTTTTGACTATCAATTCAAAACCCAAGCAGGAGCCACTGGCAAAATTATTCAAGATCACGGCACAGTTCGTGGAGTTGACAAAGGCCTACGATAAAACTTTCGGCTTCAGCTGGACGCCAACTATCGGTGCAGGCGGTGGTGAAATTCAGATCGGAAAAACTTCCGGAGGAGGAGTGACTACTTCATCTCAGGGAACTTTAAACGCTACGATTTCAAATTTATTTCCAAAACTAAATTCGGCGAAGAGTGCAGGACATGCGCGGGTCATTCAGTCCGGAGTCATCATCGTTAAAGATAATATTGAAGGCGTGCTTAGTAAAAGTACTAAAATTCCTTATGCTATTGGTACCGGCGAAAATCTGAAGAGTGGAACAGCTCAGGCAGGATTTGATATGACTGTTAAGCCGAATATGCTTCAGGAAGAAAAAATTAATTTAACAATAAAAGTTTCAATCAAGGCGACGACTGGTGCCAGCCCTCCTACGGAGCTTGATAACTCAATTAATACACAATTGGTTTTAAAATCTCAGGAATCAGCAGTTATCGGGGGAGTTGTTTCTAATAAACAAACAACAGACTTCGACAGAGATCCTCCGGCCAATGAAACAATTCAAGGTGGAGCTGCTTTATTTTCTTTCTTAAAATCGAAAAAATATTCTACCAACCGCTCGCAGTTCGTAATTTTTGTTACACCAGAAATTATTGAATCAGCCTCCAGCGGAGCATCTGACATAGAGAAAAAATTCAGAAAAAGGAGCAGGTAGTGGCAGGTCATATAATATCAATCATCGGCGGTAAAGGCGGCCTCGGTAAATCGCAGGTTGCTGCCAACCTTGCTTTTGCTTATGCGATTGAAGGAAAAGTAAAAACATTGCTTCTGGATTTTGACCAGAAAGCGAGCGGTGATCAGGATTTTATCACCGGTATGAAAGGAAAAAAGAATTTAAAAGAGCTCGCTGATTTTAAAGGTGCAATCGATCCGAATTCTATCCAGCAATTTGCGAGCATGAACCAAAACGTTTTTTACATCGGGATGCCGAATGATCCAACGATGTCTGATGGAATTGAAGTTGAAGCATTAGGTAGAACTCTTAAGGCAGTGACAAATATTTACCCCGTTACAATTATCGACGCTGGAAATGAACTAACTCCTCTAGCGATTAAGGCGCTGGAATTTTCAACATTAATTTTTGTTGTGGTTACGCCTGACATTCTTGCGCTCAACCAAACTAAAAGACTATATTCAGATTTGATCACGATGATGTTTCCAAAAGACATGATCCAGTTTGTAATCAACCAGGCCGTTCCAGGCCATCCGGTTACTAATGATGTTATTGCAAAAACTTTAGGAAAGCCTGCCTTCAGTGTTATTCCACGTGATGATCAAAACTGCACGCTGGCATTAAATCAGAAAAAGCCCGTGATGCTGGTTTCAAGAAACTGCCCTTTCGCAAAAGGTATTATCGATACTGTCAGAAGGCTTACAGAAAAAAATGTTTTAATTGCTCTTGAAAAATTAAATAAACCAAAAGATGCGGGTGCAAAGAAAACTGAAGTTGCGACAACTGAAGGCGGCGGTGTTGTCAGAGGAGGAAAGTCTCCCTGGACAGAATTGAAATCGCGAATACATAGAGCGCTTGTTGAAGAAATGGATTTAAAGAAAACTGACGAGAGTGATCCCAAAGCCGTTATCATTTTAAAAGAGCAGACTAAAAAAGTTGTTGTCGATCTTTTAGGAAAAGAAGATACCAAAGGAATTTTAAATTCACGTGAAGATATGAATCAGATCGTAAAAGAAATTCTTGACGAAGCCTTAGGGCTTGGGCCTCTTGAAGACTTACTTCGTGATAAAACTGTTTCCGAGGTCATGGTCGTCGGACCTCACAAAATTTATTATGAACAATATGGAAAGATTAAACTTTCCGATGTTACATTTACGAATGACCGTCAAGTATTGAATGTTATCGAAAGAATCGTTGCACCTATCGGCCGTCGTATTGACGAGAAAACACCTTATGTTGATGCCCGCCTAAAAGATGGGTCGCGTGTACATGCGATCATTCCTCCGTCATCAATTGATGGATGTACTATCACCATTCGTAAATTTCCTGACAAGCGCCTAACTTATAAGGATGCTGTAAAGTTCGGTTCAATGACTGAAAGTATGGCCGACTTTTTAAGGATTGCAGTTGAAGCTCACAGAAATATTATTGTTTCAGGCGGTACTGGTTCCGGGAAGACAACTCTCATTAATATTTTAGGAGCTTTTATCCAGTCTAATGAGCGTATCATCACATGCGAAGACTCTGCCGAATTAAACTTCCCACAGGAACACATTGTACGTCTTGAAACACGTCCACCTTCTCTTGAAGGTGATGGTGCAATTGATATACGTTGTCTTGTAAAACAAACATTGCGTATGCGTCCTGACAGAATTGTAGTCGGTGAGTGCCGCGGTGGTGAAACTCTGGATATGTTACAGGCAATGGGTACGGGTCATGATGGTTCAATGACCACTGTCCACTCTAACAATCCACGCGAGTGCATCGGTCGTCTGGAAACACTTGTTCAGTATGCTGGAACTTCTATTTCTGCGCGTGCGATAAAAGAAATGATTGCAGGGGCAGTTCACTTAATTATCCAGCAATCAAGGCTTGACGATGGAAGCAGAAAAATTATGTACATCACAGAGATCGGAGGCCTTCAAGGCGATACAATGATTCTGCAGGATATTTTTCTCTATGTTCAAAAAGAAATCGGAAAAGATGGAAAAATTATCGGTGAATTTCAGGCCACAGGCTTTATTCCAAAATTTATCGAAACACTTGAGAGAAAAGGGTTTAACGTTCCTCGCGGAATTTTTAATAACCGTCCTCAGGCAGCAGCTGGTCCTGCGATCGCCGCTCCGGCAGCAGCAACATTGACAGCGCCAAAACCAACAACGGGCGGAGCAGCTCCAGTAAGTGGAACAAAGCCGCCGGTGAAGAAATAAAATATGAGTTTTTTCCTGAATATCATCGGCCGCAATGGACTCATTTTTTTAGTGGGAATAATGGTTTTTGTTCTGGCCTACAGATATTCAATTAATATTTTTGAATGGGTCGAACAAAAAACATATGGAACACGCTCGTATATTACATTGAAACTGGAATTTCTTTTTATTGAAATCCCTCAGGATCGTTTGACTTATATTTTACTGGCCTCTTCTGTTGGAGTTGGAGTATTTGTTCTGCTTTTTATCGGCGTCATTGGAAGCTGGATATTAGGAGCTATTCTTGGATTATTTATGGCCTTCATTGGTTTTAAAGCTCCTAGATGGATCATTGATTTTCTAGTAGAGAGAAGAATAAAAGCTTATTCGATGCAGATGGTGGATGCACTTCAACTTTTAGCTAACGGCATTCGCGCAGGTTTATCTGTTCCGCAATCTATCGGCATGATTGTTGCAGAAATGCCGGCACCGATCTCTCAGGAGTTTAATGTTCTTCTTCAGCAAAATAGAATTGGTATGCCGCTTGAAGAATGTTTTGAAAATTTAGCAAAGCGAGTTCCTCTCGAAGACAATGACATGTTTGTATCTTCGATAAATATTTTGAGAGAAACCGGAGGTAATCTTGCCGAAACTTTCGATACAATCGTTGAAGTAATTCGGGAGCGGGTAAGATTGCAACAAAAAGTTGACACCTTTACCGCCCAGGGAATGTTTCAAGGGATGACGATAGGTGCGATGCCTTTCATGCTAGGGTTTGTATATTACCTTCAAGATCCTGACTCAATGACTCCACTTTTCACAACACCACTCGGACTAGTAATGCTGTTTGTGGCGTTAGCATTCGATTTCGCAGGCATTTACGTTATAATGAAGATAGTGAAAATTAAAATCTAAAGGAAATGATCAATTATACCGAATAATTAACTGTATTTTTTCTAACAAGGACTTTGAAAGATGAACTTAAAGAAATCGCTAATAATTTTCTCACTATTGTTGCCGATGGTAGCATTCGGTGGAGTTAATTTAAAAAACGGAAACTTCTATATCACATACACAGATATTATCGTACCTGGCGGTGATCATGATCTAGAAGTCACTAGAACATACAATTCTAAATCAACTGACAACGGCTGGTTCGGTTTTGGGTGGGGATCTCTCTATGAAACTAAGCTGATGGTGTCTGCTGACGGATCAGTTGTAGTTATGGAAAACGGTTCAGGTGCTCAGACGAGATTCGTTCCGAAAGAATCAATCAATGTTGAAAGTGCTTCGAAAAAAATCGTTGAAGCTATGAAGAAAAAAGAGCCAATGAGTGATTCAACTATGCAGTCACTTCTGAAGCGCTTGAATAATGATGCTGAACTTCGCCAGTTTTACTCAAAGAAATACAATGTAGAGACGAAGCTTGCTGACGGAACAGTTCTTTATTCTAACGATAGAGGTATTCAAACTATCGTGAAGGAAAAAACTGGTTATAAGAGAACAAATTCAGACGGAAAAACAGATTATTTTAATAACGATGGGAAGCTTTCTAAGATCTCGGATAAAAACGGATACAGCATTCTATTCGAATACAAGGGTGAAGTTTTAACTTCAATTAAAGATACTCAGGCAAAGCAAATCCTTCTTGACTGGTATCCAGATGGAAAGATCAAAGGTGCTTCTTACTCTGGTGAGAAGAAAACGAGCTACGCATACGATACGAAAGGAAACCTTATAACGTCGACTGACGTTCTAGGAAACGTATATAAGTATGATTACGATGGTAACCACAACCTGACTCAAATCAACTATGCTGATGCATCTAAAATGCAGGTGAAGTATGACAAGAACTCTTTTGCAACTGAAGTTGTTGAGAGAAACGGGGAGTCTACTAAGTATAAGTACGAAAACAATCCCAAGAACCCGGACTTCCATTACTGGACAACGGTTACTAAGAAAACTATTGATGCTCCTGAATCAAGCAGCCGTTACGAGTATGAAATTAAAACGAAGCCAGATGGGCAGCAATACACATACAGAATTGCGACTGAAGTTGACGGTGTAAAAACTGAAACTATCTACTCTGAATGTTGTTCACTTCCGCTTAAAATTACTCGAGGTAAAGATGTTACAACTTTTGAATACAATGCAAAAGGATTGTTAACTAAGAAGACTTCAACTCGCGGAGAGTATGTTGAATTAGCTTACGACGACAAGATTAACAAGATCACAAAAGTTGTAAACAATGACGGATGGACTACGTTCCAATACGATAAAATCGGAAACCTTGCTAAAGCAATCAATAGCTCTGGGAAATCAGTTCTTCTGATCTACGACCGCGTAGGTAAAATCACTAAAATGATCGACCAGGAAAAAGATGATGCTAAGTCAAGAAGAACTCTTTCATTCAAATACAACTCACTTGGGAAACCGGTTGAAATTGAAATGGAAAATGTAGGGATCATTAACGTAGCTTACGATAACTATGGTGAGATCAAAAAAGTAGAATCTAAAGCAGGAGCTAAAATGGCGCTTCAAGTGACTCAGGCATTCCAGTCACTTCTAAGCATTGTTAAACCTGCTGGCGTTAACTTAAATATGTAATCGGCTTTAATAAAGGCCTTTGAAGAAGGGAGAGAGTATGAAATTTTTATTAGCAATCACTATGACTACTGCACTAATGGGTACAGCTTTCGGAGCATGTACAACGACTTCATTAAAAGACTGTTCAGCAGCTGAATGTACAAAGTTGTCTGTTGCAGATGGTGTTCAATACATCATGGAAAAAACAACAAGTGAAGGAACAGTGTGCAGAGTAAAAGAAACTGCCATTGCTACTAACTGTACTGAAAACCCAAATGGCGGAAGAACTCCAAAGCCAGGATCAGAAGCAGCTGCTGAGAAAGGAAAAGACGGCAATACTGTAGGAAGATAGTTTCAGGTTTTATTTCTACTCTCTTCAAAAGATAACTCTACCTTTTTAATATAAAAGGCCGTCTAAAAATTAGACGGTCTTTATAATTTTTACCCGAACTTGTTTAAAGCATTTCATCAGATCCAAAGCCATCATAAACTCACATTTATGAAAAAAAGTTCTTTTACTTCTCTATTATTACTAACTGTCATGATTTTTGGCACGAGCATGAATGCGATGGCATCTGCCCGTACTGATAAGCTTATCTCACAGGATACAACTGAGCGCCTAGAGAATATCAGCGAGCTTAAAAGCAACATCAGATCCCTTAAACTTCAAATTTCAACATTACAGATAGCCTTGGTTGAAGCCAAAAAACATAAGAGTAAGAAAAAGATCTATGTTAATACTAAAAAAGTAGCTGATGCCCTTACGGCCATCACTATCTTAGGCGGTGCCCTTGGTTCATATTACTTTGAAAACAAAATCAATGTTCTTAAGATCGCTTCTTTAATAGGTGGTCTCTCAACTTCAGTAAGTGTTATAACTGGACTATTGGCCGATATGAGCTCAGATGAAGCAGAAGCTGTAACTAATAAGATATCCGACATCACGCCGATCCTGAAGGCTACACAGGTTAACTTGGTTAGTGAAATAAATCTACTTTGTAATCAGGAACCTAGTAATCAAATGTGTAGATAATGTATAAACTTCACACATGGGTGTCTAAAAATTAGACGATTTCCTCAATGAAAACTCCCAACTCTTTATAAACAGCATTAGTCATTCTTGGCACATTATCTGCAACTACCCCATCAAACAATAAAAAGGGGAACTCAAATGAAAGCACTAATTATTTTATCTCTAGCACTAGTATCTTTTAACGTATTTGCTGCTGAAGTTGGTGAAGAACAAAAATCACCATGTCCATATGCTTCTCAAACGAATAAGAGAGAAGCAAAAGTTGTAGTAGCACCAGCTGAAGAAATTAAGCAGGAAGCAGCTAAAACTATCTCGAAATAAGTGACTCTTTTAGATAACTATTTTTGACCTATATTCGAAAGGCCCCGCCGACTAAGTCCGGGGCCTTTCTTATTTTTTGCGTTGGCTACAGGGTGGAATTTCTAAGCGAGTGTGTAATTTTTTTCCATGGTGTTTAAAGTTTATACAATTTCATGTTTTGGACATTCACTAAATCATTAATAAGTCACAAACATATCTTGGCACCACTCGTGCAACTACCAATACAAGAAACAAATAAACCAAACTTACCAGGGAATATTTATGAAAGCTTTAATCATCGCATCTCTTGTCTTCTTTTCTTTAAGAGCAATGTCTGCTGAAGTTGGTGAAGAACAAAAATCACCATGTCCATACGCTTCTCAAACAAATAAGAGAGAAGCAAAAGTAGTAGAAACACCAGCTGAAGATATTAAGCAGGAAGCAGCTAAGACGATTTCGAAATAATTTATAAGAAATTTTTGATATGAAGGAGCCCGCTGAATAGCGGGCTTTTTTATTGATAATTCTATTCTTCGCTTAATACTTTTTTCAAACGTTCCTGCTCATCTTCCGTATAAGTGTCGTCTGAAGGCTTTTTTTCATTCTTGATGATCTTTTTACTCTTCTTCTGAATCCCGGCCATTTTAGACTTCACTTCATCTTCTTCAACTACCGGAGTTGAATTCGAATAGAGCTTTTTAGAATAACGTTTAGTCGATGACATCTTCTGTTTAGTTGTCTTCACAGCATCACGGGCATAGGGAGTGACCATTGAAAAAAGCTTGTCAAACAGCTGTTGTCCACCGCCAACTGGAATGCAAAGAATGGCAAAACTTAATGTAAAATAAAATGCAAAACGGATAATGAACATAGACTTCCTTATTGATAATTATTAGTTTTTTTCTACCATGCGTTCAACTTTTTCTACGGCCTTGATCAAGTCATCTCTTTCAAATGGTTTTTGAAGGAAATCTGTAGCACCGTTAGAGATTGATTCAATCACGATACTTTCAATGTTAAGAGACGACATCATGATAATAAATTTTTCTCCAGAACCTTTTTCCTGCAAGTGTTTTGTCAATTCCAGTCCAGAGATTTCAGGCATAACAATATCTACGAAAATAAGATTTGGTTTGGCAGAGTGAGCGATCTGGATGGCGTCTTCAGCAGAAGAGGCCTGTCCGACAATATTGAAGCCTTCAAAGGTTAAAATATCAACCATCGCTTTTCTGTTAAAGTCAGAGTCATCAACGATGAGAATTTTGAGCTTGTCGTGATTGCGGGGTGGTTTCATAAAAGATCCAATTTAATTGTTTCTTTTATTGTATCTAAAACTGGGCTTAAAAAAAGAAAAACCAGCAATACTGCTGGTTTCTCTTTTGTATCAGACTAAAATTATCGGAGACTATGCTGCTGCAGGCGGCAGGGTCTCTTTGTACTTCGGTGCTTTTTTCTTTAAAGCAGCTTTCTTTTCTTTCCATCCAACAAGTGCAACATCTAAAACTTCATCAAAAGTCTTAACTGGAATGAATGTTAGCTTCGCTCTGTATTCTTCAGGAATTTCTTCCAGGTCTTTTCTGTTTTTCCATGGAATGATGATTGTTTTAATATTCATTCTCATCGCTGCCAATGCTTTTTCTTTTAATCCACCGATTGGAAGAACTTTACCTGTAAGTGTAATTTCTCCAGTCATCGCGACATCTTTACTTACTGGTGTATTTGTAAGAAGTGAAACGATTGTTGTAGCGAGTGTAATACCTGCAGATGGACCATCTTTAGGAGTTGCACCGGCCGGAAGGTGAATATGCATTTCGTTTTTTTCAAAAACTTCATCATCAATTCCAAGCTCCATTGCCTGGCTCTTGATATATCCGATTGCTGTCTGAGCAGATTCCTTCATTACGTCACCAAGCTGGCCAGTAAGAGTTAAACCACGTCCTTTCATCTTGGTAGCTTCGATATAAAGAACTTCTCCACCGTGTGATGTCCACGCGAGTCCTGTTGATACTCCAACTTCGTCTGTTTCTTTCTCGTCATCTTTTGTATAAACAGGCGGTCCAAGGAGTTTGAAAACGGTTTCACTCATGATATGAGTTTTTCCAGCTTCACCTTTCGCAATTTTCATTGCTACTTTTCTACAGATCGCACCGATCTTCCTTTCTAAGTTACGTAATCCTGCTTCAGCAGTGTATCCCTTGATAACACTTGCTACACCTTCATCCGTAAACTCGATGTGTTTTTCAGTGATTCCGTTTTCATCCATTTGCTTAGGGATAATATATTTTTTAGAGATCGCAACTTTTTCTTCCTGAGTGTATCCAGAAAGATTAATAATCTCCATACGGTCTCGAAGTGGTGCTGGGATTTGATCGAGAACGTTTGAAGTTGCAATGAACATTACATTTGAAAGGTCAAAAGACACATTCATATAATGGTCACGGAAATTCATGTTTTGCTCTGGATCTAGTACTTCAAGTAGTGCCGACGATGGATCACCTTTGAAATCTCCACCTAGTTTATCTACTTCATCTAGAAGGATAACAGGGTTGTTTGTTTTAACTTGCTTTAGAGCTTGGATAAAACGTCCTGGCATTGCTCCCACGTACGTTCTTCTGTGTCCTCTGATTTCAGCTTCATCTTTTACTCCACCAAGCGAGATACGAACGAATTCGCGTCCACACGCTTTAGCGATAGATTTACCAAGAGACGTCTTACCAACACCTGGGGGGCCAGAGAAGCAAAGGATTGGTCCTTTCATTCCCGGTCCTTTTAGTTGTCTTACGGCAAGATATTCTAAAATACGTTCTTTAACTTTAAACAGGTCGAAGTGGTCTTCGTTTAAAATTTCCAGAGCAGCATCAAGATCAATTTTATCTTCGCTAGATTTACTCCAAGGAAGATCAACCATCCATTCCAAGTAACTTCTAAGAATAGAAGCCTCAGAAGAATCCGGGTGCATTTTTTCAAGTCTCCCGATTTGTTTCAGCGATTCTTTTTCCGCTTCTTCACTCATCTTAGCTTTTAAAATCTTGTTTCTAATTTCACCAAACTCATCTTCTGGATCTTTTTGACCTTCGTCACCAAGTTCAGATTTAATAGCTTTGATTTGTTCTCTTAAGAAATACTCTTTTTGATTTTTTGTAATTTCTTCTTTTGCAGTCGACTTAATCTTATTTTGCATTGCTAAGATTTCAAGTTCGCGAGAAAGAATATCGTTAATTCTGTGAAGTCTTTCCATTGGGTCAAGAGTTTCAAGAATTGTTTGTGCTTCCGCCACATGAAGATTCAGGTTTGAAGCTACAAGGTCAGCAAGTCTTCCCGGGTCTTTAATGTCTTCAAGGATCATTAAAATATCTGGTGATAAAACTTTACCAAGATTGATAACTTTTTCTAATTGCTCTCTGATGTTTCTCATTAATGCATTAGCTGCTACGTTATTCTCTTCCAGTTTTGCATCTTCCACCTTCATCAATTTACACATAAAGAAAGGTGCTTCCTGTGTAAACGACGTGATGCGAGCTTTAGAAAGACCCTGCACAAGAATTTTAATTCTTCCATCAGGTAATTTCCTCATTCTCATGATCATTGCAATTGTACCTGTCTCGAAAATTTCTTCCGGTGTAGGTGCTTCTGCCTTCATATCTTTCTGACTAGAAAGTAAAATCAGACGATCTGTTTTCGTAAGCGCGTGGTCAACGGCCTGGATTGAAGATTCCCTTCCAACGAAAAAAGGTAGTATCATAAACGGGTATACTACTATGTCTCTAATTGGCAGGAGAGGGAGATGATCTTTTAACTCGATGTTGTCACCCTCATAATTAGTTACCATATAAATCCTCCAAATTGGCCTTCGTGCAATATCATTTGCATTCAGTTTCTTAAATCGGGTTCTGGCATAAACTCTTTAAAAAAAAGTGCGATTTTATGAACATTTATTCATTTTTTTTCGTTATACTTGAGGGCATTCATCATTGTTCTAAATGAAATGAAGACGAAATACTTGATCAGTTTTATAGGGAGTTTCCAATGAATATGACTATAGGGGCAGTTATTTTAGCAGCGGGAGAAGGTAAGCGTTTGAAGTTAGACGCTCCAAAGCCATTAGCACCTTGCCTAGATAAAAACCTCGTCGATTTTCCCATTAGAGAAATACAAAAGTTTTTTACTCAGAATAAATTAATAGGAATTAAGACTGCAGTGATAGGTCACCAAAAAGAATTAGTTCAATCTTATATTTCAAAGCGATACCCTGACGTAAAGTATGCCGTACAAGAGAGACAACTAGGAACTGCTGACGCTCTTCGTGCGTACTTTGATTCGGATCCCTCAACACATAAGCTGGATTACACTCTTGTAATCTGTGCCGACACTCCTGTTGTTTCAGAGAGAGAATTAACAAAAATGCTGGAACTTCTTCAGAGCGCCCAAATGGATGCAGTTGCAGCAACTTTTCAAGATCCAACTCCTAAGGGGTACGGGCGCATTATCAGAGGAAAAAAAGGTTTTCACATCGTTGAAGAAAAAGATGCAACAGATGAGCAAAGAAAAATTACAGAAGTAAACTCTGGTCTATATCTCTTAAAAACTTCTTATGTTTTGGAAAATTTAAAGAGTGTTGATTCAAACAATAAATCAGGTGAATTTTATCTAACTGATATTTTCAAAGACGGCCTTAACGTAGATGCTCTTTGTTTCCCTCATGGAAATATTTTTCTGGGCGTAAATAATCTGGAGCAACTGGAGCAAGTTGAAACAATTCTGAGAAAACAAAAAAAGATGGCCCTTCGTGAAGAAGGAGTGCGTTTTATCGATGCTCCTCACACTTATATCGATGATGATGTAGAAATCGGCGCCGGAACTGTGATCTATCCCAACACATACATCACTGGAAAAACAAAAATCGGGAAAAATGCTGTCATTGAAATGGGCGCTCAGATTACTAATTCTACAATTGCAGATAATGCTCGGGTTTTAGCCTATTCCATTTTAGAGGGTGCTATTCTGCACGAGAAAGCTCATGCTGGACCTTTTGCTCGCTTAAGATCAGGTGCGGATATTGGTCCTGAAGCTAAGATTGGAAATTTTGTTGAGATCAAAAAATCAGTTCTCGCTCGCGGCGTAAAAGTTTCACACTTAAGTTACGTAGGTGATGCTTTCATTGGAGAAGAATCTAATATAGGGTGTGGGTTCATTACATGTAACTATGATGGGGCCGACAAACATATAACAAAAATCGGTAAAAATTGTTTTATCGGCTCAGATTCTCAGACAGTGGCCCCAGTGGAAATTGGAGATAATTGCTTCGTAGCTTCTTCATCTACTATAACAAAAAGTATGCCTGAAGGCTCTTTTGCGATCTCTCGCGGTCAACAGACAACGAAGGAAGGCATGGCAAAAAAATTCATTAAGGTCAAAGAAAAGAAGTAGTGTGTAAAAAAGTAATACTGTAAAAACCTCAAACACAATTGCTTCAAATGATGATAGTCTTGGGTAGCTAAAAATTACTTTTAAGAGGTACTCTATGTGTGGAATCGTCGGTTATTTTGGACCTTCTCAAAATTCAGTTGGAATCGTTATCGAAGGATTAAAGCGCCTTGAATATCGTGGATACGATTCAGCTGGTGTTAGTTTCATCGATCAAAACAATAAAATGCAATATTATAAGAAAGCTGGAAAGTTAGATAACTTGAAAGCAGAACTAGTTGGAAAAGATATTATCGCTCGCGCGTGTATTGGTCACACTCGTTGGGCAACTCACGGTGGTGTTACAGATGTGAACGCTCATCCTCACAACAACGAGGTTCTTTCAATTATCCATAATGGTATTGTTGAAAACGCTAATGAAATTAAAAAAGAACTGGCAGCTCATGGTGTAAAGTTTAAGTCTGAAACAGATTCAGAATCATTTCTTGAACTTGTTACTTATCATTTAAAACAAGACATGCCGATTAAAGAAGCTATTGCGACTTCTTTCAAAAGAATTCAGGGTAATTCTGCATTCGTAATTCTTTATCCAAAGACCGGTGAAATTTTTGCAGTAAAAAGAGGAGCTCCTCTAGTTTGCGGTGTAAACGAAGTAACATCAGAAGCTTTAGTTTCTTCAGATCCATATACTCTTGCCGGAATGGTTCACTCTTTATACTTTCCTGAAGATGAAGTTATTGTTCATTTGTCAGGCGAAAATAAAAACATCGCTAATTTTTATGAATTAGATCTTACGAAGACAACAAGATACCTTTCTAAAAAACAAGATATGACATTGGAAGTTTCTGAAAAAGGTGATTATGAACATTTCATGCTTAAAGAAATTCATGAGCAACCAGGACTTATCCGTAACTTGACTCAGTATTATTTTGCTGGAGAAGGCAAAGAAGCATTAGAGAAAGTTGCTGCTTACACACCTGAAAGAATTTATCTTTCTGCTTGTGGAACTGCTGCTTACGCTGGATTAGTTATCCGCGATTTTTTAGAAGGAATCAACCGCATTCCTGCTGTTGTGGAATTGGCTTCTGAATTTCGTTATAAAAACCCGATTCTTAAAAAAGGTGACGTTGGTATCTTCGTTTCTCAATCCGGAGAAACTGCCGATACACTTGCTGCTCAATCAATCTGTAAAAAGGCCGGCATTAAAACTATGTCGATCGTTAACGTTGATGGTTCAACTTTATTTAGAGACTGTGATGACAATCTTCTTATCCGTGCAGGAGTAGAAATTGGCGTTGCTTCAACTAAAGCATTTACTCAGCAATCTCTTACTGGTCGTTTAATGTCAGCTGCTCTTGCAGGGGATTTAAAAGACGAAAGTAAAAAAGTTAGGTTAACTGGTAAGTTCGCACTTCTTGCAGAGAGAATTGATTTACTTCTTCTTCAGTCAGATGCAATCAAGTCTGTTGCAGAATCAATTTACAATAAAAAAGGTTTCTTCTACACAGGTCGAGGAGCTTATTTCCCGATCGCTCTTGAAGGTGCACTTAAGTTAAAAGAAATTGCTTACGTTCACGCTGAAGGTTACGCTGCTGGAGAGTTAAAGCACGGGCCAATTGCTCTTATTGATGAAGAGATGGTTAACATTGCTCTTGTTGGACCTGAATTATTTGAAAAAACAATTTCAAACGTTCACGAAATTAAAGCAAGAAAAGGTATTATCGTTGGTATCGGCCCTCGTGGAAACGAAGAGCTAATGCACTTATCTGACTATTACATTCCTCTTGATTTTGACGGTCTTGAAGAATTATCACCGCTGTACGTAAACGTTGTGAACCAACTTCTTGCTTACTACATGGCGAAATTTAAGGGTACGGATATTGATAAGCCAAGAAATTTAGCTAAGTCAGTGACGGTCGAATAGTTTTTGTGATAAAAATACGGGATGAAGAGCCTCGATAGTCTAAATCCCGTTCAAAAAGAAGCCGTCTTGAATACAGATGGCCCCGTTATGATCCTTGCAGGTGCGGGATCTGGTAAAACCAAAACTCTTGTCACGCGAATCACTTATTTATTAGACGCAAAAAACGGAGGCCCGCACCAGTTACTGGCGCGTGCGTTTTCCAACAAAGCTGCCAAAGAAATGCGCGAGAGAATCTCTCACGAAGTTCAAATGGATATCGGCTCACTTCAAATCACAACATTCCACGCCTTCTGTGCAAAACTTTTAAGATCAGAAGCTAATTATTTGGGGCTCTCGAGAAACTTCACGATTTACGATGAAGGAGAATCAAAGGCGATTGCTAAATCACTTTTAGAACGTCGTGGAATTTCTACAAAAGAAATTAACCCCTATGAAATTCTCGCTTACGTAGATGGATTAAAAAATAACGGTTACTATGCTGGCAGGGACATGCCTAATGGCGACGGACCTGAAACCACTGATATGTTATTTGGATATTTTGAAGAATATGAATCAGAACTTCACAGAGCGAATGCACTCGATTTCGGCGGACTGATTACTGCTGTTATTCAACTGTTTGAAAAATTTCCTGAAGTAGCCAACCGTTATCAGAATCGTTACGTGTATGTTCTGGTGGATGAGTACCAGGATACAAATCGCGCGCAGTTTGAACTTATCAAAATTCTTTGTGAGAAACGTAGAAATATATGTGTGGTCGGTGACGAGGATCAGTCAATCTATTCATGGCGTGGAGCTGACATCAGAAACATTCTCGATTTTGAAAAAGTGTTTCCGGATGTGAAAATTTTGAAACTAGAGCAGAACTACAGATCGAGTAAAACTATTATCGAAGCGGCTTCGTGTGTGATTGAAAGAAATACCCTGAGAAAGGGAAAACATATGTGGACGGAAAATCCCGAAGGGGATGCTATCGATGTCGTTGAATGTTTCAACGATAAAGACGAAGCAGAATTTATTGCACAGGAAACAGCTAAACTTTATAAAGCAGGAACACCTTGGAAGGAAATGGCGGTTTTTTACCGATCGAATGCTCAGGCAAGACAAATAGAAGATGCATTAAGAAAATATAAAATTCAATACCGGGTAGTCGGCGGTGTGAAATTCTATGAAAGAAAAGAAATCAAAGATATGCTTTCTTATCTTCGTTTAGTTATTAACTCTAAGGATTCACTCGCATTAAGCAGGATCATTAATGTGCCTGCACGTGGAGTTGGGACAACGTCTCTTAGAAAATTAGAAATTGAAGCTGTTAACAACAATACCTCGCTTTGGGATATTATTGAGAGAAGTGTGGATCATTCGGCAGAATTTTCTCACATTAAATTATCTGCAAAAATTAAGTCATCACTTTCAGAATTCGCAACCTTGATTAATGAACTGCGCGTTCTCGATCAAAGCAAAATTAAACCTTCGATAATTTATGAAAAAGTTCTTCATGAATCAGGTTACTATGCTTTTACAAAAGCTAATAAAGCAGATTTTGAAGCTCAGGCCCGTCTAGAGAATTTAGATGAATTACTCAACGCCATTACTCAATTTGAAGAATCTGCAGAAGTTCCAACGCTATCAGGTTTTTTAGAAACGATCACTCTAGATTCAAGCAGTAACTTTGATGAAGCTGCAAAATTAATTGATGGTGAAATTTCTTTAATGACTGTTCACGGAGCTAAGGGACTCGAATTCACACATGCTTTTGTTGTAGGTGCTGAGGAGAATGTTTTTCCTAGCTATAGAAGTGTGGATGGCGGCGAATTTGTAATGGAAGAAGAGCGAAGGCTGTTTTACGTAGCAATGACTCGCGCGATGATTAAGCTTTATATTACGTTTGCTCAAAGTCGCATGTTATTCGGACAGGTAAAATTTAATGGGCCAAGCCGCTTCATTGATGAAATTCCAGAAAAACTTTTTACATGGAAAAAGCTCAAAGGACATCAAGAAGACCGCTATAATCATTCATTCACTCCTGGTTACAAGAAAGATTTTGATCCTTACGATCAGTCTCAGGTAACTTACTATGATAATGAAGAAGTTGTTTACCAAGTTAAGGAAACAGCCTCAGCACCTATAAAATCATTTTATCAGCCAAAATTTCCCAAAGGTGCCAGTGTTATTCACTCGCTTTATGGATCAGGTAAAGTGGAAGATTCAGAAGGCTCCGGAGCTGATGAAAAAGTTCAGATCAAATTCGCTGATGGTGCCAGAAAAAAATTTATGGTGAAGTTTGCGCCGATTGTTCTGGCCTAGACCAGAAAATTTTTGGCAGGGTTGCCTCGAGAAATAACTGCCAATAGAAATAAAACCCCACTGGAAATAAAAAGATTAGTAAAATTGCTCGGTCAATAAGACTTGCAAGCAATGCAGTCTCGAATGGAATTCCGTATTGCTTTCCTACATAGGCAGTAATGATTTCTTTAACACCGATATTTCCTGGTAAAACTTGAAATAAAGAAGCCGCCATAAGAATCAAACTTATCTCAAAGCTCTGAGAGAATGATAGATCAATTCCAATCGCCAGAAATGAAAGATAAATTTTTAATGGAAAAAGAATAAACATTCCTATCCAGCATAAAGTCGCAAGTAACGTAAGTTTATAATCTTTTAAATAAAATTTAGGAGAGTGCTTGCGCTTAAAATTGAAAAATTTCGCAATCGCTTCTGCTGCAAAAATCAGGATTGCTCCCGAAAACGTGAGTGCTATAAAAATTGATTTTAATAAAACGAATATCGTATCAGTTTTAGTCAGGAAAAACTGGCAGTAGATAATTCCCATTATACCTAAAAAAGTAAAACCAATTAGGACAATTGCAAAACTCATTGCGAGGAATTCACGCATTGGTAAATGCTTTTTATCTTTAATGTAAAGCATGCGAATACCTGTTCCGCCGTTCGCAGGAAGAAGCATATTGAAGAGCTCGGAAACCATGCAGAGTCCATACCATTCTTCAAACGTAAGAATAATATTGTGCTTTTTCAATGGAAGCTTGTGAGTCATTCCAAGAAGCCAGAAATAAAGTACATGAATTAAAATGAGAAGAAAAACGAAAGGAAGTTTTACAGATTTTAGTTGAGTAAAACTCGTCGTATTTTTTTGAACATAAAAAAACAATCCGGCCAGCAATGCCAGAGAGAGAATTAACAGGGTGGTGTGATAGATTTTTTTACTCTTTTCACTCATGCACGCATTATAGTAAAAAAATCGGTTTTATATTGGAAAAATGTAATCTTTACACGATAGTTTGAGGCGCGTGTTATTCAGACAACTAGCACAAATAACTAGGACTATCTACCGATGTATAAATTTGAAGAACTCGACCCTACAAAGAAAAATATCTGAGTAGTTCTCTTCAACTAAAATGTAGTTGATATAGACTTTTCTTTAGTTGATAATCTTGTTCATGCTAGAAGGACTGCTTGGAAATAAATCAGCTGAAAAAGTTATGCTCGCTCTTTATGAGAATGGCGAACTCCATGCGTCCGCGATCGCCCAAATTTATAACACCGCTCTAGACCCCATCAAAAAGCAACTGGAAAGATTCGAAGAAGCGGAATTTTTGGTCTCACGTGTAGTAGGGCGTTCGCGTCTTTATAATTTTAACGAAGCTCATCCAATCATTGCCCCATTAAAAGAAATGCTTTCAATCGCTTACAAAAACGAAAAAAAACAAAAAAAGAAAAATATTAAACGAGAACTTATTTCAACGAGAGAACTATGAAATCGAACAAATTTAAAATTATCGGAATTATTGCGGCAATCTTCCTGGTGTTGGTTGGAGGAATCGTTTATTACGCCTCTACAAAACTTAATCCGGAAGAAATCAGAAAAATTGCCATTGCTCAAACGCAGAAGGTATTTCCAAATGCAGAAACAACTCTGGGGAGTGTAAATATTCACTGGGGCCTTAATTTTAAAATTGAACTTCATCAGTTTGCTTTGAATACAAAAAGCCCTGATGGAAAACCAGTCGAAATGTTGGCCGTGGATAATCTGAATGTTAAAGTTCCTTTATGGGCAGTTTTAACAAATGGCGGAGTTATCGAAATACAGCTTGATAAACCTCTGATGAACTATGCTGAATTACCTGTTGGAAACAACTGGACATATGCGATGGGTGATAAAAAGGAAGACAAAAAAGAAAAAACTCCTGAAGAAAAAGCAAAAGCTCAGCAGGATGCCATCGGCCTTTTCGGAAAGAGCAAAATCAATGTAAAACTTTCTGATGTTACGATTAAGTATGCACTTCGCTCAAACTCAAAAGGCCAGATCAATATTTCGCGTTTCCTTGTTAAGGGGCTAAACTTTGAATCATCAACGGCCTTTGAAATTGCTTCAGATGCAAAATTCGTTATGGCAGACCAGTCTGTTGTCTCTTTCAATACAATCGCTATTGGAGAAATCAATATTGCTGACCTTGTAAAAAATGGATCAGTAAGCTCTCTTGTTATTGTAAAGGTAAACAACATTGCAAAAACGGGCCTTGAGTGGAAATTTCCTGAAATCACAACGAATGTAAATCTTCTTCTGAAAAAAGACGGAGAAATTTCCGGTTCAGTAGCCTCATCTTTTGAAACGCAGAACAAAATTTCAGCTGATTTTAAGATGACAAAAGAAATTGAAATTTCAAATATCAATGTAGATATTATTCTTAAAGATGTAGGTCTTATCATGGGTCTGGATCGTGCGATTGATCTTTCAAGGGCCAAGCTTACTGCTAAGGGAAAACTACTTTATACTGAAGATAAACAAATCGATGCAGATCTTAATTTCGCCATCGCGCCAGGTATAGGATACTCAAAAGAAGGAATTGTTGCCACAACAAGTGTAGACGGATCGTTTAAGAAAAAAGATATCGCGATTAAAGTTAAAACTGATGTCCTGAGTGGTAAGATCGACACGCTCATTAATGGCGAGTTTAATCCGAACGAAAAATTCGATATGAAATCACTTAGACCATTCGATATTAAAGTTACTGCAAATGGTTTAAAAATTCCGGAAAAAGTTATTCAGCAAAAACTTTGGGCAAAAAAGGATCCAGCTGAAGTGGCTAAAGAAGAAGCAGAAGCGGAAAAAATTCGTGAAGCTGCTGCAAAAGAAGGAAAACCTGCACCAGGACTTCCTCCTGCAAATGTTAACGTAGTATGGTCTAACATCAGTGTCGGTGGAGAAGATTTTTCAGGGAAAGGAAAAATAGTTGTAAGCCCTCAAGCGATTGCAGTTGATGGTATGACTTTTAAATTCTCAAAAGGGACCGGAAAGCTTACGCAAACAATGAAACTTGGACTTAAATCAAATGAGTCTGTTTTCGATCTTGGAATTACAGATCTAAACCTTTCATCATTCAAACCTTTTCTTCCTCCATTCGTTGATAATTTTTCAGGCACATTCAGTGGTAAAGTTAATGGAAGTGCAAAAATGTTCAAAGCACCGAATGTTCCGGCCCAATATGATGTAAATGTAGCAGTCGATGCTAAAAAAGGTGAAATCAAAAAACTTAATATTTCAGAATACATTAATCCGCTACTTTCAAGCATCCCGATGGTTAAAGATAAAGTTGCAGGAAAAGAAGTTAAGATTGATGGAAATTTTGAAACTCTCACTATGAAAGGACGTTTTCAGAATGAAACTTACAATATTGCAGACTTTAATTTTATTGGAATCAATAAGCGTGTAGAGATTAAGGGTTCAGGAACAATTTATCCGACACTCGGCTCAACAAAACAATCAAGTATGGATGTTTATTTCACAGACAATGGAAACATCGGTGACATCATTCAAAAAAATGTCGGCTCAAGAGTGCTTCCGGTAAGGCTGACGGGCCCTGGATACTCTATGAAACCCGAGGCAGGATTCACTCTTTCTAGAATTGCGAAAGGTGCAGCTAAAACAAAAGGCATGGAAGCAGTTAACAAAGTTATCGACAAAAATATTGATAAGGTTGTTCCTGAAAAAGCAAAGGAGCAAGTAAAAGGATTATTAAACGGTTTGTTTAAGAGAAAGTAAAAATGAAAAGCATTGTTGAACCTTTAAAATATGAAAAAGAAATTTTAAAACTTTTAGATCAAAGACTTCTTCCTTTGGAAGAAGTTTATATGACAGCAAAAACCATCGAAGATTGTTACAGAGCTATTCAGGATATGGTTGTTAGAGGTGCTCCTTTAATAGGATTTACCGGTATCTGGGGAATGGCGCTATTTTTAAAAAACAATCCTAAAGTTGTTCAGCCGCAATTTGAACAAGCAGCAGAGTATTTAAAAAGTGCACGTCCAACTGCCGTCAATCTCGCCTACGAAATTGATCGTTGTGTAGAAATGGCAAAAAAGGAAACTCACTTAAGTGCACTTTATCCAAAACTAGTTCAGCATGCCCTGAATGAGATGAACAATTCATATGAAAAAAACCTGGCAATGGCAAAATTTGCAGAAATAGAATTGCAGAAAATCTATGGAGACAGACCGCTTAATTTAATGACTATTTGTAACACAGGAACTCTTGCTTGTGGTGTACTGGGGACAGCTCTTGGAGTTATTGTTCACATGAATCAGCAGAAGAAAGTTAAAGAAGTGTATGCTTCTGAAACGCGTCCATATCTTCAAGGATCAAGACTGACTAGCTTTGAATTAATTAAAGAAGGGATCGATCATAAGATCGTTGTTGAAGGTGCCGCTTCTTATTTGATGAAAAATAAAATGGTTGATGCTATTTTTGCTGGTGCGGATCGTATTGTTGAAAACGGTGATACCGCAAATAAAGTTGGAACTTCCAGCTTAAGCATCATTGCTAAATATTACGGAATTCCTTTTTTTATTGTAGCACCTGTAAGTTCTTTTGATTTAAGTTTAAAAACCGGTGATCAAATTGAAATTGAACTACGCGATCAAAATGAAATTTTAAAATACAAAGATAACTATATCGCCCACCCTGATGCAAAAGCTTTAAACCCAAGCTTTGATGTGACAGATCATAGCTGCATTACAGGAATTCTTTGTGAGAATGGCGCCATCAACCCAGTCACAGTAGAAAACGTAAGAAAAATGGCAGGGTCAAGATAAATGAGAAGAGCTAGTATTGATATAGGATCAAATTCTGTACTCCTACTTGCCGTAGAACTGGATAGTGACGGAGTTATAACAAAAGAACTATTGAATGAATCATTCATCACTTCTCTAGGAAAAGATCTCGACGACGCAAAGAAATTTCATCCTGATTCAATCAAAGCTACTTACGAAGCACTTAGTGAATACAAAAAACTGCTGGATAAAATAAATTTTCTGGCAAACGATGTTATCGCAACGGCCACTGAAGCCAGTCGTGTTTCCACCAACTCACGCGAATTCTTTAAAAAAATAAAAGATGAACTTGGTTTTAATATTCAAATCATCTCAAGTGACGGGGAAGCCTATTATACGGCTTTGGGAGTCGTGTCTTCATTGGAAAAAAGTGAAGAAAAAATTATAATTATGGATATTGGCGGAGCTTCGACAGAGCTGATTCAAATCGATACCGCTCCTTTCAAAATTGTAAAATCCATCTCACTTCCTGTAGGCTCAGTCAGAGCGACTGACTGGAAATCAAAAGGGGAGTTCGATTCAAAGGTCAGTGAAATTTTAAACAAAGACTTTAGTGATTATCAAACAGATACTTTAGTTTGTGTCGCCGGTAGCATGACTGCCTTAGCATCCATTTATCTCGGCCAGAAAGAATACGTTGACTCAAAAGTTGAAGGAATGAAAATTTCTTTCAAATCATTTACTGAATTTGCCCACGACTTAAGAAACACCAACGTAGAAAATCTCTTAATGCTCTTTCCTTTTCTCGGAAAACGAGCACCAATGGTCGCCGGCGGATCTCATGTCGCAGAACTTATTGGCAATAAATTAAAAATAGATACAATTAAGATATCAACACGCGGCCTTCGTTATGGAACAGTAATTACTGGGGGAATTGATGAGCAATATATCTAAAGGAACAGATGCACCAATCATGTTTAAAGCAGGAACGGTGATTTTTGCTCAGGGAAAACCTTCAAAATATCTATATCTTGTCAGAAGAGGGGAAGTGAGACTTGTAAAGTTTAAAGGTAATAGCTTAACCGGCATCCAACTATGCGGAGAACGCGAAATTTTAAATGAAGTGGCCATCCTGACGAGTAAGCCCAATGAACTGACAGCGATTGCTAAAACGGATGTAGAGCTGGTCTTAGTGGATCAGAAAGACGTCTTAAGCGTGATAAAAAATTCACCATCATGGATCCCAGAAATTTTTGAAACTTTATGTGAACGCTTGAAGCATGTTCAGGATATGATTGAAGAGCACAACCTATCTAGTGATAAAGATCCGAGGCTACTAATTAATAAAGATGAAGAGAAGAATTATATTCAGGCCCTTGCCGACTTTAATGGCAGCCAGACCTGAATATATTTAGAAATTAACTTGTTTTCTTTTTTTGAGAGAAACCAGAACTTCAATAATTTTGTTCTGCGCTCTTTTGATATCGCGTTTTTCAGTTGAATACGGAGTCTTTAAAACTCTGAAAGCTTCTTCAGCATAATCTCTTCCTGCAAGTGAAAGAAGACGTCTTTGAAAAGCACGTTCGATATTTTTAAGCGCCATTCCTAAAATTGGTGCGGTCACATATTGAAAAATCATTCCTAATTCAGAATCAGATAGATTATCAAGATCAGAAAAAGTAAAACACTGCTCAGTTAGTTCTTCTGCCAGCTGTGGGTTTCTGGCCTTTAGATTTTTGAGAAGTTTAGCGCGTTCCGCGCGAGGCATATGCTGAAGCATTTCGATAATTTGAGCTTTACCGTTTATAAAGACTCCACTTGCGCTGTTATTGTTATTATTGGCTTCCATTAATTCTCCCACATAAAAATCTTTTTAAATTCTACTATCTCATATCTCAAAACTATGTCTTAAACTTTACATTTTCCTTCTGGAATTTGTCTCTTGAGTTTTCCAGTGTCTTTTGGTGAGATTCATTAATCTCATTTATTTCATTACTCTGACTCATCTTAATTTCTTCTACTTGTCCTTGATGAGTCTTCTTTAAGTTTTCTATTTCAGTTTTCAAACGCTCACTCTCGTCTGTAAGAGAACGTGTTTGTTTCTGACGTATTTCACTCAGCTTCATTTCCTGATCATTCTTCATATTGCTCAGTCGAGTCTCATAATCCTCACGCATCTTTTTAAGTTCCATTTCTTTCAGCTTAGATTCTGTAGTGTATGTACGCTCGTTTTCTGTCTTCATAGTTTTTGTCTCAGTCTCATATCGCTTGGATTCGGACTCCATATATTTTTGAGCTTTGAGATCATTTATATTAGACATATATTCCCTTTTTTTAATTCTTTGCTAAGAAATTAATCGCGTCTTAATATATGATACGAAGACTATATTCATAAAAGTAGGAGGCAAATATGTCCGCTCAGGAAAAGATTTATCTGGTACAGGGAAAGCGCACCCCATTTGGTAAATTTGGCGGCTCTTTAAAGGACGTAACTCCTGTAGATCT
>JACMRM010000080.1 GCA_014376445.1 Bacteriovorax sp. | reverse complement strand
TGCTTCAGCGAAACTTCCATTTGGTGGAGTTAAGAATTCAGGGAACTATCATCCGGCGGCATTAACGACGATCGATTCGTGTGTTTATCAGATGTCGTGTCTGGAAGTTTTGAGTGATGAACCAGATGATATTAAGGCTATAATTGGTTTAGATCTTTAGTATCGTAACATGTCTTTAAGAGGTCTTTTGCTTGAAAATTTTTGGGAATTGTCATGATAACAGTCATGCAAATAGAGTTTTATCTAAGACATGAATTGACGTCAATCATTTTCAAAAAGTAAGACGAGTCTTAATCTATCTCTAGATATTACTCTTGAAGATCTTTTAATCTATATTTTAATTCAATCATTTTTTCATCCACAACTGCGCCTGGAATCGAGGCCCATGCTTTAATATAATCATCAGTCTTTTCACCCAACGTTTTTCTATGAATTTTTCCTAATACATAAGCTTCATCTAGAGCAATATCTTGATAATCATCTACCGGAATTTTTCCCAATAAGAGTTTTGCTACAAACTGATCAGAAAACTTCATTGTAAAATATTTTTTGTTAATTAAAACTGAATGAAGAGACTTATCAAGTCTGCCGTCGAATATATCACTTCGTATGAGCTCAAGACGTTTTTCAAAAGGTATTGATTTTGTTTCTTGATTAAAGGTTTGATCGTAGTCACAAATACTATTTTCATGAAGCTCCAGCCATTGAATTTTATCTTGAGGGCGCATACGTACTAAAACCTGAAAAGTCTTGCTATCTGAATCGCTCTGATAAAGGTCAAAAAATTGTATTTTAGAAAATTTTCTTTTTAAGCTTTTTTGTATGGCATTTTTTTGTGCAACATTAACACGGTGGCTTGATTTTTTAAGAGCTGTAAACTCGAACGGATCATCATTCGAAACATTTTCTTCAAAAGCTTTTTGTGTATCCCATATTGCATTTTCCAGACCATTTTCTACATAGTACGAATAAATATGTGGCTGATCCTGAAGGCCGGCCTTATAGGCATCAAAATAATTAATCCATAAAATTTTTTTGTCAGCTGTTTTGGCCGAAACTAAATGTGCCAGCACATCGTGAAGATAGGCTCCTTCGCTGGCCTCAGGATAATCGCTCACAGAAAATGTAGATCTGCCTTTGTCGTCTACCACGAAACCAAAACTCTCTACGTGCGGATAGCCAATAATTGTTCCTCTAAAATTCAGAATTCCTTTAAACGGTCCGAGAAATTCTGCATCTTCAAGATTTTTATAAAGCACAGAGGCCGGAACTCTCTTCATTGCGGGAACCACAGCAGCAACTTCATCTACAGAAGAAGGTGCACGTGAGCCTGAGGTAAAAAAAACTTCCCCTCCATGTTTTTTTCCAGAATCGTTTAATGAGTATTTAGTATAAATAAAAGCGAGTCCGAACATAATGGGAATGTATACCCATTTCATCAAAAATGCTTCTTGTTGATGAGAACTCCGCCTTCACTGGAAGACGAAGGACTCTGGTTAGTACTTTTAATTAGCTCTACATCAACATTGGAGTTTTTTTGATAGAGATCAATGATCTCTTTTTGCTTGAGTGTTTTTTGTGAAGACTTAAGTCGCGCCTTTTCAATCAGAATGAATGAAGACATATTTTCATCTGGCCTATGTTCAATAACCGGAGTTTTTTCCGGCGCAACCTGATCAATAACCTGTGGAGCTATCTGTGAAGTGTGCTTCGCCTGCACAACAAATCTTGGAGCTAGACTTTCTCCATCTTCTGAAACATTTTCAGAAAGAGCTTCTTTTTTTCCGAATGGAAGAATTTTTGCGCCTTCTTTACCGGATATCTGTATATGTTCTTCGTGGATTTCATCTACTGAATCAGTTGAAGAAAAATCGCGATAGATTTTTCGCTCAACTCTTTCATTAACTAAATCAGTAAGCGAAAGAAACTTCCCACCATTGTGCTTGGTCGCGATATCAGCAATTTCTTCAGGAGTGATGATTCGCAGGAGGTTCATAATAAGTAGATTTTGTGCTGCCATAGTAATGAACGTATCGGCAGGAATGCGTCTAAACTTGAGCGATTTGATCTGGCAATGTGCCATAGTGGGATTTCAGCACTTTAGAAATTAATTTAAGGCTTAATTAAAAAAGTTCTAGACATTCACTCCAATAATTTTTATAACTTGTGTACTTATTTCAAGCTGATGGGGAGTAGCGCAGTGGTAGCGCAGTAGACTGTTAATCTATTGGTCGTGGGTTCGACTCCCACCTTCCCAGCCATTTTTTGGTAAGACGAACTATTCGTTCACTCCAAGTTAAATCATTTTAAATTCAAAGCTTATCCGTTTTAACTTTTCAATAAAGTTCGACTGCAAGATATTCCAGGGAGCCATTTAACGATTAAACGAACTCTCTGCTCATTTTAGATACAAAAATAGCTAGGCTCCTAAACAATAACTAAATCCAATGATTTAAAGTAAGGATATCTAAATGCAGTTTGGTCAGCTTCATCATATTGAGTATTACGTAAAAGATCTTTCTCGCTCTAATGAACTATGGGATTGGTTTATGCCATTCATGGGCTATGCTGAATACCAAAAATGGAATGGCGGCATCAGCTGGCAACATGTAAGCGGAACGTATATTGTTTTTGTCCAAATCGAAGGCGATGCTCTAGAGATTAAAAACAACAGGCAAGGAAATGGGTTAAATCACATGGCCTTACAAGGAAAAGATGCAAATCACTTTAGGGGATTATTATCTGAATTAAAGCAGCGAAAAATTAAAATTTTATTATCGAAAGAAGATTATGTCTGCTTTGAAGATCCTAATGATTTTGCTATTGAGGTGTATTTGCCATGATAAATGATACTTGTGTTATCAGGATGGCTCAAATAAGTGATGCTGAAGGTATTCATCTAGCACATATGAAATAGCCTCCAATTTTAATTTCAAAATTAGTTCTTGTTCAACTGCAAATACAATCCGAGAAGCTAAACATGTCAAACTTGTTTACTTTTTACAAATTGTTCGGCTTAGTTAAATTACTCTGAGAATTTTCCAAAACTCTTTTGATCATCACTGGATGCCAGTTGAATGATCTGTATTACAAAGAATCATTGTGTAATTAGGCTGCAAGTTTTATGATCTCTGCTTTCTTAAAACGATAATCTTTTCCATCTTTTGTGTATTTCACTTTTCCGTCTCGGATCTTTCTTCTCATTGTAGATTCTGAAATACCAAGAAAAGCACACGCCTCTTGAAGTGTCATCAAATCAGAACTCATAAATAGTTTCATCGAGTCTGTAATATCAAGACCAATAACATTTCCTTTTTTATTATATCTGACAATTATCCCATTTTTATACTCAGACTTAGCCTCAACTTCATCTATAAAGTCTATTGACAAGTAGTCAATTTCTGTGTTGTGAAATATTTTCATTTATTAACCTCAAAATTAATCATTACTGTAATAATCTCATAAGTATCTACGTCCCTTAAAACTGTTACCACTGCCAGTGCATTGTCTTTTCTTTCTTTTAAAATTTTGTAGAAAATAATTTTATCTTTTGATTGATGGATCATTCCATCTGGGTCATTTAAAATGCGCTCGATTTGCGTCGTCGTTATTTTTCTCTGCAGCATTCGGTCAACGGCATGTGTGCTATATTTTATATCCATCAAGCCAATCGTACCATGTGCTCACAAACTAGTCAACAACTAGTCACTTGGTTTATTGTTATAAGTTCTGGCAGTTAAAATCCATAACCCTTTTTACCATCGTCGGATGCCAGTGATTAGCATCTTTCTTGCAGATAATATTTTGCACTGTTAAACCTTTCGCAATCTTGCGTTAGGTTTA
>JACMRM010000017.1 GCA_014376445.1 Bacteriovorax sp. | reverse complement strand
GGTACAGAAAATATGTCGATGGTTCCACATTTAACATATGGCTCACGTTTTGGAACGAAATACGGTTCATTAAAAGATGTAACCCCTGTAGATCTGGCCGTTCATGCTTCTAAAGCACTGATTTCTGAAATCAAATTAGACGCTTCAAAAATAGATCAGGTTATTCTGGGAAATGTTTGTACATCATCAACTGATACAATGTACGGCGGCCGTCATCTCGCTTTGAAAATTGGATGTAGGCAAGAAACTCCAGGTGTCGTTATAAATAGACTTTGTGGATCGGGTATTGAAGCTATTTTGATGGCCGCTCGTCTTATTAAGACTGGTGAAGCAGAATGTATTCTTGCTGCCGGTACAGAAAATATGTCGATGGTTCCACATTTAACATATGGCTCACGTTTTGGAACGAAATACGGTTCATTAAAATCTGTCGACATGCTTTTAGATGCACTAACAGATCAATATTCGCAAACACCAATGGGGATTACTGCAGAAAATCTTGCAGAGAAATTTGAAATCACGCGCGAGCAGTGCGATCAATTTTCTTTCGATTCACACCAGCGTGCTTCAAAAGCATATAAAGAAGGCCACCTTCAAGGTGAGATCGCTCCATACCCTCTTAAAAAAGGTGTATGTGATAAAGACGAACATTATAGAGATGATGCTTCACTTGCAGAAATGAAAGGCCTTAGACCAACATTTAAAGCTGATGGTGGAGTTGTGACTGCAGCTTCTGCTTCAGGAATTGTTGATGGTGCAGCTGCCGTAATTGTTGCGAGCGAATCGTTCTGCAAAAAGGAAGGGCTCACTCCACTTGCAGAAATCGTCGACGGATTTGTTATCGGTGTCGATCCAAAAATTATGGGAATCGGACCGAGCCCGGCGATCAAAGGTTTATTAAAAAAAGCAAATATGAAACTAGAACAGATTGACCTGTTTGAAATCAACGAAGCTTTTGCGGGCCAGGCTCTTTCATGTATGAAAGATATTAACATTTCTCACGATAAAATTAATCTTTGGGGAGGAGCAGTGGCACTCGGTCATCCGCTTGCAGCTTCAGGTGTGCGTATTGCCCATACGCTTGCAAGACAATTAAAACATTTTAATAAAGACTACGGTATTGCCTCCGCTTGTATTGGTGGTGGACAAGGAATCGCAGTTCTTCTGAAAAAAGTTTAGGAAATAAAAAGAACGATGAACGATTTGATTTTCACACATTCTGATTATCTTGAATTTCGAAACTGGTTAAACTTAAACCTTGATGGTTTGACATGGCAGGAACGTATTAAGAAAGAATTTGAGACTTTCTGGGAAGTTTTCTTCGAAGAAAATTTAACAGTGAGAAAACTTATTGTGCGTTTTGATTACGCTTACTCTCAGGTGCGGATCGGATCTTTATCATCATGGTTCTTATGGCTACGTGATAAATTTCTAAGCTTTATTTTTTTATTTAAAAATAAAACGATTGGCGAACTTGCGGAAGAGTCCGAGATGAGTCCGTCATTGTTAGCTACGATCCTAAGAAATTATCTTCTTGATGAATTTCCACATCTCGACCAATACTTCAGCGATGTTTTCCAGGTTGGAAATGTTTTAAGTCCAAATCTTCAAACATCATACGCCAAAATCCAGCTTGCCTTAAATATTCCGACTCCACAAATTGGATCGAAAGAAGATGAGATCATGCCTTCAATGGAAGTCACACTCTTTGATGAGTGGGGAATTTTCTTGAAAAAAATGAAAGCAGATTTTCAGACGAATAGTTTTGATCTGGAAAAAATTAAAGAGCGTTCAAGCTTCTTAAAACAAGTTCGTGTCGTTCAGGATATCAGTATTCTTTTGCTGCTTTTCACGTTGACAATCTACGGAGTTCGCCAAGGAAATATCTGGTACGAAAGATATCTCGCTAACAAAGTCAGTATTTATGAACCGCAGTTTACTTGGCTTAATAAGAACGGTGTTTTTAAAGGCTTTGAGAAAAAACCGGTGAAAGAATACAAACTGGATTTCGATGGCATTAAAGATATTTCTAAGTCGAGTGAGGTAAACGAATTCTTCGATCCAAATACCTACGAAGAAGAAACAGATGTGACCGATTCATCTTTCGAAGATATTCCAAAAGATTTTAATAAAGCAGATAAAGTCAGATCGAAGTTTGAAGGTGATGCTGAAAACGCCAATGGTTATCGTGAGACGACAGGTGGAACTACAAAAACTTATCGTTTAATGATGACGTCGACTAATACGTATGCAACTCGCGATCAGATTAATGAACTTGTAAAAAAATATCAGGGTTCAGCAGTTAAAGATTCTGTTCCAGGTGCAGATGTTCCAGGGGGAGTTTATTACAATATCTACATTCCTCAAGCGAGTTTCAAAGAATTTATGAGTGAAACAATGAAAGTGAATCAATCGAAGCTGATGGAAAGTAATACGTCGAATGTTAAGAATGTTCAGGGGAAAACACGTGTCTTCATCATGGTGAAGTCTATATAGTAAATGCTTAGAACCGCTGAACTCATTAAAAATAATTCTGTTTTTTAATTTTTCAACGGCCGTTACATCTGAGCGTCGTTCATTCCATACAGCCCTTTCAGTTTACGAAGCAACAGATGCGATTTTCCAAGATAATGCCACTGTCTAAAAAAACCAATCATCATCGCTACAAAAAATCCTAACACAACACCAGAGTGAGTCGTCTTCGCCACTAAACCTGTGTCATGAGCACCGCCGAGAAGAAAAGCAATCATCCCAAGAATCAACATAAGAATTGTCCAGGGGATCGTCTGTCTCTTCGATCTGTCAGACTCTTCAACAAATTTTTTTGTTTTTTCAATGTAGGGTGCAAGATCTTCAGGCGGATTATCAAACAGCTCATTCAGGTTAGCACCAGAGGCCACGATATTATAAACATTATTTGTTAAACGGGACACCCCGATAAAGTAAAACATCACGAATGCTTGAGCGAAGATAGTGTAAAGAAAGGCAGGGATTGCCAGTTGAATGTGACTGAACTGCATGTGTATAACGTCTAACGCTAGTAGGGCCGTGAGGGTGATACTCGCGATCATGATAACAATTAAACTACGAAGTAAGTAGGCCATATTTTCTCTCTTATATTTTCGGATGGAAGACTCAAATAAATTGTCATGATAATATAGATTTGCTATTTATCATTAACAACGTTTTTAAAAAATATAAAGTAACAAAAAATGTATGCCCCTGGCTACTTGGTGTTAAACATGTCGACTGAATCAAATGATTCGAGACCTTCACAGACTCAAAAGAAAATTCTTGAGAACCCATTCGTAGGAAGCCTGGTTGTTCCTATTGCTATCGTTCTCGTTGGTGCACTCATTCTTTTCGGCGTAACAAAAATGTTGTCAGCTGAAAGATCATATAAAGATTTAGTGAATGAAATTCAATCACGCACATTTGGAAACAAGTGGGTTGCTGCTTATGAACTTTCAAAACAAATCAACAGTTCCCAGATTCCTGTCGAAGAATATCCTTGGCTCATAGAAAATTTAACAACGGCCTACAAAGATTCTGTTGACCCAAGAACGCGCGGATTTATTATTGCTGCACTGGGCGCATTGAAGTCTGAACTCACTCTTCCAACATTACAACTTGCATTGCAAGATCAAGAGACCGACGTAAAATTTCATGCAGTCGTGTCATTAGCAAACCTTCCTAAAGGAATTAAGTTTGACTGGACGTCGACAATTGAACTTTTAAAATCCCCGGAAGCAATCCTTAGACAAGCAAGCACTTTAGCACTCGCTACACATCAAGTTTCAGAGGCAAAAGAAGCAATTCATCCTCTTCTTCAAGATGAAAGCAGAGTTGTAAGATACGCAGCAGCAACTGCATTAATTGCTTACAAAGATGAAGCGGGAATTGATTTATTAAAAGAAATTTTAATGACTCCATATCCTTTGAAAGAGGCGCGCGTAATACCACCGGCCTTGGATGTAAGGCAGATTAGCGATTTAAAGTTGAGCGTTTTAATTACGCTTGCGAAGTATGACTGGAGCATTTTAAACAACACTGTTTTAGAAGTTGCAAACAAGGACGATAATATTTCTGTAGCTACAAAAGCGAAGGAAGTATTAAATATATTGAAAAAATAAGCGATCCTTCGCATAATCTAAGTATTGATTATTTTTAATAACTACGAGCTGAAACTTCTTATCGTTTAAAATCGAAAATGTTCTCGGCTTATTTACGTTTATAACAAGGGATTTTGTCATGAGTGACACAAAATTAAGTTTAAATCGTCGTGAGTTTTTTAGTTACTTAACTGTTGGTTGGGTAATGTTTTCTGCTGCATGCGCGGGTCTTGGAGCAATGGCATTTAGATTTTCATATCCAAACGTTAACTTTGATCCGGAAATGGAATTTTTAGCAGGTTTACCTGGAGATTTTCCACCTGGTGTTGATGAAAGATTCAAAGCAACTTTTGGTGTGTGGATGGTTAAGCAAGAAGGAAAACTTATTGCTCTATCAAACATCTGTACTCACTTAGGTTGTATTCCCAACTGGCTTCCAGCTGAATTAAAATTCAAATGTCCATGTCATGGATCTGGTTACTACATGGGTGGTATTAACTTCGAAGGTCCAACACCACGTCCTCTAGAAAGATTTAAAATCGGTCTTCAGCCAGATGGAAAAATTAAAGTTGATAAGACTAAAGTTTACCGTTGGGAAAAAGGTGAGTGGGAAAACCCGGATTCTTTCTTAAACGTATGATTAGTTATTAAGTTTTTAAAAAATATTTTCAGAACAGGATTTTTAAAATGGCAGGAAATGGATTAGCAAAAAAAGTTCGCGACACACAGGTTTGGAAATCTATTTTCAGACATGGTCCACCGGATAACGCTCGTAACAGAGCAGCTGTTATCGCAGGTAACGTGTTTCTTCACCTTCACCCGATAAAGTTAAAAAAATCTGGTGTTCAGTTAGGTTACACTTGGTGCATGGGTGGATTAACATTTTTCATCTTCCTTGCATTAACTGTTACTGGCCTTCTTCTAATGTTCTATTACAGACCAACTGCTGAATACGCATTCAACGACATCATTGCATTACGCGAGCACGTTCCTCTAGGAATCATGCGCGAGATACATCGTTGGGGAGCGCACGCTATGGTAATTACCGTTTGGATTCACATGTTCCGCGTGTTCATGACCGGATCGTACAAGCCACCTCGCGAATTCAACTGGGGTATTGGGGTTATCCTTCTAGTTTTAACTCTTCTTCTTTCATTCACTGGATATCTTCTTCCATGGGATCAGCTTGCTATTTGGGCGATCACAGTTGGGTCTGGTATGGCGAAAGCGACTCCATTCATGGGGAACGCAGGGCCGGGAGCAATGCTTGCTAGGATCGGCGACTTCGTAATGGTTTCAGATAAGAACGACGTACGTTTCCAGTTACTAGGTGGACGTTTCGTTGGTGAGCCAGCTCTTCTTCGTTTTTACATTCTTCACTGTGTATTTATCCCACTTCTTGTTGGGGTTTTAATTGCAGTTCACTTTTGGAGAGTAAGAAAAGACGGTGGGATCTCAGCTCC
>JACMRM010000079.1 GCA_014376445.1 Bacteriovorax sp. | reverse complement strand
ACATTAGAGGAAAGCTAAATCGAAAAAATATTTGCTTATATTCAAAGTTGCATAATTCAGGATCAAGAAAAAAATAATAAAGAACCAAATATAGGAGATTCAAATGGGACTCGATAAACTTTTTCAAGCTGTAGCGGTATCAGCAATAGTTGCAGCATAAACTGGCCGAAGGCTATGCTGATGCCTTCACATTAAAATTTAAACGACATAAGAGCAACGAAGCAGTCTTTTCACTTATGTCGTCTGTTATCGGGTTGTTCCCGAGATCAGACATTCAAATTTTAACTGACTCTTGATTTGAAAAATACGTGCAAGTTCACTAGAGCGATCAACGATGTCATAACTGCAGAGACCACTACAATCAGAACGCAACGAGACTTTGTGCATCTGCTGCCACATCAGAGTGCATTTGCAGTTATTTGTCCTATATCTCATCGACCATGATCACTTGAAATACTAGAAAGTGTTGAATTAAAGTAACTACGGGGGATTTGTACTATATCACTTCGACCGTGATCACTTGAAATGCTAGAAAGTGTTGAATCAAAGTAACTACGGGGACTCGTGCTATATACGAAGACAAGGATAATTGTATGTCTAAAGCTGCTAAGAAAAAAAGTGCCTCGAAGTATAATCAATTGCAGAAATGCCCGACTGGCATCAAAGGTTTTGACGAAATCACAGAAGGCGGGCTTCCGAAAAACAGAACCACTTTAGTTTCAGGTGGTCCTGGCTCGGGTAAAACTTTGTTGGGGATTGATTTTCTAATTAGCGGTGCGATTAATTTCAAAGAGCCGGGCGTCTTCATGTCCTTTGAAGAGACCGAAGACGAACTTTATAAAGATGTGGCTTCTCTCAATCTAGATTTAAAAGGGCTTGTTTCACGAAAAAAGATTTTAATTGAGCACGTTCTTTTGGAGCGTAAAGATATTCAAGAGAACGACTTTAATCTTGAAGGGTTACTGATTCGTTTGGAACATGCGATTGATTCCATTGGTGCCAAACGAGTTGTTTTAGATTCTATTGAATCTCTTTTTGCAGGCATCACGGATATTGGAATTCTTCGCTTAGAAATAAAAAGACTTTTCAGATGGCTAAAGAAAAAAGAAGTTACGGCAATCGTAACCGGCGAACCGGGAAAAGACTCTTTTACTCGTCATGGCCTGGAAGAGTACATTTCTGATTGTATAATTCTTCTAGATAACAGAGTTAAAGAACAAATTTCCATCCGTAGAATTCGTATCATTAAATATCGCGGTTCAAATCATGGAACAAACGAATACCCCTTCGTCATTGATAAAGAGGGGCTTTCAGTAATCCCGATTACGTCAGCGGGGCTTGATCAACCAGGCACAGCTCAAAAAGTTTCGACTGGAGTTCCATCGTTAGACAAATTGTTTAAGGGCGGTAAACCCGGTTACACCAGAGGTAGTACGGTGCTAGCTTCAGGCACGACAGGCACTGGTAAAACAAGTTTAGCTGCTGCATTCGCAGTAGCTAGTTGTAAACGTGGAGAACGCTGTCTTTTCTTGTCTTATGAAGAATCATCAGGGCAACTCACTCAAAATATGAGTTCTATAGGTATTCATTTTGAACCATGGATAAAAAAAGGACTTTTAAAGATTGTATCCACAAGACCATCTTTTTTTGGTTTAGAAATGCATTTGCTTGATTTATATAAGCTCATT
>JACMRM010000078.1 GCA_014376445.1 Bacteriovorax sp. | reverse complement strand
TACATTACTAGTTTAAAACGTTTTTTTGACAAATGGTTGATAAGCACTCGTTTTATTGATTCTCTTGGCCTTAGCACTCAAGCGCAATAGTCCCAAAAGGCGAAAGTTGACGAATTTGACTACTTTTGATATAATAAACTCGATGGAAAGAAGAGCTTATAAAATCAATATTATCGTTATTAACAAAATAGAGATCGAAGAAGTCATAATCGATTCACATGTTGATAGACACTCTGATCATATTTCAGATGAATTGATTTTGGAGCTTGCCCCAGCTAATTCATACTGAGCATATTGCAGAAGATTACAGTGACAATTTCCAGTATTTTGTTTCTGAAATTGCTTACAACTCTAAGCTCTACAAAATGGTATGGCTTTTAGAAGATCATAAGTTTTATGTTGGAGTTATCACCGCATTTAGAGATAGGAGGTTATAATGGCATTCCCAAGTAAAGAGCAAATTGAGAAAGTTTTAAAGAAACTAGAAAATGTTGAACCAAGTTTTGTCCTTGATAGGCAGCATGCGTCTGCGGTAGATAAAATAAAATATGATTTATGCGCTGAGTTTGTAGATTATATTCTTTCTAATAAAATTTCTCAGGTCGAACTTGCCAATAAGCTTGGCATTGATAAGGCCCGAGTGAATAAGATTATAAAATATCGTATTGAGGTTTTTACCATTGATAAACTTTTAAGTTTATTAAGTATTATTAAACCATCTAAGGAATTGAAGGTTTCTTAGTCGTTCAGGGCAAATTATAAACTGTGTTTTGCTTATCAAAATTTTTAATAATCTTCAAAGGCCCTGAGACCATTAAAAGTCTCAGGGCCTTTGTCTTTTATCTATTCGGGAGAAGTATCGGAGTTCCCCATTTGGATGCCTGAGAATCCTTTAAAGGTTGCAATTGAGCTACCCTTTCAACCTTTAATACTTTTGTTAGCTGTCCTGTAGAGACCGCAAGAACTGCCAGAGTCGCTGAAAGAGAAATTAATTTTTGTATGCCCATCTGTTCGCTCCAGTTCCTGTTTTTTCAGCCCCTGAAGATCAAAATCCTTTTTCCTAATATTCTGATAATAATATGTAATATCGTAGAGGGTTCTTTGATAATGATCGGCCAATTGTTGCCTCGACCATCCATCAATAAAGCGTAGTTTTGCCAGCTCCGCCAGATTCACTCTCAACTCGCGCCACTGGATTGGGTATAGTGTCCCTGTCGTCAGTGGCTCTTCTACCTTATTGCGACGAACACCATTCTCTTCTAACTGACCTCCCCCCAAATTTCTCCACTTCTTCAATTAGTCACACCGCAGTTAATCTCTAATCGTAATATTCCAAAAATTCTTTCGGCGTTTTCATATTTCATGAATACGAGGCTACCCGTAGTGCGCTCTTTTCTCTATCCAGTCATTAATTCTCTCTATAATTTCAATATTCATATCGGGACACTTTTTATAACGAACAAACGAGCGTTCAACTGATAAAAAATTACAGGCCTTCTTTTCAGTTAGCTTAAAATATTCTTTAGCAAGCTGAACGCATTTTCTTTGAGCAAGAAGGCTACCGTTTTTTTGAATTTACTTCTTTCAGCACTTCAATATTCAAATTAATTCAAATGATAAAGGTGCTCTGTGAGGTGCTCTGTGAGGTGCTTTGCCTGGATCGCACTCTGCTTCCTATGCTAATTAGAATGGTTATTAATAATTTTTTTTTTTATTAATAACGGGCATACGCAAAATTTTTTAGCTGGAAATAAGTGAAATTAACTTAGTAATATGCTGCGGTTCTAGTGCATCTATAAAGAGAAAGATCTAAACCAATTAATTCCCTAAGGAATTTTTAATTTCCATTGGTAAAAATAACTATAGAGATTAAATTTTTTTCATCTAAAATTATAGGTATCTTTGTTCAGGTAATGCAAAATTTACCATGTGCTAAATTGACCAAGAGAATTCTTGCTATCATAATAAGTATTATGGAAAATAAAATTTTAGATGTCACTTCAGATCCTGTTTATCAAGAATTGTTAACAAATTATCCTGACACTTCAGCAGAAGCTGTTGAGACAATTTTACAATTTAATAAAGTTTCGAGTCTCATTAACATGAGAAGAGAAGCAGTACTTGCAGAGCATGGGTTAACAACAGGAAGATTCCACTTGTTAATGCTTCTTAAGAGACAAGAGCCTCTTCATGCTTTATCGCCTTCAGATCTTGCAAAAAAGACTGGAGTAACGAGAGGAACTATGACTCAATTTATCGATGCTATCGAAAAAGATGGTTTCGTGAAAAGAGTCGATGATCCAAAAGACAGAAGAGGGATGCTTGTAGAGTTAACACCAGTGGGTGAACAAAAACTTGCAGTGGTCCTTCCAATTCATATTGCACGCATGGAACACTATACACGCGTATTGAACTCTGAAGAGCGCAAACAAATGATCAGTATTATGATGAAAATGGTGGGTACTTTTACTCCAGAAGCAGATTCAGATTCAGAAACTACTATAGTAACGTCAGTTTAATCATTGATTAATTCAAAAAAATTTTGTTTAATTTGTTCCGCATTCGTCTTGATTTTTATAATTAGGATTCTTTCGCTCTCTTAGCTAAATCAACCCCGGCAAGAAGCTCCTTTTGACACTTTTTTAGGCACCTTTTGGCATCGACGTTTAAAATCAATGAAGGTCCTTTATGCAGATACCTAGAACTTCATTGTTAGGCCATCTTCTATATTGGCATCGGAAGTGCTTTATACACAACCAGAATGGGGTTTGAAAAAACCAGAACCGAAAAATCAACAACACGGCCATCTTACAGGAGTTCCATATGAAAAAGTTAATCGCAGCTACAGTTCTTTTTGCTCTTAATACATCATCATTTGCTGCAACTTCGGGAACGTTACTACTTCAAGGTATCGTAGCTCAGAAAGTTTCAGTCGCTGTTACACCTGTTGCAGTTGCTTCAGCTCTTGATTTATCTACTACACAAGCTGACTTAAAAGTTGGGTCTGTAAACGTACAGTCTAACTCTAAATCAGGATATAAACTAACGATCACTTCAGCGAACATGGGAAAACTTAAGAGAACTGATGGTGCCGAAGTTTTCGCTTATACACTTAAATACGGCGGATCTGCTGTCGGGCTTTCAACAGCTTCTGGTACTGTATTTACTGATTCATCAGCTTCAATTATTAACGTGAATAAAGACCTGAACGTTTCATACACAGGTGTAGCTGCAGAAACAATGATCGAAGGTACATATCAGGATACATTGACTCTAAACATCGCTGCTAACTAATTTATTTTTAATTTGAAATTTAACATAATTTTTTTTACTGTTATATTTTCATTTCTTTTTTCTGCTGGAGCTTTTTCAGCAACATCTGGAACACAAGATACGATAACTTTCCAGATCTCAGCCATTTTTAAAGCCGCTCAAGTTTATCAGGTATTAATCCGATACACCTACTATGAAGGCAGTTTATACATTTATTCTGGCAGCTATCTGGTCGATCAATTCTTATGCAGAAAGTAGCGCGCATCTTGTTTTGAGGGCCTACGTTCCTCCATCAATCAATACAAAATTTACACAAACACAGGTAAGTTCAACTCAGGACCTGTTAGTATTTTCAAGTCAGATAAATACGCGTTACGCGAGAGAGAGTCAGAAGTTTGAAGTTGAAGGTTTAAATCAAAAAGGTCTTGATGCAACCCTTACTATTGTTGCAGGAAATTCGCGCACTATTCAATACGAACTGCTGGTTAATCAT
This sequence comes from Bacteriovorax sp., assembly GCA_014376445.1. Taxonomy (GTDB): domain Bacteria; phylum Bdellovibrionota; class Bacteriovoracia; order Bacteriovoracales; family Bacteriovoracaceae; genus Bacteriovorax. The sequence continues at coordinate 1,359 of JACMRM010000078.1, read as the reverse complement.
TTGAAGCAGGCCATGAGTGTGCATAAGCCTATTTTCCTTAAAATTTCTGCAAATTAACTTTGTAGAAAGTTCAATTAATCTGTAAAATAAATTAACTTCAAAAAGGCAGTTTCAAGGAATGAAGCGCAATATTTTATTTATCATTTTTTGTTTTTTTATCAGTTTAAATTCTTATGCATTTAAATTCTCGCCGATGTCTATATCCATAGGCGTAAAGACAAAAATGAATGCAACACTTTTCTATTTAGAAAACGATTCTGATCAGCCTATTGCTGTCACAACTACGCTCCTAAAACGCGAAATGAATACTGAAGGCGTTGAAATAAATAAGCCCATTACAGATGAACTGATAATTTATCCTTCACAGCTTATCATTCCTGCGAATGAAAAAAGATCAGTGAAAGTAACATGGGTTGGAAAAAGTGTACCAATATTTGAGCAGGCCTACCGTTTAGTCGCTGAACAGCTTCCTATTGAAATGGATAAAGAGAAAAAGAAAAAGGCCAGCATCAAGGTTTTACTTCGTTATGTAGCGGCACTCTATGTTGAACCGGATGGATTGAGTTCGAATGTTTCTTTCAAGAAACTTGATGTGGATGACAAGAATGTTTCCTTTCTAGTTACAAACTCTGGAAAAAAACATCAGGTGCTTTCTAATCTGGAGCTGAAGATTTCAGGCAAAAAAAATATTGAACTCGACAGTCAGGACCTTAAAGGAATGTCAGGCGAAAATGTTTTAGCTGAAAGTGATAGGATCTTTCGTTTTCCAAAAAATGGAAAATTTAAAGATATTCAAGCCACGGATAAGGTAAAAATTAGTTTTGAGAAAAATTAATTGCCATTCAATTTTATTAAGCAGTCTTCTTGCTCTGGGATTCTCATCTCCAGCTCATACACAACAAAATACAGATGATCTTTTCAAGCAAGTTTTCGGCAAGTCCAGCAGGGAAGAAAAGAAGACTCAGGTCGATGCTACTCTTGGCGATTTTTTTGTCGGCGAAATTAATGTTACTTTAGTCGGTGAAAAAGTGACAAAAATTTCTATTGCCGATTTAAAGCGTGTTCTTACTGATAAGATCCGTGAAGAAAGCCTGATCAAATATAAAATGGGAGAGGGGGATGTCGATCCCGTCACACTACCGTTTAAGATAAAATATCATGCTGCCGAATTGAGAGTTGCAATTCTCATTCCAGCAGAAGATTTAAGGCCCAGTGATGCCAACGTTTATGATGATCTGATCCCTTACTATTCACGCCAGGCAATTGAGCCTGCACCTTTTTCAATCGGATTAAATTACAAACTCGAGCAGAGTTTTAATAAAGACACAAATCTGGACAATAATTTTTTAGCTCAAACTG
>JACMRM010000077.1 GCA_014376445.1 Bacteriovorax sp. | reverse complement strand
TTCAAATAAAAAAATCTGCAGTTCATTTTCCAGCTTATTTAAAAGAATTAATGTATCGCTAAAAATGGCCTGCTGACCTCTTTGCTCAAGTTTACAGGCTAGAAGCTTTGCCTCTCCCGCATAAAAGTTCCCCATGACCCCTTTAAGAGTATGGGCGTTGAACATCAACTGACCGGCATCTTCTCTCAACACAGATTCTCTTATTGGAGTTAAAAGCCCTTCCAATCCATGCTGAAAAATGCAGATCATATCTAGCAGGATCTCTTCATCCCCGCTAAATTGCTGCATCAATCCAGAATCATTAAATGATGTGTATTTCATAGGTGTTTGTTTATCGGTATAAACTAATCAAATTTTAGTTAATTTAGACAATATTAAAGTTATTCAACACTCCGACCGATATGATCAACTATGAGTGATAATAACAGTATAAAGAAAGTAGAAACCCTTAGAAATCTTTACAAGGCACAGACACCTTACTCATCAGATGAGCAGGTACGCGAACTTAGAAAAATAACTAATGAGATAAAGGTTTCGAATGACCTCGCTGCTGGCGGCGATGAAAAAGTGAATAGTGCAACTGGATCTCCTTATTTAAAAGATCAGCCTTTTTATAATAAAGAAGTTGTGCTTGGATCAGATAAAGAAGCTGACTGGCGCGAAGTGAAGTCCTATGAAGAAGCGAAAAATGAGGTTTTGATTTTTAAGAATTTACGAAAGCTGAACATAATTTAGTCGATAAAAAAAGGGAGCTTCTAGCTCCCTTTTTTTATTTGTCTTTTATTTTTTACCTTTTTTCTTTTTTCTCGCTCTGATCAGGAAGAATGCCACAGCTGCTACCACAACAATTATTGCAATTGTCGTTGCCTCTTCACCGGATCCATCACCTTTCTTTTTACCATTCTGAGAAATATCAACATTCGTTCCGCTATCCGGAATAACAACAGTACCGTCGATCAAGTCACCTTCGCCTTTTTTAGGTACATACGTTCCACCTTTAGCATTTTTCTGATCAAATACTTTTAATGTCGCAATAATTTTTTCAAAAATATCCTGGTATGAATCGTAATGATCTTTTGCTACTGAAAATGTCACTGCAATTCCCAGTGAATCTTTAACGGTCGCAAGATATCTCGTATAGAAGCCTGGAACTTCTGAAGCCAAGTGAAGTGCATCTACCCAGCGCTGTCCATTGATCTCTCTAACTGCCACAGATTTTGCTTCTGAAATTTGCGTCTTTCCACCTGGAAGTGAAAAAGATTTTGGTGATTTTAAATAGGCCTGATACTGATCAAGCGAATCCTGTTCGCCTCTGTACTTAGCTGCAAGAATAATGATTGCTTCTTTTTTTCTGTCTTTATTTTCACTCTGACAAACCCACTCGGAACCTTCGAGAGCACACTCCCAACCATTCGGTAGTTCAAATTCAGAGAACTGACTTGAAAATGTTTTAGCAAAAACATTTGTTGTTAAACATAGTGATAACACCAGAAACAAGTAACGCAAGTTTTTCATGCGATTTCCTCTCAAGAAGAACGATTTAATAAGAATAGTTTAATTTTACACTAACCTTACTATTTTAAAATAGTTAAATTCTTCCCTAATATCCGCGTGCCGCGAATCCGGGTTTAATTTCAATCTCTTTATACTTTTTAGTAAGCTTAATAATTGACCAATCTGCCCCAACTTCATAAACGATGCCAGAAGCGACCAACACATTACCGCCAAAATAATCTGTCTGATAGATATCAAACTTCATACCCTTCTCAACATCCGTCGAAAGTCCCTGGTCGACACGAACGAAGTTTCCTCGTGCCGAGATCTTTAATACTGACCCATCAATCTGGTACTCCTTGAAAGATTCAACTTTCAGCGACTCGGGAGTTGTTCCCTCCGAGCTCCAAACCAGGTTTAATGAAAAAAGGGATCCTTTATCTGTTGATTTTCCCGAGATGATGGATTGTGCTTTAATGCCCACTAACACTCTTTCAAAAGCATAATTTGCTCCAAAATACGGCGCCATATTTTCACGATTCACGCTGTTCCATAACCCCGTCACACCAGTTGCCTGTAACGGCTTCAACTGAGGAGTTTCTGTATATGGATCTTTTTTAAGTGAAGTTGTTCCTTCAAGACCTGCCAGTAAACCGAATTTTGTAAAACGATATATTCCCTCTAACTTGTAAGTAATCTCATCGCTCAAATTATTAGCAGGAGAGCTGTAGCCGATTCTTGCATCCAGCTTAAAGTCTTTCATCAGATAAGTGAGATAGAGGTCAACACCGTATTCACTTCCTGAGTCCCCTAAAATAATTTCATCCGTTGGAGGAAGTGTTCCCGTATCATAACTGGCATTATTATAGAGAGTCTGGCGGTAATGAGCTCCAAGAGCCCATCGTGCACTTCCAACCGGATCAAAAGCATACTTTGCTTCAACAGCAGCAGATTCAGGCCCAGATTTTTTGGCCGCCACTTCATTCGCTGTCGAGGAAACATTTCTAAATCGACCGAATGCAGTTATCTCTAAATTCTTACTCACACCATATGAAACAGAAAAATCTATATCGATAAATTTGTATTTAACACCATCAGCTTTGGCAGTCTCAATTCCACCAAGATCGTAGTAGGCCGATGTTTGAAAAAACATTGCACTGGTGTTGATGGCATAAGCGCCAGGATTTAACAACTCGGCTCCACCTCTGTGAAGAGTGGCAGACCATGTATTCGCACTAAGAGTAAAGAGAGCAGCACTAATTAAAATTTTACGCATATAAATGGTTCACGAAAAAAAAATGATCCCGAAGTTCGAAATCAAATAGGTTATTCTTTTCCTTCCATACCAGCGGTGTTTTTTCAAAAAGCACCACACTCATTGCATCTAGGACAAAAGGATTAGAGAACTCAATCCTGGCAGTTTCAATGGCAGACTCCATATGATCAATGTAATCAAATCTTCCGATAGGCAAAATAGGATTGAAGGTGTTCTTATTATTTTTAAATTTTACACCATATTCTTTTAAGAAAAAATATAATGATTCCTGACAATGAATAATATCCGGTGAAATAATCGGCGTCAGACCTATGACACCTTTTTTTCCGGCAGAAAAAGTGATGCCACGAAATTCAATTTGCGAGATTTCAGAGAGGCCGTACAGATGCCCTTCCATGAGTTCTGTCAGCTCTTCGACAAAATCATGCTCTTCATTGAAACTTGAAAAATCGACAGCGAAAGGCGGAAGAATCGTCAGCTGCAGGTTTTCCTGCTTGCAGAACTTGGAGTCGAAGCGTCTTCTAAAGCTTTCTACTTTCGTGTGATGGATAGAGCTTGGATCAAAAGTTAGACCTAAAAAGTATTCCATGCTCACTCCTTCTTGGATTGATGTAATACTAGATTAGAAAATTTTTATTTGAGATGCAAGTAATTATGCAGGAATTTTGTCGGAAATAGTTTTTGCAGTCGGAAGAAACAATTTATTAGTCCATACGCTGTCAGTGATTTCGAAGCTGAAGGTTCCGCCGTTTTCCTCTGCTAAATGATGAATTGATTCAAGTCCCAGGCCCTGAACTTTTGGCGGTTTTTCATTCAGGATTACCCGCGACAAATGCTCGGGTAAATTTTTTTCATTCTTCACCTTCATTTCATTTTTCGTGATGATCTCAAGTCCAGCTTTTGTAATTTTGATTTTAAACTGCACGTGAGTTGAATTTGATTCAGAAATATTTTTAATCAGGTTATTCAGAATTCGGTAGTAGCTAGGATAGTAAATCAGGTTCTCATCAAAACCCTGCCCTTCAACATCAAAAGTCGTTGTTACTTTTTTTTCTGTTAAATAGGTTTGAGAAAGACTGTTGAAGGCAAGTTTCGCGTAGCTAAATGGCACCCAGTCCAGAGTCTGGACAAGGTTTTTATGTTTGTACTCGAAATGATCTCTGATCAAACTTTGGAGAGTTTTAATCTCACTGGAGATCATTTTAATCTCTTCCAAGTCAATAATTTCTCTCCCAATTTCTTTTTGATTTAAAAAAAGAACTAGTCCATGCGTATGATTGATAATGTCGTGAAAAAATAAACGCTCTTTCAGATCGTGAATTTCAGGTATATCAGAATTTTTAATAAGCTTCTTTTTAAATAAAAACACAAAACCCTCTTTGCTTTTTCAAACATTGAGAGAGTCTTGTGCGTGGAGAATTTATTTTACTGGAAGATAAATCGCCTGTGCCCCAAGCTCTTCTTCAATGCGAAGAAGCTGGTTATATTTTTCCATACGGTCAGAGCGACTAGCTGAACCAGTTTTAATGTGTCCTGAACCAGTAGCTACTGCTAAATCAGCGATGAAAGAGTCTCCAGTTTCGCCTGAGCGGTGAGAAATAATTGCTTTGTACTTGTTATTGTAACCAAGCTCCATTGCTTCAAAAGTCTCGCTCAATGTTCCGATCTGATTCACTTTAACCAGGATCGCATTTGCTTCACCAGTCTTAATTCCCGCTTCAAAGATTTTTTTGTTTGTAACAAAAAGATCGTCACCAACTAAAACCACTTTTGAACCAAGCACATTTGTTAAATCAATCCAACCCTGGTGGTCCCCTTCATCAAGACCGTCTTCAATGGAATATATCGGATATTTTGCACATAAATCTGAATAGTAATTAATCATATCCGCAGTAGTATACTCTTTTCCTTGCATACTATACTTGCCGTTCTTATAAAACTCGCTGGCAGCAGCATCTAGAGACAATGAGATATCAACACCCGGTTTGTAGCCGGCAGCTGTGATCGCTTTTAAAATAAGCTCGATAGCTTCTTCGTGAGATTTTAAGTCCGGAGCAAATCCACCCTCATCACCGACGTTAGTTGAGTGGTTTGATTCAGTTAAAACTAATTTAAGTGAATGGAAAACCTCCACTCCTGCGCGAAGGTTTTCGCTGAAAGATTTTTTTAAGTGAGGAACAATCATGAATTCCTGGATATCAAGATTGTTTGAAGCGTGCGATCCGCCATTTATAATGTTCATCAGAGGTGTTGGCATTATATATCTTTTTTCTGCATTGGGTGCTTTACATTTTTCGTAAAGATATTTGAACAAACTCATCTTTGAATCTAACGCACCAGCTCTTGCAGCTGCCATTGAAACACCTAAAAGAGCATTTGCTCCAAGTTTTGATTTGTTTTCAGTTCCATCAATCTCCAGAATGATTGAATCGATTTTCTTTTGATCAGTTACTTCAACACCAATAAGTTTTGGAGCTAAAATTTCGTTAATGTTCTTCACTGCTTTTAAAACAGATTTTCCCATGTAGTAAGATTTGTCTCCGTCTCGAAGCTCTAGCGCCTCTTTTGATCCTGTTGAAGCTCCAGATGGAACTGCTGCTCTTCCCATGTGTCCGCCGTCTGTAAACAGATCAACTTCTACAGTTGGGTTTCCACGTGAATCCAGAATCTGACGTGCTTTAATCGATTTAATTTTTGACATAAAAAATCCTTATTTTTTAAATGGCCCTAAATAATTTTCTCGGTCTTTTTTAGTCCACCCGGGTTTACTGCTCGAATAAAAATAAAACTCGGTAGAGGCTGCACTCAGATTTTTACCGGGCTTCACGTATAATTCTCTTACTCTTTGTGCCACATACGGACATGGGCTCAGCGCTTTTAACTTTAAAATCTTTTCGATCTTATCTTTCACTAGAGGATAATGGGTGCAGCCTAAAATAGCATGGGTATAATTTTTTCCTTGAAGCGGAAGCAATTCTTCAACAAGCTGCCTATCAAAAGCACTTTCAAATCCAGGATCATAATAAAACTCTTCCACCATGCGGGCCAGATTCTTCAGCGAAAAATTATCGATAAATCCATTGGGATCAAGACGCTCTTTCAATCTTTTGAAACGCTCGGACTTGCCCGTAGATTCTGTTGTGAGAACTGCCATTTTAGAAGGTGTTGTTTCTTTGTAATATGCATTCAGATAAGGCTCGACACCTACAAAAGTCATGAACGGAAAATTCACGCGAAGAGCATCAATACTTGCGGCCGTCGCTGTATTGCAGGCCACAACAATCATTTCTGCTCCCTGGTCTAAAAGCTCTTTGGTGATTTTAAAAGATCTTTCAGTGATGAATTCATCAGACTTAGGCCCGTATGGAGCATGAGCGTCGTCACTGTAATAATAAAACTGTGCTTCAGGAAAAACGTTGAGTAGTTCTTTCAAAACAGACAGTCCTCCGATTCCAGAGTCAAAAACCCCGATTCGGTGATGAGTAAGATCCATTTTTTTGTCATTTTCCATTAATGGGACTATCTTAATCAATGTTTCAATTATTGTTAAGACTATTCCTTGGGATCACTTTAAATTATGCTTTTTGACCTATTTAAAAAACACCCTTTCGCCAGACTAGAGTCCTTTTACATTGCTCACAATCATAATGAGACTCTAGCCAAATACCCGTGGATGGCTCTCGCCATAAACCAGAGAACTATTTCCGACAGCGTTTTAACGAAAGAGCTGGTTTTGAATTCGCATTTTTCAAAAGAAACTCCACCTGTTTCTTTTCAGCTGGCAGAAATGGAAAAGGCAATGGCCCAGCATGTATTTCAAGGAAAAGAAAAAATTTACAGCGGCATCATGAAAAATGATCTGGAAATGAAAAACACGAGAGTTCTCTTCAATAATATTCTTGATGTTTTCATCGAAAAAGAAATTAAAACTTTTACGTCCGCAATGAATATAAGCGAATTCAGTCCAAGACAGCTGGATGCTGAAGATAAAGCGGTTGAATGGGTGCGAGTCAGTTTTGAGATGCTGACGAAAGCTGTTCTGGAGAGTTTAACAAATCCGGAGTATTTATTTCAGACATTTTTTTTTGCGGGAGAAAATCCCAAAACAAAAATGCATGAGATGCGCTTGATCTGCTTTAATCTGGATATGACTTTTTTGCTTCTTGAAGATAAAAATTTAAGAGTGATAATTTATAATGTTAGACCCGGTGAAAAACTCGTCGACCAGAAACCTGTACTCTCCGGCGATTATTCATTTAGAAAACGTGAAATTTTCGATCAATTTATCAATTTATTATCAGCACTATCTAAAGGCATGCACGCTTAGTGAATGAAGGGGTTCTATGATCGAAAAAAATATTAAACAGCATCCAGATTCACCCGCTTCACGGCTGCTGGTTTTACCCGTTTGGTTGATTGCTATATACGCTATCGGTTCTTTAATTTCAGAATCCGTCACCGTTTGTCTTTGGATTGTGAATTCGTTTTTCTTATTTGTACTTTTAGATCCAATCGCAGAATTCTTAAAAGCACGTAAGTGGTCAACAGCTATTTCGGCCTTGTTTGTTATCATGGTCGCTACAGGTCTTATCATATTAGTTGGATATACACTGGGATCTTTGCTTTCAGGTGTGTATCAAGAGCTCGATCAATCTAGAAAAATATTTTTCCAGATTATGGAGTCCTT
>JACMRM010000076.1 GCA_014376445.1 Bacteriovorax sp. | reverse complement strand
TAATATCTTGTTTTGCTCTTTTTTCTGATGATTTGTGGTTTGCCACAAGTAACTCCTACCGTTAATTATTCTGTTTGCCCGTGAGCAATATTTTTGTGAGTTCATTTTTTATTCTAATTGTAAAAACTTGGCAAGGTTTTATTTGTGAAACTGGTTCCCGGTTTGTATCATTAGGGCGATTTTATACATAGAAGAGAGGTAAATATGCAAAATATCCAAACAATCGGTATTGTTGGCGCTGGGCAAATGGGGCGAGGAATTGCTCAAGTAGCTGCAATGTCAGGATATACGGTTCAGATTTTCGATGTTTCTCCGGAGGGATTAAAAAAGGGGGTGGAGTTTATCCAGGCCCAGATGAATAAAGGTGTAGAGAAAGCGAAGTGGGATCAAGCAAACGTTATAAAAGTGATGGAACTTATTTCGACAGTTACGGACATGTCTAAGCTTTCAAATTGTGATTTGCTTATCGAAGCAGCGACAGAAAACAAAACAATTAAATTTGATATTTTCAAGAAGCTTGATGAAGTGGCGAAACCAGGAGCAATCCTTGCGACGAATACTTCTTCGATTTCAATTACTGAAATTGCAGCTGTTACAAAACGTCCACATTTAGTTGCGGGAATGCACTTTATGAATCCGGTTCCTGTAATGAAACTGGTTGAAGGGATCAGAGGTCTGGAGACGACTGATGAAACTTTTAATACTGTGGCGGCAGTAGCTGAGAAGATGGGAAAGGTATTTGTGCGTGCGAATGACGTTCCTGGATTTGCAGTGAACAGAATCCTAATGCCGATGATCAACGAAGCTGTGTACGCGCTTTACGAAGGTGTGGCGAGCATTCAGGATATCGATTCAGCTATGAAACTCGGGACGAATCAGCCAATGGGGCCGCTAGAGTTGGCAGATTTTATCGGACTCGATACATGCCTCGCCATCATGAATGTTCTTCACGATGGATTAGGGGATACAAAATACAGACCGTGTCCATTATTAAAAAAATATGTATTAGCAGGACGAATGGGAAGAAAATCAGGGAGAGGATTTTATGAATACAAATAAAAATTTTAATACGATTAAATTTGAGATGAATGAGAAGTTTGGTTTAATCACAATCAATCGTCCGACAAAATTAAATGCATTAAATGTCGAGCTTCTAAATGAACTAAAAGAGCTTTTAACTGAGCTGAAAGATGATGATAAATTTAATCTTCAAGGTTTGATTGTTACAGGAGAAGGTGAAAAAGCTTTCATCGCCGGCGCGGATATTGCTGAAATGAGCGATATGACTCCAAGTGATGCTTATACTTTCGGCCAGCTTGGACAAAACGTTTCTGTACTTTTTGAAACTCTGCAAGTTCCGGTCATTGCCTGTGTAAACGGTTTTGCTCTTGGCGGGGGATGTGAAATGGCCATGGCCGCTGATTTTATCTACGCAACTGAGAACGCAGTTTTCGGGCAGCCGGAAGTGAAGCTTGGATTAATTCCCGGATTTGGCGGGACTCAGCGTCTGGCTAAACTTGTAGGAAGAAATAATGCCAAAGAAATGATTTTTTCGGGTAGAAATGTAAAAGCGGACGAAGCTCTTCGAATGGGACTAGTCGTTAGAACTTTCGCCTCGAAGACAGATATGTTGAATGAAGCGGTGAAGACTTTAAAAACTTGTGCAGCGAATTCTCCTTATGCAGTTTCTATTGCAAAAAAAGTTATGAACGAAGGTATTGACTTAACTATCGCTGAGGGTTTACAGCTAGAAAAGAGACAATTTTCTGGAATTTTTTCATCTGAAGACATGAGAGAGGGGACCAGAGCTTTCGTGGAAAAACGAACACCAAACTTCAAAGGTAAATAAACGTAAACCATATTAAGGATATTGAATGAGTATGTACGACCCGCAATATAAAGAAATAAGAAATTTAGTTTCAAAATTTGCTGATACTGAAGTGGAGCCATTAGCTTCTAAAATTGATCACGACGGAGAGATTCCGAAGGATCTCGTCGCAAAATTGTATGAAAATGGTTTCATGGGTTCATATATTCCTGAAGAGTTCGGCGGCGCGGGAATGGATTATATGTCTTACGCGATCATCGTTGAGGAGATTTCGCGTGGGTGTGCTTCCACCGGTGTTCTCATTTCAGCTCACACCAGCCTTGGGATGTGGCCGATTTTAAAATTTGGAACAGACGCGCAAAAGAAAAAATACCTGCCAGGAATGGCAGGTGGAAATGTGATTGGATGTTTTTGTTTGTCTGAACCAAACGCTGGGTCAGATCCGGGGGCACTGGCAACATTTGCTGAAGATAAAGGCGACTACTATGTTTTAAATGGAACAAAAAATTACATAACGAATGGAAAAGATGCTGGCATCGCCATCGTTATGGCAAAGACTGAAAAAAGTGCTGATCACAAAGGCATCACGGCTTTCATCGTAGAAACTAAAACTCCTGGCTTCAACGTCCAAAAGTTGGAAGATAAATTAGGAATTAGAGGATCATCGACAGCACAAATCTGGCTAGATCAGGTTCAAATCCCAAAAGAAAATATTCTCGGTGAAGTGGGCAAGGGCTTTAAGATCGCTCTTTCAACATTAGATGGTGGACGTATTGGCATCGCTGCTCAGGCATTAGGAATTTCAGAGGCAGCATTTCGTTATGCTAAAAAATATTCGACTCAAAGAATTCAGTTCGGGAAACCAATTTCTGAGTTGCAGGCGATCCAGTTTATGCTGGCAGACATGTCGACAGCTATTGCAGCTTCAAGACTTTTGATTGCTCATGCCAGCTACTTGAAGGACAATGACCTTCCGTACTCAAAGGAAGCAGCTCAGGCAAAAGTTTTTGCATCAGAGTCATGCATGAACATTACGACGAAGGCCATCCAGGTACTAGGCGGAAATGGATACACAAAAGAGTATCCGGTTGAGCGCCATTTTAGAGATGCAAAGATCACGGAAATTTACGAAGGGACTTCGGAAATCCAGAGGATTGTCATCGCAGCTAATGAATTAAAAAATCTTTAGCATTTTGATTATTAGAAAAAGGTAATTTAATTGATAAAAAAATTTTTGGAGAATCTTGTAATGAAAAAACCTGCAAAATCTGCCCCGAAAAAGGGCAAGTCAACTCCTGCAAAAAAAGCAGCACCAGCAAAAAAACCGGTAGCTAAAGCTACTGTTAAAAAACCAGCGGCAAAGCCCATTGCTAAAAAAGCTGCTCCTGTTAAAAAACCTGCTGGGAAAGCAACCTCAAAAGCTCCGGCAAAAAAAGTTGCAACGAAAGTTGTAGCATCTAAAAAAGCCCCAGCTTCAGCAAAAAAAATCGACAGTAAATCAAAATCGCAGGCCGGTCTTCAAAAGAAGATTCAGGATAAAATCGCAGTATCTAAAAAAGCAGCTTTAGAAAAAGCGAATAAAAAATCAGCTATTGAGAAAAAAGCTAATGAGAAAAAATTAGAAGCACAGAAAAAAGCTGAAAAAGCTTATAAAGAGAAAGAAAAGCTGGCAGCAAAAGCGGCAAAAGAAGCTGAGAAAATAGCTGCAAAAGCGGCGAAAATTGCAGAAAAAGAAGCTTCTAAACCACCTAAAAAACTTTCAAAAAAAGAAGAGAAAGAACTTCTTAAAGCGAAAGGAAAAAAAGGATCACAGGAAGAGGAGTTGGATGAAGATGGAACTCCAATTAAAAGACGTGTGGACGAAGATGAAGAAGATGATGACTTCGATACAGCTGCTCCGAAAAAAGTTAAAATGACTTTTGACGAAGAGATTGAAGAAGAAATTATTCCGGTAAGAAAGAAAAGTAAATCAGCTATCGATGAAGATATTAAAGATAATCTTGCAGAAGAAATTTTAGCACTATCAGAAGATTTTTCGATTGAAGAAGTATTCTCTTCAATCAGAAGCATGGAACTATTCAAGGTTGAAACTGATGAATGTGTGGTTCGTGGTTGCGATAACCCGTCGACAACATCAGGATATTGCCGCTACCACTACATTAAGCTGTGGAAAGACGTGAAAAAGAAGCAACTCATCCTTTCAGAGGGGCGTCTTGCAAATATTATAGAGGAGCTTGTTCGCAAGTATCCAATGAAATATATTGAGACAATCATCCAAGATTTAGCAGACGATAAAGCGTTTAATCACGTATTGAAAGATCTAGATATAGAAACTGATGAGGCGGAGATTGAAGGGTTTGATGATGAAGATCTATTAGATGATGATCAAGATATTGCATTTGAAACTAAGGTTGTTAAGCCTTCGTTTGATGACTAAAATTCAGCTGCAATGTTTTAGAAATCTAAGACTATATTAGATAAAACAGGCTCCTACGGGTGCCTGTTTTATTTTAGCCTAAAAATAATTTTAAATAGAGTCCAGAGAACATGGTCACGGTAATTCCGATTGACCACATAAATCGTGTATGCACTTTTTTGAATTCTTCTTTGATTTCGATCTTAAACTCTTTCATTTCAGTTTTAAAATGAGACTTTTCAGAACGAATGTTAGTTAAATCTTCTTTTGTCTCTTGATACATGTAATAAAATTGATTGAGAATTGAGGAGAGTGAAATTATTTTAACTCTCCAAGCAGTAAATCTGCCTGCATTGAAAGTTCTACGTTCTCACGAGTGACTTTATAGAAAATTTTCTGGTTGCCGAATTCTGAATCTTCCCAGTCTAGAACATACTCGTCCCAGATTTCTTCGGTGTCTTCATCCTGCGCGAAAAATGTATCAAAGAAGACACCAGCAGAATCAAACATTGTATCCATGATTTTATCTGAGTCAGTTTTTTCGTCGAGATCAGCTGATACGAAAAGCGTTGTTGGTGTTTCAAATTTGTCGAGACCCACATATGAAATTATCAGGAGAACTTCTGTTGCATATGAAAAACCGTAAACCTCGAAAGTTTTGTCGGCCTTAATACATTGTTCGCCGTAGATGTTTAGAAGAATTTGCTTCAGGCCTTCGCTCCAGTCTTTTGGAAATAGGACTGCCGGTGTGTCGTGGTCTAAGCGTGAAAACATAGAAATCTCCAATGAAAATGAAGTTTCTATTTATCAAATTGAACGCTTGTTAGCAATGGCCCATTGATTTTTTTGCAGTGGATTTGTTTGTAAATTACCCTGATTTGTGAAGAGACTTTTGTGGCTTCAGCCATTATCGGTTTTTGGAGTGTCGTTCTGTATGCAAAGTGAAGAAAAAATGCTTTAATAAGGCTCTTTTATTTAATTAATTTCACCTCAAAGGAGACTCATATGAGCGTATATATTTTATCTGGAGCACGCACACCAAGCGGAAGTTTTATGGGAAGTCTCTCGACTATTTCTGCACCAAAACTTGGAGCTGTCGCGATTGAAGCAGCTTTAAAAAAAGCCGAAATCGATTTTTCTAAAGTTGATGAAGTTTTCATGGGTAATGTTGTTACTGCTGGAGTTGGTCAAGCACCTGCTCGTCAGGCCGCTTTATTTGCTGGTCTTCCTGAATCAGTTCCATGCACGACAATTGGAAAAGTTTGCGGATCGGGATTAAAAACTATTATTACTGGAGCTCAAACTATTTTAGCTGGAGACAATAAACTTGTTGTTGCAGGTGGAATGGAAAATATGTCGATGGCACCACACTTACTTATGAACTCAAGAACAGGAATTAAATTTGGTGATGGAGCTATGAAGGATTCAATGTCTTGGGACGGTCTATGGGATGTGTATACAAACCGCCCGATGGGAAATTGTGCTGAAGAAGCAGCTGCCAAGTATTCAAACAGAGAAGAGCAGGATTTATATGCGATGGATTCATTCAAGCGCGCTCAAGAGGCGATCAAGAATGGAATTTTTAATTCAGAAATTGCAGCGGTAACAATAAAAGGGCCTAAAGGCGACACTGTTGTTTCAACAGATGAAGGTCCGGGAAAAGCCAACTTCGAAAAAATGCCGACGTTAAAACCAGCTTTTGATAAGTCCGGAACAATTACAGCAGCGAATGCTTCAACTATTAACGACGGTGCAGCTGCGGTTGTTTTAGGTGGAGAAGAGTATAGATCACAAGCGAAATTTAAAATCGTATCTTATGCTCAACACGCCCAGAATCCGACATGGTTTACGACTGCCCCCATTGAAGCAATGAATAAGGCGTTAACTAAAGCTAATCTTAAACTTGAGCAAATTGATCTTTTCGAAATTAATGAAGCTTTTGCTATAGTTGCATTGGCCGCTATGAAAGAGTTAAAATTAGATCATAATAAAGTAAACGTTTATGGTGGAGGCGTGAGTCTTGGACACCCGATCGGATGCAGCGGTACC
>JACMRM010000075.1 GCA_014376445.1 Bacteriovorax sp. | reverse complement strand
CATTGATCATTAATTCTGATGCTAAAGTAACCGTATAAATCACCCTTCAGCGCCTCAAGCTTCTTGCCAGGCGGACGATTGAGATCATTCAGATCCTTCGCATAGTTTAACATATCTAACTTTCTCAATACGATTTTTCTAACAGATTGCCATTGCGATTTTTTAGGAACGATTCCCGATTCAATAAAAACTTTTAGTTGTGGGTCGCGAAAACTGAGAATTGCCATCTTTATACCTTGTTGAGGTATACCTTTTCTGGGTATTTTTATAATACTAAGAAGATATGCAATTGAACCATGTGTATTTTTTTGTAAGTGTTTGAATAATGTAGAAGTTTAAAACTCGATATGCTCTTCTCTTATCGTAAATAAATCAAAAGTTGATCCCACTAAAGTCATCTCTACTGGATCAGGAGCAATTTCAATATGAGCATCTCGCTCTTTCGAAAAAACCTTAAATGTAGAAAAATTATGCAGATCATTCTGAGCTTCAATATTTTCATACTGAGCAAGGTGAACAAACGTTTTCCCATCTTTCAGAGAATAAGCAGTGTATCTAATGTCATGACGATCAAGAGACCGAATATGATCCATCAACTATTTAATATTCGCTTTATTGCTAGCAGCGAATTCTTCTGTAACTGTGTATTGGATTTTTACAATTTTCATAAGGCAAAACTATAACTGATTTTTAGCGAGTTTTTTGAACTTAAATCCAGGTTACAGAGAGCGTCTCCGCATTTTAAATCGTAGAGATCTGTTTTACTTTTTTGAATGGGTTTTTTCATTGCAGTTTCAAGTGACGTCACAAGAATATCTTTTTTACCTTTTTGAATATCAATATAAAGAAGCAGGTCATGAGCTTTTTTAAACTGCTCCTGAACTTTGTTGGTTTTGAATTTTACTTTTGAAAAATTAAACGAATAACTGAAGTGAGCACATCCACCACCCACAAATAAAACATCTTCGCCGGTTTTCAATTTTGCCTGTTGAGTGACGGTCTTTGAAATTTCATCTTTTGATTCAGGTTTCACTGATTTATATTTTTTCGACTTAGCCTCCAGCATTGAATGAAAGTCTTTAAAATTAAAAGAGCAGTCTACTGCGGCCATAGCTGAAAAACTTAGGACGATAAAAAATATGGTGATTAATTTCTTCATAATTTAAGCTAACAGCTTATTATTGATTTTGAAATGACGAAAATACGTATTTGACGCACATAGGTTACCAGAAGTCTGCTGGAGCCTTTACAGGTATAAGAGAGCGTTTTAGTATTTTTCCATGAAAACAAAAATTCTGATTCTATTAGTCCTATTGTCTGGCTGTGCTCATAAATCTGTTGCACCGGAAATACCTCGCAGCGAAACTTCGATGGACGGAGTTCCTGTTGAAGTTGTCATTGATCACGGGCCGATTAAAATTTTATACAATACCCAAAGAAGACTGCCGGAATATGTTGTTTATGAATTGACCGCAGATCATTTGAAGGGGACTGAAGGCAAACGTGCCAACAAGTTTATCGTCGATCCAATTTTAATGGCGCAGAATTATCCTTTTGTTGCTCCTTCTGAATATTCCCACAGCGGTTATGATCGCGGGCATATGGCACCATCAGGCGATTTTTTGTGGGATCAGACTGTGAATGATTCAACATTTGTTATGTCGAATATGGCGCCTCAGTCGCCGAATTTAAATCGTGATTCATGGAGAAAGCTTGAAGATAAAGTGAGGCGTTGGGCGTGTGGTGAAGGAAAACTTTTAGTTATAACAGGACCAGTACTTCCTAAATCACTTCCAAGAATGAAAAGTGGATTAGAGATTCCTCAGCAATTTTTTAAAATCGTGATCGATGAGACTCCGCCGAAAAAAGCGATTTCATTTTTATATAGTCAGGATGATCATGGTGACATGCTGGCGAGAAATACTGTTCCTGTGAAAAATATTGAGTCTGTTACTGGGCTTGCATTTAATGAAAATTTTCCTGATTTAAAAAGTGATAATGTAAGACTCCCTGCAGCTGAAAATACATGGAAGGAAGCAGATTGCGAATAAACTAAACATTCCGATCATCTATTATTTCTGGCCCTATGATTGCAATTTAAATTGTATGTAATGCAGTAAGCGACTTTCTGCCTCAGAATTCGCACTACAACAATGAAACATCGCAACCAGGAGTCAAAAATGGCAAATTTTTTTAAAGAAATGGCAAGAACAGGGCCTCATTCACTGGAAGAAGTGAGACTGTCACTCGACACTGATTTAGCAGACCACAAACAATTCATTCCACTTTTAAAAGAGCATCATGATTTCCTGGAAGAATCTATTTCAGTCCTTATAGATAAAGAAGCAACCGATTTTCAAAAGCAAGAACACCTTGAAAGATTTTTTCGTTTAGTGGAAATGCATGGGAAAGCTGAGCAGGAAGTTTTATATAATCATTTGAAAGCGAATCCTGAAAAAGAAGCACGCCTTGAAGGCTTTGCTGGACAAGATGAACACGATCTCGCCTTCCAGCTTGAGGCAGAGTTAACTGGCATGGGATACAAAACACAATGGACTGAAGAAATCGCAGCAAAAGCGAAAGTAGTTGCAGGCCTGGTAAAAAATCACATTAAAGAAGAAGAGAGTACGATGTTTCTAATCGCGGTAGAAAATATGACCGAAGAAGAAATGGAAGATATGAGAGATGCTTATATTCAAAAATGTATCGGTTATTTAATCAATGATAGGGCAGAAACTATTTTTGCAGGAGACTGGAAAATGGGAACTCATACTGATACAGATTCTTTTCATCATTAAGATTTAAAAAGACAAAAAAAAGCCGGGAATATAATCCCGGCTTTTTTATCAAATAATTTTATTATTGATTAGCTTTCATTGTATCTTGAATCCAAGAGTACCCAACAGCTACGTTAGCATAGATACCGTAGTAATTTGCTCTCGCACATCCTTTACCCCAACTCACTACACCAGCAAGAACTGCTTTTCCATCACTACCAACTACAGTAAGTGGTCCACCTGAATCACCCTGGCATGAATCTTTTTTACCTTGGTCAAATCCAGCAGCAAGCATAGTGTTGTCTACTTGGCCGTTGTATGAACCAGGAGCATTTGCTCTGTCGTTAGAAACGATAGGCACATCAACTTTTCTCATTAAGTTAGTGATGCTTTGAGCACCTTCAGACATTGTTCCCCATCCTAAAACAGTGGAAACTACACCATCATCAATTGCTCCAGTCTTAACTAGATCAGGGTCAACCATAGTGATTGGCGCTAAACCAGTTTTTTCGAAATCAATTGGAGTTTCAAGTTGTAGAAGAGCGAAGTCATAAGAGTACTTGCTTGGATTATTTTTAGGGTGAACATATGATTTTTTAATTTTAAGAACTACTCTGTTTTTTGCTTTAAGATCAACGCCACCACCAGTGATAACTACACTGTTGAAGATTGATTTACAGTGAGCTGCAGTTAAGATCCATGACGGAGAGATAATGCTTCCAGCACAGCTACCACCAAGAGATACGATATATCTTGTTTCAGTTGTAGCAGGATCAACTAATTCACCACCAACGATTCTGTCGTTAGCATGTAATAAAGAAGAAAGAGATAATAGAGATAATGCGATAATTGTTTTCATAGATACCATCCTTGATATATCGATGTTATTCCTGAAAAAATTTCTCGCAATCTAAATACCTTAATGTAATAAATTGTTGGAGAATGAGGAGATATATTCAATAAAATGACGAAGTCTTTTGGTCGGGGAATTTAATAATCGAGAAGCATTCCTTCTTCGAGAATAAAGTACGGATCAATATCAAAACCAGAAGCCCACGTAACTAAGCCATCCTGGATAGACAATGTTGGCATATTGATTCCCCTTGGGAAATCAGATGCAGGTTTATTAAATGGCAGCGTTTCTAAGTCATTGGTATTCATAATCCTAAAGAGAAAGCAAAGTGAAAATCAAATAGAAAGTCCTAACGTTTTTACATGGTCAACGTATTTTAGGCAGATTTCAAACTACCATAGCACCAATGAAAACTCTTTTTCTGACCGCGAAGCTTAATGATCATAAGTTTGAAATGTAATAAATATTCAATTGGAGATTCAATGAAAAATGCAATGATGTTTTGCTCACTATTAGTTTTAACAAGTCTTCCAGCAATGGCCGCTCAATCTGTGCTGGTGAAATCATGTTTAACAACTTTAAGCATGCCAGATTCAGGTGATAAAGTTGAAACAAAAATTGATATTGTTAAAGAAGGTACAACTCTTAAGGCCATCGTTACACAAAACGGAAATACATACAAAGACGTAGCAGTTGTAGAAGCAGATTCAGTACAAGCTGGTCTTAATGCCGGTCAATTAGAAACCGCAGAAATCGATTCAATGAATCTTGCAGAAAGATTAATCACTCACGCAATCGCGATAACAGAAGATCCAATTATGGAAGGCGCATTCAGCGTAGGACTGGAATTAAAAGACGTTCGCTCAGCAACAGTGTATTCGGTAGGCATCGCTGGTAATATGGGAATGACGGCCATCGTAGAGGCCAAAGACGGATCAGGAAAAGACATGGGGTCATTCTTGGGTGGCTTCCTCGTTTCACCTTGTAAATAAAAAGTTCCAGCAGACTTATGGTGGTGACACCGCATCACCATAAGGCTGCTGGAAATTGATTATAAAGTTTTAAACTTCTTCACTGAATCTTCAACAATACGAATCGATTTCAACCAAAAATCTTTTTTCGTAATGTCTTCATTGAAATGCTTCTGGATTAATTCTTCCGCATTCATTCTTCCTGTATCTCTTAAAAGTTCAACGTAACGAGAGTGAAAGTCTGCCCCTAGAGAATCTTTTTTAGCATAAATCCCTAAGCTGAATAAATATCCAAACAGGTAAGGATAGTTATAGAAACTTCTTCCCGACATTGAGAAGTGAAGTTTGCTTGCCCAAAACATTTCATCGTATTCAGACAATGTTTCCTCGTACCAGTATTTTTGAGAAGCCACCATGAGCTCTTTCGTTTCAGGCACAGTGACATTTTTTGTTTTACGTAATTCAATAAAACGTTTTTCAAATTCAAAACGCGCAGGAATGTTAATCATCAAGCTTTGTGCAGACTCAAGCTCCTGCCAAAGAATTAATTTCTTTTCTTCATTCGACTTTGAAGTTTTAAGAAGATAATCACGCACTAATGTCTCTGCAAAAATTGAAGCAGTCTCAGCTAATGTCATTGGATAAAAAGTTTCGCATAGAGGAAGATCGCGCATAACCCAGCTGTGGTAAGCGTGGCCGATTTCATGAGCAAGAGTAATCACATTGCCCATGCTTCCATCGTAAGTCATGAACACGCGTGGCTCACGTACGTTGGCGAAGCCCGAGCAGTATGCGCCTTGAGCGCGGTTTTCTGAATCGGCACTGTCGATCCATTTTTTATCCATCATCATTTGCGCAAACTCGGCCATATCCGGATGAACTTCAGCAAAAGCTTCTTTGATAATCTGAATCGCTTCAGGGTAACTTATTTTTGAAGTGGCAGTCGACGATGGCATCGGCGCCATAACATCCCATGGACCTAGCTGATTAATTTTTAATTCTTTCGCCATGAGATTGAGAGACTCATGTCCGACAGCGCGCTTGTCGTAAGTTGTGCTCATAAGGGCCTGGAGAGTATCTCTCGTGATATTGGCGGCCAGACAAGTCTGGTCTAGATAATGAAGTTCTTTTTTAGTTGATCTGACTTTGAAATTTTCATTTCTCCATCCATTGATAGAGTTTAAAATCGCACACGCGCTGATCTCCTGCTGCTTCCAGCTTTCGTTGACTGCACGGTAGGCTTTTTCTCTTAGAGTTCTATCATCGTTTGAATAAAGATTTTTTGCTGTCGCAAGTCCGATACTTTTTCCATCAATCATCACTTTCATCGATCCGGAAATATCGTTGTAAAGTTTTCCCCATGAATTAAGTCCATCGAGTGAAAATCCTGTTAGCAGAACTTCTTCATTTACACTTAATAAGTGATCAAGCTGCTTTCTCATATTTGTTAGTTTGAAAGTTAATTCTTTCGTTCTCGGGTCATCAACAAAAGCATTGAAGAAATCTACCGGTGATCTTTGCACACAAAGCTGCATTGGTTTAACGGCTTTCATGAAGTCGTTTGAAAGTTTATTTACTTTGTCTGAAAGTGCCTTTGCTTCGTAATCCAGAGCGTTCACAGAGTTCGCCATCATCGCATATGAGCCGAGTTTATAAAATACAACATCGGTATCAAGATAAAGACGGTGAAGTTCTTT
>JACMRM010000016.1 GCA_014376445.1 Bacteriovorax sp. | reverse complement strand
TTTTCTATTTTCCAGCGCGTGCGACCCCCTTCTGCAAGTTGAGTTATGTTATTTTTTGTAACTGGTATATCTGTAATAAATGTAAAATTTCGTTCGAGTCTTTCTGCTTTTTCTTTTTTCCCAATCCATTCAGTGACTTCTTTAACTTGAATAAAATTTATATAAGGGCTTTCCTTGTCTTGATGAAGTCTTACATTGTTTGCAAATCTATAATTCATTTTTGTGGTTTTTATAACTTTTTCACCAGACTCAAAAATTCTCTCGTGAAACTGTGTTTCTCCAGAAGTTTCTCCTTCTTTTACATTCATAAAAAGAAGACTTTTAGTTTCTTTGACTGCTATTAAAAATTCATATCCATTCTCTCTGAGAAGTTTTATAATAGGCCAATTGGCATACAAAGCATCTAACAAGAAAATTGCTTTTAACTTCGGATGCTCACTTTTGAAATCTGCTAAAAACCTTCTAAATGCTGTTTGTTCAGAATCATTTTTACTACTCCCATCAAGTCTCATAATGGGTTCAGGACACATTGGAATAACTTGCTTAAGGTTTGGATGAACAATTGATCCAGCTAAAATGTTGTGACCAAACTTAAGAGTCATTTTATTATTTTTATCAAAATGTTCTTCAAACATGCAACAGTCACAAACTAATTTTTCTGAACGGAAATAACCAGAGCCATCAGTTGCTAATAAATAATATGATTGTCCATTTATTTTCATGAATTCAAACTGCTCTAACGTTTTTGATCTTTGAATATATGAAAAAAGTCTTTGAAAAACAGGCCGATATTGAGTGTGTTCTACTGTTTCTAAAATATCTCTTAAATGTGTGTCAGACGGAACTCTATCAATTTTAAAAAGTGAATTGAGGTTGTGCATTGTGAATCGTCGAGCTACCCCGTGCTACTGGAACAATTTTCCAATTGGGGATGAGGTGGGGCTTTTGAAACCATCATTTCTTTATATGTTTTAGGGGTAAAGGCAAATTTCTTTCTTGCCTCATAGGCTTCTCGCCACTCCTTGCTTGGATCTTTAGGGTCAAAATCTTTTTCTTTCCTCCAATCTTTCCCCTTATACTTAAGAAGTGAATCAACTATGGACTGCATGTAATCTCTAGGATTTGTGCCATTTAGCTTACAGGATTCAAAAAGTGTATACATAATTACTGTCGTGAGTGCCCCTCTTATTGAATGAGTTCCATACCAGGTTTTCCTGCCAATGGCGGGAGATTTAAAACCTCTCTCGGCCGCATTATTGTCGATATCAATATTGGGATTGGTAAGAAATAAGGTGAACGCTTCGTAGTTATTTAAAAAATAATTAACTGCGATTCCCAGATCACTTTTGGTTGAACAAGAGTCTTTATTCGTATTACATTTTTCTTTTATTGCCTCGAAGTATGGATACATTTGCGATCTTATTTTTAAAATTTCTTTACCTCCGACTTCCTTTCTCGCCTGATTTTCTAGAATAAAAATTTCTTTATATTGGCCGCAGTAAAACTCATGCTCCTCTGCGAAATTTGCCTTGCATGCCTTAAATTTTCGCTGTGAATGCGAATTACAGTTGGGGTTTTCTAGAAGAGGTCGCCCTGACTCTACCCTTACTTTATTGATGGCCTTGACACTTTTTGCATACCCTGAAAAGACATCGCTCATGAGAGTTTCACATTGGGACTCGATAAGTAACTTAGAACAAACATCACCGGATCGAGTACTATGGGCTTCGTAGTAAGCTGTTTCCTTCGACATAAATAACCATAGATACCATCTCATTTTTTCATCGCCTTCAAGCATTTTATGAGGCGATTCATCGGCCCTGAGGTCTTTCTCCCGAAGAATTTCTTCGCGGCACATGTCGTAAATGATTTCTAAAAAACTTGCAAGAAAGTGAGTGCATTCAATCATGCTATTGGCCGGAAAAGAAAAACCGGCCATCTTGGAAATTCTCGCGAGCCTACCAATGGGAATTAATTCATAAAATTTTGAAACCGCCAAATCGATCAATACATCGTTGCCATAAATAGAACCGGGAATAATTTTGGGTGGCAAAGGTGCCGTTACGATACTGCTATAGCACTTATTGCACGCTAATTTTTCTCGTAAAATAATTTCGATATAATATACTTTGGGTTTTACCCGTAAGATCTCCGACCTCTCAGTCATCCCAGTCGCATGCATTTTTCCCTTGCAACAAGGGCATGAAAGATTTGCATCAAGGGGCATCACTGTCGTTTCAACTTCTAAGTTGGGATATCTTTCCGTTAAAGTACCTGAGATCCGTTCGGCCTTCTTTTTTTCCTTAGGCACTTTGTCGCCTATATTTACTTTCGGTTCCTTTTTAATTGACCCAAACATTAAGGCCACAAGTCTAGCGTGTCTTTGATTTACTTCTAAAAGAGTTTGTCTCTCGCCCTCCAAAAGCTTAGTGGCCTGTAAAAAGAGTTCTTGAGTGCCAACGCATAGATCGATTATGTTTTGCCTGGCGAATGTATTCAGTATTTCTTTGTCAAATGGACGAAAGAATATTTCGTTGGTAATTGGTTCGGTTTCGAATGGTTTTTTTTCATAGTTAAGACTTTTTTATATTTTAAAAAGTCTTGCATAAAGATTAGAGACGGCCAATAAAAAAAATCTAATAAGGCCTTACATTTTCAATGAAGTTGCGATCGTGTTTTTACAATCTCTTGAGGACTTTCGATAAAACGTTTTTTTAAATCAGCACCTTCAAAATAAAGAGAGAATTCAGCTTGAGACATGATAATTTCGTTGGGGAAAAATGGATTTATTTTAGAGAAAGCTCCCTTCTCTAATCTCTTGCACAAAAGAATAAGACCGGTTCCATCATAAGACAGACACTTAATAGAATTTCTTTTCTTGTTAACAAATAAAAAAACATGTCCGGAGAAGGGGTCTTCTTTTAAAATTGTTTTGACCTTAGAAAACAGTGAATCGTAGGACGCCCGCATGTCTACAAATTCTTTGCATACAAAAACTTTAGTCCTACGATTCACTGCTATCATGCTGCCTTCTTTAAAAATTCGACCAAAGTATCCACCTGTGAAAAACGCAACACTTGCCCATTTTTCCAAATAACTTCGACTCCACTACAGGGAGACAAGGTGGATGCACAATCAGTAGGTTCAATATTGATTTCTTTAAATCCTTCAACTTCAAAAAAGCCTTCTCTTTTAAGTTTTTTTGCCTTTCCAATAACTGATGCCATTTGTCTGGAAGAAAAACCTAATGCCTTGTAAAAGTCTTTTGCTGGTCCTGTCCATAACTCCCAGGACTTCAGAACTTCATACAGGACGTCATCGCCGACATTTTTAAGATATCCCTTGTCTGATGAATAAGTACTGAGTCTCTTCTTGAGCGAAATTAAATCCATAAAAACCTCCATGTTTTCGTTAAATTTAATTTGCCAGAATTTTAAAGTTTGAACAATACGGGGTAGCTCGACGATACACGGTAGGAAGCATTTAAATATTTCTGGTGCAATCGAAATCAATTCGCAAGATGTAATTACCAGAAGTAGTGACCGTGTGGATGCCAATTCAATTTGTATTTTGTTAAAGGCAATTAAAGATAAAAACCCTTTCGATAAAAACATAACTCTTATAATGGACAATGCTGCCTACAACCGATCCTGGAAAGTGAAGATTCTGGCAAAAGAACTAAAAATTAAACTTTTTTACCTTCCACCGTACTCGCCAAATTTAAATCCGATAGAAAGACTTTGGAAGTTTATGAAGAAAAAAGTTATTTATAATAAATACTATGAAAAGTTTAATGAATTTGAAATCGCTTGTATGACATTTTTTCGGGGCATTCGGAAATTTAAAGCTGAATTGGAAACACTCATCACAGATAATTTTAGAGCAGTAGGCGCCTAAACATTACTTGAAAATTCAAATGCATTCAGTATAATTAATGAATTAACTCTGAAAAGAGAGCGGAATTTAATTAGAATTCAAAATTTTCAAATTCAGACATGTTTGAACCTAGCGTATTTTTGAGAACTTTTTTTGAAGTAGAGAAGTCATGTCCTTTTGATATGAGGTATCGCAGGATTTTTCCTTGTTCATTAAAGTCTAGGTTGGTTTTAGATCCGAGCTTCTTTTTCACGAGGCGCTCAATTTGCTCTTCTTCATTCACGTGGTTTTCTTCAAAGATCTCTTGGATT
>JACMRM010000074.1 GCA_014376445.1 Bacteriovorax sp. | reverse complement strand
GATGCGGAAATATGGGAGCAGCGCTGGCGGAAGGTTTTAAGAAAAACTATCCGGGAGTTGAACAGTATTTTTTTACGCCTTCAAAGATAAAGGCACAGTATCTTGCCGATAAACTCGGCGGTCACTTTGTTAATTTTGCAGCCGATATGCCCAGAGATCTCGACTGGTATATTCTTGCTTTTAAGCCGCAATCATTGATGGATTTTAATTTTGCTTTTAACAGCAACTCTAAAGTTCTTTCAGTTTTAGCCGGGACAGGAATTGAGACGCTTGAAAAAAAATTCCAAATCAATCATGTGGCCCGTCTGATGCCGAATACACCTTCGAGTATTGGTTTTGGAGCGAATTTATTCTACGCGAATTTTGAATCAGAAGAGATTAAGAAGCTTCTTGGAGCTCTCGGGAAAGTCTTCACAATGAAATCAGAAAAAGAAATGGATATCATGACGGCCTTCAGCGGTTCAGGCCCCGCACTTGTTTTCGAATATGCCAGACTTTTTGAAAAGCATTTGACTGCCTTAAGCGGAGGTAGTGCAGATGCCAGAGAGATTATTGCACAAACTTTTCTAGGAAGTGCTAAACTTATGGAAAAAGCAGTTTCGGAAAACGTATCATTTGAAACACTCCGCGATCAGGTGACATCAAAAAAAGGTGTAACATTCGAGGCCCTGCAGATTTTAGAAAAAAATGGAATTGATCATATTATGGGTGGAGCTTTTACGGCCGCATATAAAAGAGCTCTGGAAATAAAAAAAGGAATTTAAGATGCTGGAAGAATTGCTGAAGAAAAATGTTCCGAAAAAATATCAGGACACAATGTTCGTAAGGCTTTTCGGTTTTATGAAAGTTCCGCTGATCTTCTGGGTTTCTCCCAGTGTTATTACGATGAACGATAAAGAATGCATTATCAAAATCCCTCTTAACAGAAGAACGAAAAATCATTTGAATTCAATGTACTTTGGGGTGCTTTGCACCGGTGCTGATATTGCCGGTGGTCTGGTGGCCATGAATGAAATTTCAGCTTCAGGCAAAAAAGTGGCATTGTCATTCAAGGATTTTAAGGCAGATTTTTTAAAGCGTGCTGAAGGAGATGTGCACTTTATCGTGACACAAATTCCTGAGATTAAAAAGTTTGTTGCTGAAGTTATCAAGAGTGGTGAGAGAATGAATTTACCGGTTGAAATTAAGGCCGTCGTTCCAAGTATTAATCCGACTGAAGAAGTGGCAACTTTCGTTTTAACATTATCTCTTAAAGCAAAGGCATAATTAAGCAGGATTTTCAGAATCCATATAAATGCATTCCAGATCAGGAAAAGTTTTCTGAACTTTTTTCAGTAAAGATAAAATTCCAAATTTTTCAGTCGCGTGGTGTCCGCCGGCGAACATATGAATGCCTGATTCACGTGATTCATGATAATCGTGCTCGCTCATTTCTCCAGTGATGTAAGCATCGAGACCCAATCTCGCGGCTTCACGCCACTCGGAGTTTGCTCCCCCTGTAATAATTCCGATTTTTTTAATCGTTTTTCCTTCCAGCGGATTTGAATAATGAACAGTATGCTGAAGTTTATTTTCCAGAAGACTTTTTAAATCCAGTCCTGACATTGGTTTTTTTAAGCTTCCCATAGTTCCTGTGAAAGCACCTTTGTGATTCCCAAAAGGTGAAAGCTCCTCCATCTCAATAAGTTTCGCAATACTAACAGCATTTCCTACTTCGATATGAGCATCGAGAGGAAGGTGATAGGCAAAAAGATTGATATCATTTTTTAATAAAGGAGCGACTCTTTTATAAAAAGGGCCTGTAAGAGTTTTGGTGCCGTGAAATTTCCAGAATAAACCATGGTGAACGACGAGAGCATCAGCTTTCACCTTCACAGCGAATTCGGCCGATTCCCGTGTGCTCGATACTGCAAAAAGAATTTTTTTGATTTCGGTTTTACCTTCGATCTGAAGGCCATTAGGGCAGTAGTCATCAAAGAGCTCGGGTTTTAAAAGTGTTTTTAAAAACTGCTCGAGCTCTGATGTTATCATTTTGAGAATCCGTTTATGAATTGAGTGGTGCAGGACCTCTGGTCTCTGTTGTCGTTGAGTACTGAGGCTGCGTTTTTTCCAGGCTGATCTTAAGTTTTGCCACAGTCTCATGAAGTTCATGATGATGAGGAGCAATGGTTAATGCCAGTGAAAATTCCGTTAACGCCTGATCAAAGTCTTTTAAAAGAACATAAGCTCTTCCGGCATTGATGTAAGGGTATTCGCGATTTTGATAATTGTGAGCGCGTTTTGCCAGCTCAAACCAGCGAAGACTTTCCTGAACTTGTCCTTCTGCCAAAATATAATTTCCGAAATCGTTATACGCAGGACCGTATTGTGAATCAATTTGAACAGCTCTCAAACAATATGATTTCGCCTGAGCTTTTTCTCCAAGAAGAGAGTAAGACCATGCTAACAAAGTTAAAACTTCAGCAGTCTCTTTATAATTTCTTGCGCGGTAAAAATGAGTTTTGGCTTCTTCATAATTCTTTTGAGCGATGAAGTAGTGCCCTTTGTGAAGATAAAATTCATATTTCTCTTCACGCTTCATTTCCAGGAAAACAAGCGGAGAGTTTTTCGTTGATTTATCGTCACCGTAGTTCTGCAGTTTCTTTTCATCGAGGAAGAACAGGGGAGCGCGTGATGCTTCTTCGGCCATTGTGATTGTAGGAATATTTTCTTCCTGAATTAATCCCAGACGTGGGTATTGAATTTCAAGATTTGTTGATTCCATTACAAAATTATGGATTTCAAAACAATTGCGATAGATAAGATTGATATAATTTACAACCATCGCTTCTTTTTTAGCACTTTTGAAAGGTGCCTTAACGAAGGTTTCAATGACCATATGATAAGTTTTTAATTGTGTTTTAAACTGCGCCCATTCTGTAGGTGTTGCAACGAGCTCAAATTCTGCAAATTCTTTTGTGAAGAATATAGAGCAGTCATTCAATAATTTTTGAATCTGATTTTTTCCGCGCGGCCCATAGTGGAGTCTTTCCATTTCAGTGAAAGCAAAGAGCAGACGATCCAGGTACCCTGAGGCAGTGAAATATTCAGCAAGTAGTAGAGTGTTCGTTGTTTCCATGCAATCTTCCTTGATAGCGGTGGTAAAGACATTTAAAAAGAAGCGTTCATCTTGAACAGATCTTTCATCTATTATTCTAAGACATTCATAATTTCTTTTACAATGATTTTCTGTGATTTGGGAGAAGTTGCCCTATAATTTCTTTATAGGGCCAGATTGATTCAAATATTATCTTACAATCTATTCGATTTACTTTGCTAATTCGTATTCTAGCAGGCGTTTATCAGCATTTACACTTGTATAACGCTTAGAAATCATATCAAAAAGATTGTCTCCCTTTGAGCCAACTTTTTGTGAAGCAATATCGCGAAAGTTAAGTGTGCTGTCCGCTTTACCATCTTTTCCGAAAAGCTTACCAAATGGATTGCCTTCATCTTTTCCGTCGCCTTTTCTCTTGTTGATCCCGAATCCACCCATGACTGAGAATGATCCTGAACCACCACCATACGTTGGAGTTTTACCTTGAACTGCTGCTGCTGCACCACCTGCTGATCCTACGGCCGGAGGTGCTCCGCCACCACCGCCACCAGAGGCACCACCGCCAGATCCACCACCACCGCCACCAGATGCGCCGGTTCCTGATGTCGATACTTTTGCTGCATCAGATTTTTCCATTTTATTATCTTGAGCTGCTGCTGCAATAATACTTCCCACTGGAGTTACTGGAGCTCTAGCCGTTGGATCATTAATCGCACCTGTTGCAGTTGTCCCATCGGCATTCACGCCGCCACCGTATTGAGTTCCAGTCGCACCGTCACCAAAAGTAATAACGTTGTCATTCATTGTATCGAAAGTTCTTTCTAGCCCCGCAGTCAAACACTGAGCAAGACCTGGGTTCTGTTTACAAAATGTCGACTGAGCTTCAGCTTCAGTTGTTGTATACGGATCAGCTGGTTTAAACGCATCGATTTTTGCAATCGCATTGTTGACGTCGTCTGCTCTTTTTCCAAGTAAGCTAGCAAGAAGCATGTTGCTTCCTGTAGTTGTTGCGATACCGATGAGTTTGCTTCTCATTGCTTCTAAGCTTAGTTGGTTCATTAAAAGTGCGAATCCTTTTTGCGTTCCAACCGCTGGCTTACAATCACTTTCCTTAATCTGAGTATTTTCTTTAAGTCCTGTCACACCATTTAAATCCATCTTAATAGTCTGTCCGATAATACCAGAACATTTTTCACTAACTTCACTTGTTCTCGGCATTTCAGTATAAAGAGTATAAGCGTAGGCAAGTTTAGTTGCTTCAATTGCTGTTCTCTGATTCATCATATCTTGCTGCATTTTTAGTGATTCACCAGTGGCTTTTAAAGCACCAGTTGCTGAGTTTTTTTCATTCGCATATTTCTGTTGAGAGTCCATCATCTTGTCTGAGTAGACTAAAGTTTGCGCTTGATAACCAACTTGTTGAACGCCTTCAATTAAATCAAGTTGAACTTGAAATTTTTTACAAGGTTCATAATCTACAGTTTCAATACCCATTGATGAACATTGAATTGATGATGGTGCTCCAACTGTTGTTGTTGCAGATTTACCATTGGTCGTCCCTGAAACTTTTGCTGGAGAGTTTGATGAAGCTTTTCCATTCACAACTGCGAACTGATCACTGTCGCTCCAGTCTCTTCCATATGCATTTAAAACATATGCTACAGACTCACAAGATTTTACAATCTCTTTTTTTGAATCGGTACATTTTTTAAAAGCTTCTCCCTTAACAGTATCGCTTTTAGAAGCTT
>JACMRM010000073.1 GCA_014376445.1 Bacteriovorax sp. | reverse complement strand
CACGACTATTCTGGCAACCGTGGTCTATTCAAGATGATCGCACACAGAAAAAGCCTTCTAGCTTACATTGCTAGAACAGATGCCGCAAAGTACCAGACACTAATTAAGAAATTAGGTCTAAGAAAGTAAAAAATACTTATCAAAAAGGGAACCCAAGAGGTTCCCTTTTTGTTTTAAAGCGCTAAACTATTACAAGTGAAAAGAACTTCGAATTTTAGGTGCAAAAGAATTTGAAGGATATTTGAAGTTAGTGTTCGAAAGCACCACTGCCTTGAAGTATCTTTTAAAATTCTAAGTCCAAAAAATAAAAAATTCTTTTCCATATAACGGCATCAATTGTGATGTCATTCATGGAGATTAAAAATGAACGAAAACAAAAAAGAGTACAAACTCAATTACGGTGGCAAAGAAGTAACGTTGGAAACTGGACGTCTAGCTAAACAAGCTGACGGTTCAGTTCTTGTAAGCTGTAATGGAACTCAGGTTCTAGTTGCTGTTTGCTCGGCTAGAGAATTAAAAGACGGACAAGATTTCTTTCCTCTTTTAGTTGAGTATCAAGAAAAATTTTACGGAGCAGGAAAATTTTTAGGTGGATTCATTAAACGTGAAAACCGCCCATCAACTGCAGAAATTTTAACTTGTAGAATTATCGACCGCGGACTTCGCCCGATGTTCCCAAGTGACTACATGTTCGACACTGTTGTGACGTGTTCAGTTCTTTCATACAATGAAAACGGTGACCCAGAAGTGTTAGCAGGGCTCGGAGCAAGTGCAGCTATCGCTATTTCAGACATTCCATTTTCAGCATCTCTTGGAACATTAAAAGTAGGTCGCATTGACGGCAAACTTGTAATTAACCCGGCTTTCTCAGAATGGGTAAAATCTGATATCGAAATCGCAATCACTGCGTCGATGGATGCAATCTTAATGGTTGAAGGTGAAGCGAAAATCGTTCCGGAAAAAGAAGTTCTTGAAGCTATTAACTTCGGTCACGAGCAAATCAAAACTTTCTGCACTGTTGTTGATAAAATGCAAAAAGAAGTTGGAAAGAAAAAACGTACATACGTTTCAGCTGAATTAAACGTTACGTTATCAGCAAAAGTAAAAGCTGATTTCACGACTACAGCTCGTGCTGCTCTTGGAATCAACGATAAAATGCAACGTCAGGATGCAGTTCGTGCTCTTAACAAAGCTGTTACTGAGCAAATTAAATTAGCCCCAACTGCTTTCGGCTTAAAAGACGACAAAGGCGCTTCTAAAGAAGCTTACAAAGCAGTAGATGGATTATTATACGACATGATGAGAGCAGACATCCTTGATGAAGGGAAACGTATTGCTGGAAGAAAGTTAGACGAAGTTCGTAAAATCGAAACTGAAGTCAGCATTCTTAATCACCCACATGGATCGGCGTTATTTACTCGTGGTGAAACACAAGTTATGGCAACTGTAACTGTTGGTGGATCTCTTGGCGATCAAATGCAGGACCGTATCACAGGGCTATCATACTCAAAATTTTACTTACATTATAACTTCCCAGGATTCTCTGTTGGTGAAGCAAAGGGATCTCGTGGAGCTGGTAGACGTGAATTAGGTCACGGAAATTTAGCTGAACGCGCTCTAAAAGCAGTTATGCCACCTCAAGAAACTTTCGCTTACACAACTCGTATCGTGTGCGAAGTTTTAGAATCAAATGGATCATCTTCAATGGGTTCTGTTTGTTCAGGATCAATGGCAATGATGGACGCTGGTATTCCTATCGCGAACCCTGTAGCAGGTATTGCAATGGGATTAATCACTGATGGAAAGAGATATAAAATTCTTACAGATATTTTAGGTGATGAAGATCATCTAGGGGATTTGGACTTTAAAGTTGCTGGAACAAAAGATGGTGTAACGGCTATTCAGATGGACATCAAGATCACAGGATTAACTCCTCAAATTATCGAAGATGCTATTGGACAAGCTTATAAAGGAAGAAT
>JACMRM010000072.1 GCA_014376445.1 Bacteriovorax sp. | reverse complement strand
GGAGTTAGTTGGCAAAAAAACAATACGAAAATCAAAGTATCGTTGCCATCAAGTACTGGGAGCTCTCCCTTTCTCCAGCCTGGATAATTACTCTGCAAACTCTTTCAATCTCAACTACAGCGACTTTACACTTCTGAGCAAAAGTAGAAATTCAGCTCTTTATCGCTCAATCTCGCTAGGATAACCTAGTCAGAGCCTCTCTAAAGTCTACCAAGCATCTCCTTTTTACAGGTTCGATGGTGCAAAATCCTGAAATCTGATACTTAATTCTCACAACAAACTAAAAGGAGTTTTTATAAAAAAATTAATAGCTTTATTATCTTTGGCCTTGTCTGTTTCTGCAATGGCAGCATCTGATTTTTCATGTGGTGGAACTGAACCATTTTGGGATCTAACAATTAAAGGAAGTACAGTAACTTATAATGCATTTTTAGCTGACGAATCAATAAAAGTTGAAAAAATTATTTCAAGAACACAAGCAGCTGGAACACAGGAAGATACGGCAGTTGTTATCAAGTCCGAAACGCTGACATCTACAATTCTTGCAGGAGAATGCAATGACGGAATGAGTGACAATATTTACTCTCACCGTATTGTTTTAACATCTGGAGACTCTGTTCTTACTGGATGCTGCAACCAAGTTAAATAATTTCTGATACACCTACGCACATAAGTAGAGGTGAATATTACCTATAATCACCTCTACTTTTCTTATGTTATTCTATTGAGATGAAAAATCTTAATATATTAGTTCTCTCAACCATTATTGCTGTTTCTTCTTGCTCACATACTCAGACTAATCCCAACTTTGCCATTGTTGCTTATCAAGAAACCAAATGGATGGATCAAACTGATTACGTCAGATATGTAAACTTCTTCACTCGTGCCCCTTCCAACACAGGAAGCATCTATAATATTGTTGGTGACTGCAACGGTTATCCAATGATCGATGTAAAAACCGCTCCAGGATTTTGTGTAGGCCAAGTTTACGCTGGAGAAGGACTGAGAAAACCAAGAATGGCCGCTCCTATTAATTCTAATCTAGCAGTCATCACTGATCAGGGATCATGGGAGCCGTATGATGGAAAAATCTTTCTCCTTAGTTTTGAAAATGGATCGTCAGCTATTAAAGAACTCTTCAACAATAAATCTTTTTCCGCGAAAGATCCAAAAAGAGAAATTATAAATAAACCCCATCAAGTTACTCGTCATACAGACGGGTTTTTTTATGTTGGAACTACAACTGCACTTTTAAGATTTAATCCACTTGCCGAAAATCCGGGCGATACAATTGAAACATTAGTCGATGACCTTCCAGCAGAAGGATTACATCCGTTAAAATCTTTTGTCTTTGATAACGAAGGGTCGGTTTATATCAACGTTGGTGCTGCAACTAATGTCTGTCATAAAAATAGCCTCGGCGGAATTTTTGGCAATCGTAAAAAAACATGTGACGAAGGTGAAGACCTGCAAATCGGCCAGGCACAAGTCCGCCGCTATAAAAAAACTGCTGATGGAAAATTCTCAAAGACGTTTGAAATTTATGCCAAAGGTTTAAGAAATTCTGTTGCAATGGTGTGGGACTTAAAAAATAAAGTTATTATCCAGGGTGAAAACAGCAGAGATGCTATAGATAAAATGGATTTGAAATTAAAGGGCTCCGACTTTCCTCATGATGAAGTTAATATCCTTGCAAAAAACAATCATTACGGTTGGCCTTACTGTTATGATAATAATGAGATTAGCCCTGAATGGAAAAATGTAAATTGTTCTTCATATCAAAGGCCTTATATGTTTCTTCCTGCTCATTCGGCTCCGTTAACATTTACTTATTATCAAGGGGCCATGTTTCCTGAATGGTACAAAGGCAGGTTGCTTGCAGCTCTTCATGGATTCGAACCGAAAGGCCATCGTATCGTTGCCTTCAAGCGCGATCAGGCGGGTCTTCCAACGGGAGTTCCGCAAAGTGTAGTTTACGGTTGGGAAAATAAAGGAGAACAGAAATTTGGAAGTCCAGTGAGTCTTACAGAGCTTCCTGACGGATCCATGCTGATCGTTGAAGACTCGAATCGAAAAGTATTAAGACTTTTTTATGATCCAGCTCTTGGAGATGGCACACCAGTTCAGGAAATTGAAGATGCAAAAATTGAGGTTGATCCGAATCGTGCCAACGACGAAGAGACTAGAAAGTTAAAGCTGCTTAAGAAAATTGCGGCCGGTAATGCTCCAGCTTTCACAATGTTCCAATCAAAGGTCATCGATAAAACCTGTTACATGTGCCACGGCGGAGAAAACGCTC
>JACMRM010000071.1 GCA_014376445.1 Bacteriovorax sp. | reverse complement strand
TATTCTTCAGAAGTTGTTAATAATTGTTGGTGAGTTTGTATCATGGCCCTTAATCTTCTAAATGGTAATTCTGAAGCTCTCGAGCTCCTCGACTGGTCACAATTAGCTGCTGACATTTCCAGTTTATCACATTTTGAATTAACAAGAGGAAAATTGAGTGCACCTCCTGTGGCACGCACTGTTTTGCAAATTCAAAATGACCTGAACCTTCTTGAAGATTATTTGAAAAATTATGATGATTATAGTCTGACTTTCAATTCTAAACTTCGCCTTTTACCGGATGAAGAATCGTCATTCAAATTGATCCCCGATATTTCCAAAGGAAAATACTTTGAAGCACGTGAACTGCACTTTTTGGCCCAAATCGCTGAGAGCTATCAAGAATGCTGGCCGATGTTCAGAACTTTGTCATTTGACAGAGATTTTTCTATCGATACCAATACTGTTACAAAAATCAAAAGAAATTTCGTCAATCCTTTGAGGGATTTCGTAGACTTTAGTGGAAATGTTTCTTATGAACGCCATCCGGTTTTAAAACGCCTTTATGCTGAAGTTTTGGCACTGGAAAATGACTTGAGAATCTCAATTCAGAAAACAGCTAAAACTGATCTTTATTCATCAAAGCTGCAGCTCGATAGTTATGACATTATTAATGACCGCTATGTTTTAGCAGTTCGCTCTGACTCATATAACTCTGAACTTGGCCCGATTGTTAGCAGGTCTCAAAGCGGGATGACTCTTTTTGTCGAGCCTTACGAAGTCAGAGAAAAAGGAAACAAGAGAATTCATCTTCTTTCTGAAATTGAGTCTATGATTTTAAAACTTACGATTGAATTGAGTAAAGTCATACACGTCTACGCGAATGAACTTTCGATGATGACCCAGTTTGTTCTCGAAATTGACTGGCTAAATACAAAAGCTACATATTCCTCAAAACTTGGTCTGGCAAAACCTACACTCAATGAAAAATTTTATTTTGAATTGAATGGTGTTTATCATCCGCTGTTAAAGCATCCAGTTAAAAATAATATCGTTTTAAATTCAACACACAAAGGTCTTATTATTTCCGGTCCAAATACCGGCGGTAAAACTGTTGCGCTTAAATCATTCACGCTCTCTGTTCTTATGGTTCACATGGGACTCTATGTTCCTGCAACTCAAGCTGACATCCATCCGGTGCCGGACCTTTATTACTTCAGCCATGATCACCAGAATTTGGCAGAAGGATTAAGTTCATTTGCCTCTGAATCAAAATATTATTTAGAGCTTTTAAAATCTCTCGGTCCATTAAACTTAATTATCATCGACGAGATTTTTAACTCAACTTCGTCAGAGGAAGCGTCTGCTTTAGCAATTGCGTTTTTAGATGAAGTTCACCATAGATCAAATTCAAAAGTCGTTTTATCAACTCACCATCAGGTGCTGAAAACTTTCATGCACTCCCGCGGCGATTATGTTTCGGCCCACGTTGGGTACGATTTCGATTTAAACCGACCGACTTATAAATTAATTTTAGGCGAGCCGGGAAGTTCACTTGCGTTCAAAATCTTTGATAATTTATCAGAGGAGTATGGATTAAAAACAGAAATCAGCGAACGCGCAAAAGAGATGCTTGATAAAAAACAGATGACTTACGAAACTCTCCTCCAGGATCTATCGCAGAAGAAAATTGACCTAGATAAACTTCTAATCAATAACCGCGCTCTCAACATTGAGCTGAGAAATCAAAAATCTTCAATGGAAGGAACACTTTATCTTGAGCGTGAAAAAGTCCTGAATGAGTATACAAAAAAGATTAAGTCTCTTTTTGATAAAGCTGAAAATTTCTTGACCGATGTCAAGAACGGAAAAATAAACAATCACCGCGGATTGAACAATGAGATGGCCGACATTCAATCAGCATTAATAAAAGAAGCTCCTGAAAGAAAAAATGTTGAAGTTGCGAATAACATCTACGCTCACATGGCCCTTATTAAATTTGAAGATATCAGCCCCGACGATACAGTGTTTTCACTTACGGCAAAAAAGAACGTTAAAGTTCAAAATGTAAATCCAAGAAAAAAAGAAGTTCAGATTCAGCACGGTGCTCTTTCTGTCTGGGTTAAATCAGACTCACTGAGATACTCTTCCGGTGTAAAGCCAAAGATTCCACGAATCACAATCAATGTGCAAAAAACGGTGAGTGGTGACATTGAGGTAGATTGCAGAGGTATGAGGCTGGAAGAGTTTCAGAAGATCGCTGAGCAATCGATTGATGAAGTGATTACAGGTGAAATACCATTCGTTACAATTATTCACGGACACGGTGACGGTATTCTTAAGAATTGGCTGAGAAATTATCTAAAAAAAGTACACCGCGACCTTCGATGGGAAAACATCGAAGGCAATGATGGTTGTACAAAAATTTTTATTTAATTAATAGGTGTTCCAATACGCCACGGGCGGAACTTAGCTGGATTCTCTCCGAAAGGAAAAATAAGCGAGAACCAGACAAACATTGCTCTTCCTTTGATCTGCTCATGAGAAACAAATCCCCAATAACGAGCATCATAAGAAAAATCTCTGTTATCACCCATAACAAAATAGCTGCCCTGGGGTACACTCACCTTATCAAAATCAACTTTATAATAGTTATCGTTGTCTTGTTGAATTACATGCTCAACTTCACCATTCTTAACTTTATAGAATTTTAAATTATAACCCTTGAACTTATCGTCCATATCATCCATGATTTTTTTTCCGTCGAACTCTTTCGGTTCAATCGGTTTATCATTGATATAAACAACTTTATTCCTGATTTCCAATGTATCACCTGGAAGACCGATTACACGCTTGATGTAATTTACAGAAAGATCTTTGGGATATTTAAAAACGACAACTTCACCTCTTTTAGGGCCGTCTCTTTTTACAAGATAGATAGGGTCAAAACTTTTGTCTCCAAGCACTACATCAGTGAAAGGAACCTTGAAGCCATAAGCAAATTTATTCACCAGAATAAAGTCACCGATCATCAACGTTGGAATCATCGAGCCGGATGGAATTCTGAAGGGCTCGAAAAACACCGAACGAAAAGTAAGGACCGCAATAATGATAATTGCGATCGACTTTACTTCTTTAATTAATTTTTGTTTTTTATTAAGATCAGCTTCATTGCTTTTTTGGACGATAGCAAGAGGATCCTGTTGGTCAGATGGTGGCGTTTGTTCGCTCATTTCGTTTACCTATTTCACGTTTTATTACTTTTTTAAACTTTCGGCCGGTTGTATTACTGACGCTGGCTCCGTTGACTTCTTTTTTTTTCGAGCTACTACTGGCAATACCTCTTTTGTAGGTTCTTACTCTTCTGCCGCGTCTCTCTGAGGCCATACGAGGCATCTTCACCATTGTAATCGGAACTGGCCGTACATTATTGTAATAATACTCAATAATGTTTTTAGCAAGCATTGTCGATTTAACATGCCATCTTTTAACGTTAACATTCATGACACTTATAGAGATACCTTTACCGCGCTCGTTATCGCGAGGGATTGCGAAGGCAGCAAACCAGTCTCGCTTTCCAAATGGAGTTCCACCTGTGATGCTGCCAGTCTTCCCGCCAATATCAAGTGCGTTTTTGTAGCCGTTGTTCATTTTGCGGAATGATTTTCTTGCAGTCCCACCGTCAACTGTCCCGCCCATCATTTCCTGCATCTGTGTCGAAGTTTCAGCAGAAAGAACACGTTTTTCGATCATGGTATTCTCCCAGATCGTCTCACCTGTAGCAGCATCAGTAACCTTTGCAATAATTTTTGGATTTCTCATCATACCGTTGTTGGCAACAATTGAGGCCATCATTGCAGCATGAAGAGGAGAAATAACTGTTGTGTCGTTATATCCTGAAGCAAGTTCAGCAAGACCGAAATCATCTGTATCAATCACAGCAATGTGTGACTGAAGAAATCCAAATTCCTGAACAATCGGCTGATTGAAGCCAAAGTTCTCTGCCATGTGAATTAATTTGTCGTTATTGATATTCGCGATTGCAGCTTTTCCAAAAATAACATTGTTTGATTTAGCGAAAGCTGTCTCAAACGTCTGAGCTTTATCCCAGCGGCTGTTCGCTGATTCGTTTAACTGATATTTAAAGAGAGTTGTACTTCTTCCGCGGAAATCAAACGATGTTTCACGTGTAACTTTTGTATTTTGAAGAAGCTCGGCCGCCGTGACCATTTTAATTAAACTTGCAGACGGATGAGTCGCCGTTAAAACTAAATTTGCATCGAAGTTATTCGTTTTACCTTCAAGACCGACAGCTGCTAATACTTCGCCAGTTTCGTTATCAATAACGGTCACTGTGCAATAGTCAGAGCGGTAAGATTTTAAAAGCTTTTTAATATACGAATCAAGATCAGGATCAAAATTGTATTCGATCTTTGCTTTTCTTTTCCCGATGTCGATTGCTGCCGGCCAGTCATGCGCTGTCATAAATGCTTTATCGATTGAAAGCTTCAAATCAGAAGGCATAGTGAGGGCAGCACCTGGAAGGTCTTTAACGACCTCAGCAGCTTTTATTGAATTGTTGAACTTACCTTGAAAAATATTTATCGCACTTCCACCTATGAATACACAAAGGCTTGTTGCGGTTACAATTAAGGCAAACTTACTGTTCATCTTTTTAAACTTATCCATGTTTAATAACCTTTCGAGGTTGCAGGTGAATTACTATTATGGCCTAAAATTCTTCCCTATGACAAAATATTCTTTGCTAACTGACCTGGTTGATTTTGGTCGGAGATAATGAAACTCTGAAAAATACTTTTTTTGTTCCTTTAAAAATAGTTGAGCATCATTGCTTTCGAAAACTTTTACGACAACGTTTCCGCCTGGCTTTAAAAATTTAGGCAATAAAAAGAAAACCATTTCTACTAAATTTAATGATCTAGCCTGATCAGTCGACTGAATTCCTGTGGTATTCGGGGCCATATCTGATAGAACCACATCGAACTGGTCCGATACACCAAGCTCTTCCATGGTCTCGATTGTGAGAACGTCTTTTTGAAATAAACGCACGTTTTTTATATTTAATAATGTTTTGTTTATATCTCGAACATCGGCACCAATTACCATCCCATTAGGCAAAACCTTCTTAGATGTGTATTGAATCCATGATCCTGGATGATATCCAAGGTCGATGACATTGTCGTTTTTCTTTAAAATTTTAAAACGCTCATCGATCTCTTCAAGCTTATAAACTGAACGCGCAAGAAAATTTTCTTTCTTCGCTTTATGAAAAAAATGGTCTTTTACTTTAAACGTCATGGTCTTTTACTCAACAAGAAGAACAAGTTTCGGGTTGTCATCTGAGGCATCGCGGATAGCTGCGATTAGAGCGTCTGTGTATTCAGCTCCAAGTTTAGATCGCAAAATGCTCAGAAATTTTATTTTAATAATTGTCTGTCCGCCGTAGTCTGTGCTCAGAATATCGTAAAGCGAGTCCAGATTTTTTCCGTAGTGATTCGGGAAGTTTAATTGTTTTACCAGCATCGTGTGAAGATGATCCTGAGATTTTATTTCTTTCCCATTGATCAAAACTGAACCTGAAGCCAGAACCTGAAAAGACATCAGCATTCCACCTAAGGCAACCATTGCATTTTTCATTTTTACATTCCCCGCGAGCAGTTAAATTTAACGTTTTTTGCTCTTGTGGGAGGCAATTGTCAATGAAGCTCCCTGACAATTGTATTTTTTACGCGGCAACTTCGCTGTTATCGGCCCTGATTTTTAAAGTGTTAATCTGATATTTTCGGGCCTTGTGAATAAGAGTTGTTTTACTCATTCCCAAGCGCCTGGCCGTCTCGTTGACCTTGCCCGCATGCTTTTGAAACATGGCCTTCAAATACATCTCCTCAAAAAGCTCCAGACTGGCACTAAAATCTTCTGGAAAAGTACTGATAAAATCTTCTTTCAAAAGTGGTTTAGTGGAAATTTTTCTGGGAAAATCTAAAATTCCCAGTGCACTTTTTTCATTCATCACGACAGCATATTCAAGAGTATTTCTTAGTTCCCTGAAGTTTCCTTTCCATTCTAGACCAACGAGATAATCAAGTGTCTCACCTGAAAGAGTGCATTGATGCTTTCTATATTTTGATTTCAATTCAAAAAAAATACTTCTAATTGATTCGCGAAGAAGATCTTTGTTTACTGCAAGTGCAGGTAGATGAAGATTAAAAACAGTTATGCGGTAAAAAAGATCTTCACGGAATGAGCCTTCATTCACCATTTTTTCCAAGTTGCGATTGGTGGCCAAGATAATTCTTCCGCGAAATTCCTGAACAGCAGTTGATCCCAACGGTGTAAATTTTTTTTCTTCCAGTAAATAGAGGAGTTTTTTCTGTGAATCCAGTGAAAGCTCACCGATTTCATCTAAAAAAAGTGTGCCGGCCCCTGTGTCTTTCAAATAACCGTTCTGCACTTCAACTGCGCCGGTAAAAGCGCCTTTTTTATGACCGAATAATTCACTCTCGATCAGTTCTTCTTTTAAACTTGCAAGATGAACAGTAAGAAATTTTTCACGATGGATATGGGACTGCTCGAATATTTTTTTAGCAAGAACAGATTTGCCTGTGCCAGTCTCTCCGGTGATTAAAAGAGGAACTGAAAGATTGATAAATTTTTTGTAGTCCATATTTTCTCCAGAAATGAAGTCTGAACCACTTCATACAACCGAAGAACAAATTTAGATTTTAACTTCAAAGCCGCTTAGCCTTTTTTTTCATTTTTGAATTTTGTCCAAAGGTCCTGAGCGAGGCTTTCGGGTGCCCACATCAACACTCCCTTGATTAAAACTTCATTGAGATTTTTTACTTCAACGCCATTTTGATAAAACTTGATTCCCCTTTGAGCGCAGAGAACTGTTCCAGCGGCAATATCCCAAATATTTTTCGGGCTTAAGCTTAAAACAAAATCACATCCACCGCTGGCGAGCAAGCCGAGTTTAAAAGCGATGC
Source organism: Bacteriovorax sp. (assembly GCA_014376445.1). Taxonomy (GTDB): domain Bacteria; phylum Bdellovibrionota; class Bacteriovoracia; order Bacteriovoracales; family Bacteriovoracaceae; genus Bacteriovorax. Next base: position 2,817 of record JACMRM010000071.1, on the reverse strand, counting down.
TTCCTCTTGGAGTTATCTCAATTCTCGGATCAATGTTAAGAAAATTATTAAAATAGCCTTTTTCAAATTCCGAGCGCGATACCATTCCGAGAACTTTTTGCTTCGATTTATCATTGCTTGCAACAAATAGAACATCGCTGTCGAGGCTGAAACCACTGAAAGGGTTATAAAGCCATCCGTAGTTTGATGGATCGCTCAGGTCGGGAGACTTCATTAATGCCAGTGAAACAGCACATTCCGCGCGTCCTTTGATCAGCTCGCGTGTACCGTCGATTGGATCGAGAATCGCACAAGGAAAAATAAGTTTATCGTAGTCTTCTTCGCTGAAAAAATTGTAGTGATTAAACTCAGGATGAACTTTTAATTTTTCCTTTAAGAGTGTTGAAACAAATAAATCGATTTCTGTCACAATTGTGTTGTCGTTTTTTAAATTTGAAGAAATTGCTGCACTTGCTTTTGGGCCAAACAAATTACTTAGTTTTTCTGTCAACATAAGAATAACTTCAGACTGAATGTTTTTCATGAGATTCCACCTTGCGTAATCAAAATAACTTACTTTTTTCACCTGAATTTAGTTGACTCTACTATTTTATCAACAAATATGACGAAGTTATCCACAAATTGATTTTATGCTTGGCAATTTCATCACAAAAATTGTCATTTTTCTATTTCATTATTTTAGTTAGTTAGAGGTGATATTCACATGAACTAATCGCTTGCTTTTTTAATAATGGAAGAATTGCCCTAGAAACAACGTAGTTATTAACAAAAGGTCAAAAAATTGTCACTCGGGTATTATATTGTGAGAGATGATGTAAGAATATGTTTTTAAAATGTAAAACCTGCCAAAGCGATTTAATCGCCCAATGAAAAGCCATCATACAAAAACCATAACTGGTTTAAGTCTTAATAATTCTCTGTAGAGAGAACTTCTACATCGCCACCGTTTGCAATTGATACTGCAAAGATCTCACTTCCGTGCTCTTTAGAGCTCATGAGGTTAGTAAGAAATTTCATTTGACCGGTAGATGGATCGACAAAGATAAATGGAGCGGCTTCTAGTTCAGATCTGTTCAGGTGATGAGTGCGAAGAAAACTTTCGTAAATCCCTTTAGTCAATCCTGTTTTAAACATTAAGACTCCACGGCAGCTCAAACACTTCATTGTGTAAGGCTTAGAGAAATTGTAGCACATTTGGAAAAAAAAGGTACTGTTTGCTGAACTCTTAACTAAAACGTAAAAATCTTAACAAATAATTTCACGCGACCTTCGAAGTGGGAGTCGAGCAGACAGATGAGGATGTACATCACATAAATCATGTTACGGCGTGAACGTACGCGGCTAAGAGATTGAAAGATCAGCTCGAGAGGAAGCAAGCTCAAGAAGGCCAGGGCCCACATTGTACCGAAGCCGCTTATGAGTGAATCATCCCAGAAAAACGACATTGTAATAAATATAAAGTAAGAGACTAAAACTATGTTCAAACTTTGCTTTTCTATCTGAAAATCTTTCATGAAAATCGGTTTTGTGAAATAAGTTTTTATCAATGCGATAAGCAAGCCGAAGATTCCCAGAATGAAAAATGCCTTTCGGTCTATTTCTTTTGCCGCGTGAACAAAGAATGACCAGTCGAATGTATGCAATTCGTCCAAAAGATCGAGGTGAGTGAATAGATGCAGAAGTGTTAGCACTACACCAAATAGAGCGTATCGAAGTAGCTGCCGCTTATACCAGGCTGTGCGATCTTTTAAAAAGAAAGTGTAGAGAAGTCCTATCTGGAAAAAAACCAGAACTCCGTAGCTCGGATTTAGCAGAGCCCCCCAGTAACTGACGAGTCCAAGAAAAAGACCTGCCCTGTAGGTCGAGCTTTTTGTCACCCACAAGAGAGTCCAGATCCAGATCAACGAATAAGTTGTAAGCATGGAAAATTCAATATTCATCGTAAGAGTTTTACTGAACGACCACGATGAAATTAAAGCGAAGGCACCAAGAAGAGAAAGTCTTCTTGAAACGAAAAATCTGAGAAAAGCGTAGAACACCATGAGAAATAATCCCAGGCCTACGATATAAAAATGCAGACTCCAGGCTAAACGGAAAAGCCCCGGATAAGTTCTGAACGGGTAATAATTCACGATCAGAAAGTTCCACATCGGATTTCCTATTCTTTCCAATGGATCAAAATATAATTTCAACATATCCACATTTACCTGTGGAGGTAGTTCTGGAATGGAGAAAACAAACATCAGAAGTATAAGAGCAACGAGAGTTTTTTCAAAACGATCGAGAAATTTAAATTCACCAAAATTTGAAGACACTGATTCCTGAATAATTTTTCCGCGTGTCGGCCATGAGTAAAACACACCGAGAATGGCCCAAGTAATCCAGTAACTGTTATAGACCCATCTTGTTTCGAGGAAATTGATCAGGTTAAATAATAAAATAAAAAAGAACATTCCCAAGAGCAGACGATATACAATTCTATCTATTGACGAATTTACTCGGAAATAAATTTTTAAACGGTGATCGATTTCTTTTCCAAGCAAAAACCACTGACTAACGATGAAGAGTATATAAAGAGTCATAAGAGCCGCGAGGGCAATAGGGCGAAGCTCGAGACCTTTTTGAACATAGACGGGAATCAACAGAAATGAAAAATAGCTAACTATTCGGAAAGTGAAGAACTTCCACTTTAATTTAAAGATGTTTGAACTATTTGCTAAAGTATTATCCATAATAACCGATTAAATGAGTAAGAAGTTCATCCCATACTGAACTTCGGAAATTTATCCTAGATTTTAAGACCAGGCCCCATCCTGG